>DUCU01000098.1 GCA_012959605.1 Dehalococcoidia bacterium | reverse complement strand
GCATTGCCAGGTGGTCGATACCAACGGTTCCCATGTGGAGCCTCCCTTAGTGTTAAGCCTAATCATTGAATCGGCTTAATTGTGATTTTCCCCAATATTATATCCAACCTCAACACCTGACAAGACGCTGCCAAACAATACGACCAGCTTCTAGATCCAGATATTTCGGTGCGTCCTGAGACCCAACTGATGTGGTACTTTAGGAGCGCTTTAGGGCACGTCATAAGTCAAAAAAGAATTGGATGGGGAGATACCATGTTCGACCTGCTGCTTAGAAATGGCCGGATCGTAGACGGCACCGGCCAGACTTGGTTCCGGGCCAGCCTGGGAATCACCGGAGACATAGTCACAATCATCAAGGGCGACACCTCTCGGGTAGAAGCAGGTCGGGTTCTCGATGTGGCCGACTCTGTGGTCTGTCCCGGCTTCATTGATATGCACTCCCATTCCGAGCTCAAGCTGATGACCGACCCTGAGCACCACGCTAAGATCAGACAGGGAGTCACCACTGAGGCCATTGGCATGGACGGGCTATCCTACGCTCCCATCTCGCCGCCAAAGCTAGAACAACTACTCACCTTCTTGGCTGCTATCAATGGAACACCACCGCCTGACGTTCGCTGGAGCTCGGTTAAAGAGTTTCTGGACATATTAGACGGTCGCGCGGCTTCCAACGTGGCATTCATGGTGCCCCATGCCGCCATCCGGATCGAAGCCATGGGTTGGGATGACCGAGCGCCCACACCAAAGGAATTGGCCCGGATGCAGGAGCTGGCCCGCCAAGGAATGGAGGACGGCGCTTTTGGGTTCTCCACCGGTCTGACCTATCCCCCGGGCGCCTACAGCGATACAGACGAGTTGGCGGCGATCTGCGAAGCCATTGCCCCTCTGGGCGGTTTCTACATGACTCATGCCCGGTATACCAAGGGAGACCAGCTGCTGGACCCGTTCCGGGAGGCCATCGAGATTGGGAAACGGGGCGGTGTTCCGACACATATCTCCCACTACCACAGCCCGGTGGACGGCATGGGCGAGCGCATGATTGCTCTGGTTGATGAGGGCCGGAACGCCGGAGTTGACGTAACCTTCGACCAGTATCCTTACGCCGCCGCCAGCACCATCCTGCATTCGCTGCTCCCTTACTGGGTGCATGCCGGTGGCCCTGCAGCCCTAGTGGAACGGATTAAAGACCCGGCGGTGCGAGAAGAGATTGGCGATTCCGTGAACCCCATGTGGGGTTCCACCCTGGATAACTACATCTTCAGCCACATAGGGTCAGACAAGAATAAGGAGTGGGAGGGCCGGTCTTTGACTGACCTGGCCGACTTTGAGAGCAAGAAGATGGTCGACAGCATCTGCGACCTTCTTATAGAAGAGAACCTTGAAGTTGGGTTTGTGGCCCGCACCGGCAACCCGGAGAACATCAGGGCCATCGTTCGACATCCCGCTCACATGGTTGGTTCAGACGGAGTTTTAACCGGAGAAATGCCCAACCCCCGCACCTTTGGAACTTTTCCTTATATTTTGGGCCAATTTGCCCGGGAAGAGGGGCTGTTCCGGATGGAGGAAGCGGTCCGCAAGATGACCGCGCTGCCGGCCCAACGCCTGGGTCTCCAGGACCGGGGAATCCTGCGGGACGGCATGAAGGCCGACGTCGTGGTTTTCGACCCAGGAACGGTGGAGGCGAAGGCCACGTTCGATAACCCCAAGCAGTACCCAGAGGGCATCAACTACGTCATCGTCAACGGGAAACTGGTCATTGATAACGGCGTCCACACCGGAGCGCTACCCGGCCGCGCGTTGAAATCTCAATAACAGCTTTCAGCTGGCAGCCGTCAGCTAACAGCTATTGAACAACAAGACTTGTTGGGCCATGTCGCATAAGGCATAATCGATAGTCGAATCAAGTTACGAAAATCCCTGAAGGCTGACCGCTGGAAGCTGACAGCCAAAAAGGACACAACAATGGACTTCGAACCCAAATACACCCCGGAACAAGAAGAGTTTCGCCAAGAGGTTAAGGTCTGGATGAAGGAGAACATGCCATCCGGCATCGTTCACCCGGCCGACCCCATAGATCTGACGGAGGAGCAGTATCAATTGCGGCGTGAATTTGGCCGCAGATTGGGCGCCAAAGGTTGGCTCTGGTCCACTGCAGCTACCGAGTATGGTGGCGGCGGATTGGATGTTGAGCACGCAATTGTTCTGGAAGAAGAGGCGGAAGCTGCTGGCCTTACCATACCTCCGTTCTACGATTCAGGTGGAAGGCTAGGCGGTGCGTCCATCGTTGTTTGGGGATCAGACGAACAGAAGAACTTCTTCCTGCCTCCCATATTCACAGGTACAGTCCGAACGTGGCAGTTGCTCTCCGAGCCAGAGGCCGGTTCCGACCTGGCCAACGTCAAGACCACGGCAGTCAAGGACGGCGACGACTACATCATCAACGGCCAGAAGGTCTTTGTTGGGAGTTCCTTGGGTTG
>DUCU01000097.1 GCA_012959605.1 Dehalococcoidia bacterium | reverse complement strand
CGCGCCGGCCCCAGGCGGATGTGCCAAAGCCGCAATCGCTGCCCACCATCATGTTTTCCTTGCCTACGACACTGGCGTAACGCATGATGCGTTCCGCAACCAGCTCCGGATGTTCGATGAAATTGGTGGTGGTGTCTAATACCCCAGGGATGATGACCTTGCCTTCCGGTAGTTTCACGTCTTGCCAGACCTTCCACTCGTGGGCATGGCGGGGATTTGCGCCCTCAAAAGAGACGGCTCCGGGCGGGGCTTGCAACACGATGTTGATAATCTTGCTCAAGGGCACATCATGGTGGTGAGGGCCTTCTGTGTTGCCCCAGCAGAGGTGCATTCGCATTTGGTCCGGGGCAATGCCAGCCAGAGCGTGTTTCAGCACCTCTACGTGCATCTCAACTATTTTGATGAACTCATCTTCGCTCAGGTGCGAAAACTGGGTAATCCGGGTCATGGCCAGATCAGGGCAGTCGATTTGGAGCAATAGGCCGGAGTCGACGATGGCCTTGTAGTCGTCTTTCATCACGTCGGCCAGGGCGTATAGGTACTCTTCTTCGGTTGCGTAGTGTTCGTTGTGCAGGAAATTGGCGATGACGCCAGGGGAAGCAGCGGTCATGAAGACCTCTTCGGCTTTTGCATCCTTGGTGGCGTTTTTCAGTCGCTGAATGTCCCGCTGCACCGCGTATTTGTCCTTCCAGGCGATGGGGCCAGTGCAGGCGGGCCAAGGGATGGTGGCCGATGACGACACGCCGCTTTGAACGGCGAATTCTGGAAAATCTAGCATGTCCAGTCGAGGCCGAGCCCTGAGCACCTGCTCGCCGTCGAAGCCGGTTAGTCGGTCCTTCACGTAGGTCGCGTATTGGATCCGGCCTTGCTCTCCATCATTGATGACATCAACGCCGATGGCCGCTTGTTTTGCAACCACATCGGCTACACCTTCTTCCACGCCAGCGCGAAACTCCTTAGCTTCGGCTGCTTCCGGGTCTAGTCTGGAGCGTAGTAATTCCTGTAACTCTGGTGACCTGGGGAGGCTGCCAGTGTGGGTAGTGAGAATCCGTGTTTCGCTGCGTTTCATGGTGGATGTGCATTCCTAATCCGTGCCTAATAATCAAGTGCCTCGGGGTGCCACGGATTGTACACGGTCTTCTGATGATGCGCGAGAAAAAAGAACCCTGAGTATGTACGGAGCTTTGCGCGGCTATTTAGTCTAGGCAGACCGGGTTTTTTCTTCGTATCCGCGGGGGGTAATTACCCTGCCGCCGTGAAGATAAGTGGTGGAATTGCCAATCACCACTATGGTCACCATATCCACGAAATCAGCATCCTTTTCCAAGTCTTGCAGCGTGGTGAGCTTTACGCGTTGACCGGGTCGAAAAGCGTCGCCAACCAGACCAACGGGAGTGTCTCCGGGCCGGTGTTTCAGCAGAATCTCCCTGGCTTCAAGTAGCTGGGTCTGTCTGCGCTTGCTGCGGGGATTGTAGAGAGCAACGACAAAGTCTCCCTGGCCTGCCGCTTCCAGTCGGCCACGAATCTTCTCCCAAGGCGTGAGTAGGTCGCTCAAGCTGATGGCGCAGAAGTCCTGCATCAGCGGAGAACCCAGCACTGCCGCTGCTGCCTGCATTGCAGATACACCGGGTACCGTGACCACAGCCGGGGATTGGCCGTCCCAATCACGGTCTGTGAGCACTCGGAACACCGGGCCGGACATGCCGTAGATGCCGGCGTCTCCGGAAGACACCACCGCAACGATCTTGCCAGAGTAAGCAGAATCTACCGCTGCGGCAGCCCGCTCCAACTCCTGGCCAAGTTCCATGGAGACCACCTCCTTGCCCGTGATCAAGTCCTGAATCTGGTCAATGTAGGCCCGGAAGCCAACAATGACATCACTCTCAGCCATTGCCTGGGACGCGGCGGGAGCCAGGTATTGGGGATTCCCGGGGCCAATGCCTACCAGATGTATCTTGCCATTGGTCGATGCGGTGGTCATTTACTTGTGTTCCTTGGTAGAAATATTTGTGTCTAGTTTCCGGCTGGTTGCCGGTTATTTCTTGCTGTGATCGATCCGGGCGACGGCGATGGTCGCTCTGGAGGTATTTTTTCGGGTCACTACTAGTTCGCTGGCTCCGGAGGTTAAAAGCGCGGACGGTTCAGCGACTCCCCAAACACCGACCAGCCTGCGGGCCCGCTCCGACTTGGACGTGATAGCACTGGGGTTCGTCTCGAACACTTCGTTCAACTCGTCGCCTTGGTAGAAGGTCAATGGTACACCGTGCCGCTCAGCCAGGTGTTCCAGACCCGGTTCGCCTCGCTTAATCTCTGCGGAAGATATCTCAGACAGGCATTCTATTGCCAGACCATTTTCTTCAAAAGTTCCAGCCAGCAAGAATTCCAGCTCACCAACTGGGACTCCCCGGCGGCAACCCATTCCAATTACCAAACTTTTGGGCCGGTAGACCACGGTTATCTTGTCAGCCAACAGGGTGTCCAACGGCTCGGTGGTGTCGGTAATAATCAGGGCCGCAGCGCACGCTGAAGCTGCCAGATCATCTAATGCAGAATATACCGTGATGTTCTCTGGTAGTGGCGTTTCATTGGGCCACCAGTTGGGCTCCCCAGCAGACTGCCAAACTCCGATGGGCTGGCCGTTTATTACGGCGGCGCTGGCCCGAGTTACTGAGTTGGAATCGGCCTTTAGCTGCCAGCCAAACTCTCGTCCCAGCAGGTCAACTGCCAGGGTTCCAGATGCATGGGAAGCCGATGTAATCACGGCAGTTGCGCCAATGTGGCGAGCAACTTCTTGGGCCAACTTATCGGCCCCGCCCACATGTCCGGAGATCAGACTCACACAAAAGCTACCGGCATCGTCAACGCAGACCACCGCCGGGTCAACCTGTTTGCTTTTTAATAGTGGGGCCAGCAGCCTGATTGATGCACCGGCAGAAAGAAAAAGAATCAGATGGGAATACTTGGCAAATGCCTGTTCTACCACCGGTCGCAGCGGCAGGTCAAAGACCTCAGCAGCATCGCCTTCTTCATGAAAACGGCGGTCCAAAAACAGCGTAAATTCGCCGTTGATGGAACCCGCCAACGCCCTCGCCATCCTGGCCCCATTGCGGGTTAGCGCAATGATGGCCGTCCGGTCAGAGGTGCTAGCTTTTTCCGTTGCCACTGACCGCCTTCCGGTAACGGTGGGTGTAATCGGCGGAATAAAGGTGGGATACGGCCCCTCCGCGGTCCAAGCCAGGGTCCACAGCGTCCCCCACGATAATTAGGGCTTGGAGGGTAATCTTGGCCGCCCTAACCTTGGCGGCAATGTCTTTCAGCGTGCCACGGATTATCAGCTCATCGGACCAGCCGACGCGGTAGACCACGGCCACGGGAGTGTCTTCTGTGTACCCGGAGGACGTTAGTTCGCGGACGACTTTGGTCATGCGGGTGATGCTCAAGAAGATGACCATGGTGCAACCGTGGGCGGCCAGGTCTTTCAGTTGCTCGCCTTCCGGCATGGCCACACGGCCTTCCATGCGGGTCATGATTACGGTCTGGGATTTCTCTGGCACCGTAAACTCGGATTTCAGCACAGCGGCGGCGGCAAATGCTGCGCTGACGCCGGGTATGATCTCAAATTCCACACCGGCGTCATCAAGGATGCGCATCTGCTCTAGAATGGCGCCGTAGATGGAAGGGTCGCCACTCTGAATGCGGGCCACTACCTTGCCCTCTTTGACGGCGTTCAGCTCAAGCTCCATGATTTGGTCCAGGTTCAATTCGCTGCTGCCAATGACCTGAGCCCCGTCCTTGGCAAACTCCACGATCTGCGGAGGCACCAAGGAGTCGGCGAAAATCACAACGTCGGCCGACTCGATTATTCGCTTTGCCTTTAGGGTCAGCAGTTCCGGGTCTCCGGGTCCGCCACCAACTATATAAACCTTGCCTTGTGTATCAATCATGCTTCGTGTTCCTTAGTGTCTTTTCTGGAGAGTCTTACTGGGAATTTTATTCGGAGGTTTACTCAGAATTTTTCTCGGGATTGCTCTTGACGATGAGGAGAGAGAAGTAGTCCATGTCCTCATCTTTTATCTCGGTGACATCTCGTATCACTTTCTCGCGTTCGGTTGTGACCCGTTTGACGTAAGTGCTCTGTTTCGTGAGCCCCAAACCTTCCAGGTCTGCCAGGGTTTTTACGATGATTGGGCTGACTTTCATCAGCACGACGGTGTCGAAGTTAGACGTGGCCTCAGACAGGTCATCTAATCCGTAAGCCGCCGGCAGGATGGCCAATTTCTGACCGTGGGTTACCAATGGTTCCCCGGCGCTTGCTGCAGCGGCCATCACAGATGATATACCAGGAATGATCACCACGGGAGCCTCTGGGCACAATTCTTTAACGCCGTTCAGGACGTAAGAGAAGGTGCTGAACAACATGGGGTCGCCCTCAGTTAAGAAAGCGACGTCTTGTCCCTTCTCCAGCCGTTCAACTACCAATTTTGAGGCTTCGATCCAAGTTTGGGCTGCGCCGTCGGCGTCGTCAGTGGGGAACGGCGCCCTTAGTATCTCTTGCTCTGGCTTTACATAACCTTTGACTATCGTCAACGCGTAACTGTCCCAGCGGTTTGACGCTTGGGGTACGCAGATTACGGGCACCGTTTGAAGGGCTTTGAGAGCTTTAAGGGTTATTAACTCGGGGTCACCGGGTCCAACGCCAATGCCGTATAGGCAGCCGATTTTACTGGATTCTTGAGTCATATGTCTCTAGTTACCGCGCCGTCCGGAAACGATGAACACCGGGTTTAGCGCCTCCAGACGGACTGCGCCGTCGGGCATTTCTTTGCCTCTGGATGAGGCGACTTGGGTAATCTCCGCTGTCAGGCCGAGCTTTTTCAATAGGTGGTAGGTTTCTGAAGTGCGTTCCAGAACCGCCAGGTTTACAACGATGGTCCCATTGGGTTTCAGGCGAGAATTGGCGTATTCCAAAATCGCTGAGAGGTTGCCACCGCTCCCGCCAACAAACACCGAGTCGGGGTTGGGCAAAGATTTCAGAGCGGCAGGCGCTTCTCCATTAACGATGTGGATGTTGTCGGAACCCAGGTTCACAACGTTCGCTTCGAGTAGTGGCAGGGAATCGGTGTCCCGTTCTATGGCGTAGACCTGACCCTCGGATGCAATTAAAGCGGCTTCCACTGAAACCGAACCAGTTCCAGCGCCAATATCCCAGACAACGCTGTCGTGTCGGAGTCCCAGGGAGTAAAGGCTGACAGCCCGGACTTCTCGCTTGGTTATCTGACCCTTGTTGGGCCGACGTTGCTCAAAGGCATCGTCTGGTAAACCCAAAGCGCGGTTCAGCCCTGGCAAGTCCTTGACCAACTTAAGCTGCTCCGAAGCGGGAGACCATGGGTATACCATCCGGAGCAGTAGAGGCGTAGCCCAGCAGAGTGCCGTCGAAGTCGAAGCACATCGCGTCTACAATCAGCTTGTCGGCGTCGTCGCCCAGAAGTTTGTGGCTCTCGTCGCAGACCATCTGACTCATCAGAGTGAACAATTCTAGTTGGTCGTTCGCAAGGGCAATCTCGCCGAAGTGGCGGCCGGATGTGGTGGCGGCCATTTCCTTTTGTAATTTCTCGGAAGCACCGCACTTTCCGGCCAGTTCGGCCAGGAAGGTGGTGTCCACCTTGTTGCCGGCCACGTGGGTTACAAAATATCCCATGGCCATCTTGGAGAACTTGCCCACCATGCCAACATGGGTGGCGCGTTTGAACCCGCGAGCAACGCAGCGTTTGAGGGCTGCTCCGCTGAATATCCCGATGCCCACGTAGGCCATATCTGGCAGGTCTAGGTGATTCTTGGTGAATTCCTCACTGGCCAGACCGGTGGCGAGCACCATGTGGTCTAGCTTGTTGGTAGCAGCAACGTCCACTGCGAGGTTCACGCTGGCTCGCCAGGCGGCGGTGGAGTACGGCTGCACCACTCCGGTGCTGCCAAGGATGGAGATGCCACCGATAACGCCCAAACGGGCGTTGGTGGTTTTCAAAGCAACCTCTTCCCCGGTGGGCACAGATATCTCGGCGGTTATTCCGTGGTCTGGACCCAGTCCATGGGTTTTACCGGCTTCCAGGGCGTGCTCTCTTATCATGCGGCGAGGCACACGGGTGACTGCCGGTTGTCCAACGGTGATGCCGGTGCCGGGGAACTTTACGATTCCCACGCCAATTCCGCTGGTGATGGTCACACCTTGTTCAGTTCCGGGGCCATCTTCGACTTTGGGGCCAATGGACACCGTAACGCAAATCTCCGCTCCGTGGGTTGCGTCTGGGTCGTCGCCGCCGTCTTTGATGACTGAGCAGAGCACTTTTTCGCTGCCCGGTGTGCGGTCAGTCCATTCACAGCGGTTTAGGGTGAATTCCACATCCTGGCCCATGGGCAAGTGAATGGTAATATTCGCCACTGGATCTCCAGTGAGCAGGGCCGTCACCGCTGCTTTGGTAGCAGCAGTTGCGCAGGCACCAGTGGTGTAACCGGTGCGTAGTCCCTTGCCGCGGACCGTTGGGCGACTATAGTCGCTTTCTGGAAGGCCCTGGCCAGCTTCAGGCGAGCTCACGGAGCTACCTGATTCCAGACCTGGCGTACCCGGTCTGCTGTGATGGACATGATTTTGTCGTCCACGCCCAAAGGAGGCGTCATAGACATGACAATATGAGGGTACCGGGCTTTAATCTTTTCCAGTCCGCCGATGACATTTCGCTGCAGGATGATGCCTGGGAAGAAGATGTAAGGCACGCACATGATGGACGAGACGCCGCGTGTCTCTGCCAGCTTGGCGGCGGCGGAGTCCATGGTGGGATCGCCGTAATGGGACTGGGCGACGGCCACTGCGTAGTTGTCGCCCAGTCTATCTTCAATCAACTGACCCAGTTCTTCCAGCCAAATGCAGTCGTCGTATTCGGTCTTGGTGCCGGCCTTGACGAGCAGAATGCCGTTTGGGCCGGAGCCCTGGTCAACGGCGGCGTGTTCTTCGGAGCCTTCCAACTCTCTGACTCTCTGTACTACCAGGTCTGCCAGGTTGGTGTCCAGGCCAAGTCCACCGGCCAGGTGCAGTCGAATGCCTGGGATTTGTTCGCGGACTTCTTCGATAATCTCGTTCATCTCAAGGGTGGCGTGCTTGCCATTGCCCAGCAGGAAGGGAGCCATCACCACTTGGTTGTAGCCCCGCTCGTTCAACATCTTGACCGCTTCATGAGGGAAGGGCTCAAGAAACTCCAGGCAGGAAAGAACCATCTGAGACTGGTCGATATCTAGCATTCCCTGGAGTCGGTTGGCCGCCTGTTTCAGGCCGTCTGGGGTGCTTGGGCATTCTTGGCACCAGCCGGGCGATCCGTCTTGCGACCAAGCGCAGGAGCATTCAGCCTTGCTGGTGCCTCGTTGGCTGCCGTGTCCCAGCAGGACCACTCCCCAGCGATCCTTGCCGTTGTTGTCTTCGCTCAAAGTGCTACCTCTTGTAACGCCAGTCCTAGAAGGGCGTTGACCGTGGCCGCCGCTGCAGAACTACCGCCTCTTTTCTCCCAAACGGAGATATAGGGCACGTCTACCTTAGCCAGCTCAGCCTTGGACTCGGGACAGGCTATAAAGCCCACTGGCATGCCGATAACCAGCGCCGGGGCTACCTGTCCTTCTACAATCATGTCCAACAGGGCCAAGAGCGCGGTGGGGGCGTTGCCGACCACCACAATGGCCCCGCCTAGATGGGGTTTCAGTTCCCTAATCGCGGCCACAGAACGGGTGGTGCCTTCGGTTTTGGCCCGTTCGGCGGTGTTAGGAGTGTCGATCTGGCAATAGGTCTTGATTCCGCATTTGCTGAGCAGGGCCTTGGAAATACCCACTTCCACCATGCGCACGTCGGTGACCACGGCGGCCTGTGCTTTGATGGCGGCGATGCCGAGGTTCACCGCGCCGGGACTGAAGCCCACGGCTTTGGCGATCTCCGGGTCACCTTCTGCCCGCACGATGCGGCAAATTACGTAGCGTTCTTCAGGTGTGAGGCCGTCCAATTGGGGTAGGCTGGCTTCCACGACCTCGATGCTGCGACGGTCGATTTCTTCTGGGAGGAGTGCGTATTTTTCTACTAATGACATAACAATCTCTATATTACTGACGTGCTATTATAGCCGGTTTCGCGGTGTGTGGGCAGGGGGCAAGGCAGCAAGAAGGAAGCTGAGGGAACGAAAACAACGGATTACAGGCCGAATCGGTACTAAAAAGAGGAAGGGAATGGCTAATCTGGGCTTTTAAGACCTTCTTCACCAAGGCGGAAGATGTCCCGAGCAACCTGCAGTTCCTCCGGGCCCTTGCGCTCTTTCAAGAATATGGTCGGTTCGTGCAGGAGTTTATTCACGATTGCCCTGGTCATGGCGTCCAGAGACTCAAGGGCCTCTTCGTCCAATTGGCCGTTAAGTTTCCGCACGGTTTTGCGTAGTTCGGAAGACCGGACTTGGTCGGCCCGATTCCGCAGCTCAATGACCGTGGGAAGCGCTTCTAGGTCCAAGCACCATTGGCGGAACTGCTGGGCCTCGTCGGTGGCCAGTTCTTCAGCCCATTCTGCTTCCTTGGCTTTTTTCGCTCGGCTGGCCTGGGAGGCAAATTCCAGGTCGTCAACGTCATTCAAGAACACGTTATGAACCAGGGCTGCCTCCGGGTCGATGTCTCTTGGGACTGCGATGTCAATCAGCAAGAGTGGTCTATCGGGACGGTCAGCCATTGTGGCGCCTATCAAGTCTGATTTGAGCACGTAGCCCGGCGAGCCAGTGCAGCCGATCACAATGTCCGAATCTTGCAGCGCCTGGGGCATGCCGTCGAACGAGATCGCCTTGGCCGAAAGATTATCGGCCAGTTCCTTAGCTCGCTGGAAGGTACGGTTGGTCACGGTAATGTCGGTCACTCCGGACAGACTCAGCACCTCGGCGGCCAGTTCACCGGCTTCGCCCGCACCAATTACCAATACCCGGCTGTTGGAAAGATCACCCAATACTGATTTTGCCATCTCGACGCAGGCCCAACTTACAGATAGGGCGTTTCTGCTGATGCCGGTCTCCCGGCGGACCCTTCGGCCCACCCGCAGAGCTCGTTGGAAGAGTTGGGCCAGGGGGCCCTGGGCGGTGCCGGCGTTGGTGGCCGCTTCATAGGCGTCGCGTACCTGGCCGATTATCTGTTCCTCGCCCAGAATCATGGAATCAAGGCTAGAGGCCACCCGGAACAGGTGGTGGATACAGTCGTACCCACGGTAGACGTAGAGATAACGGTCAACGTCCAACAACGAAATCCCAAATCGCTCCACCAAGAACTGCTTCACCCGGTTGGCTCCGTCTTGGTTTGGAACTTGGGATCCGCTTCCGAACCCGCCCAATGAAACGGCGGTGGATTCTGACGGTTTGGCGCTGGGTGTGTCCAACACATAGAACTCGGAGCGATTGCAGGTAGATAGGATAACGCCAGTCATACCGTGGCTGGTCATGGCGCTGAGGGCCTCGGGAAGCTGCTCTTTATTCAACGCCAGGCGTTCCCGAATCTCTACCGGTGCGGTCCGGTGGTTAAGTCCAACTACCAGAAATTCCAAGTTATCTCCGGGGATATAACGGTCATCGTCTCGGGAGTTTTTTAGGTTTGCCGATGAGCTTTTGCCGTTCACCGGGCAAATCCATTATGGGACATGATTATGGGCGTGAGTTTCATGAAAGGTTCGGTAAAAATCTAAGGGATGTTGAGAAGAAAACCTCGTTGGTACCAACGAAAAACCAGCAAAGAGGCTATAAAAATCTGTAGAATTCTCTCAAAATTAGATTCAACAACTAAGACTACAAAGGAGTGTAGTAGGCTCACCCACTGCTGTCAACGGCCTTTATCGGCGAGTGGCAGGCCCATTTAGGCCAGGATATTTCGTCCCTTATTGAGAGCAAAAAATCCTTCAAACAATCAGTTTGGTCGAGGGGATGGTGTTGAGGTTTTCGGTTCTGTAACTTCATCTGGAATTGGTGATAGGTGGCTGCTCAGGTTGCGGACTGTGTTGTTTCCCACGCCCGAACCCAGGGCAAACAAAGCGACTGCTATACCGCCGGCCGCAATGGCGATGGGGGCAGTGAAGATGCTCGTCAACACGCTGGCTTGCATGCCGCCAAGAGGCATGATGCTCCAGGTCATTCCGTAGAATCCCATGACCCGTCCCCTCATGCGGTCCGGGACCAGGATTTGCAGGGAACTCTGGATGGAAATCATGTAAACCGAGTTGGTTATACCCATGATGAACATCAGGACCATGGCCAATTCCAAAGAGCCGACGTACTCTGACGTTAAAGCGAAGGCCGCCACCGCCAGACCAAACAACACCGCGCCGCCGATGATTGCCCATCCTCGATTGGGCACGCTGCCTCTGGCGCCCATCCAAAGAGTGTTCACCAATGCACCGGCCCCGGTCATTCCCAGCAGAAGCCCCTGACCCTTGGCCCCAACTTCTAAGATGTCCACCGCAAAGATGGGCATCAACATGACATAAGCCATGCCAAAGAAACTGTTGAAGAATGTCATCCCAATCAGGAACGAGAATATGGAATGGACCCGGATGAATTGCAGGCCTTCTTTGATGTCTTGGATCGGATTGCCCAATGCCCCCCGTGGGATTGTAGGAATCTTGAGACGGGACATCACCACCGCAAGAACGATAAACCCGGACCCGGCTATATACATGGCGGATTGAGTGTTAATCACGTCAATGAGGATTCCGGCGATTCCAGGGGCGATGATTCTGGTGCCCTGCCAGATGACGGAGTTCATCGCCACCGCACTCATCATCGCCTTGCGGTCTATCAAGTGGGGATACAGCGCTTGTCTGGCCGGGTTGTCAAAGGCTTCAACGCCTCCGGCCAGCAGGGCAATCACCAAGACATGCCACGACTCAACCCAGCCCAACAGGGTCAGAGTAGCCAATAAAAATATGAGAATGCCAGTGGTTAGTTGAGTGGAAATGATTAGGCGGCGTTTGTCCAAACGGTCGGCAAATACGCCGCCAAAGAGGTTGAAGAAGATGGCCGGGATGGCATTGGCAGCGCCCACCAGGCCCAAAGACCAGGGCGAGCCGGTTATCTCATAGATTAGCCACCCCTGTCCAACGCGAAACATTTGGAATCCGCTGACGGATGCCAGCAGACCGAACCAATAAGCGCGGTAGTTGGGATAGCGTAGAGCGGGCGGAATTCCAAACCCGGTCCGTTCCCCACTCGGCTCGGCTGGCTCGGTCGGAGGGTTATTTTGAGTCGGTTGTGTCAAATCGTCCTTGCGTTTGCAATTTGTTTCTGAGGTATTACGAAATACTCTGACCAATGTGGGCTATTTGATTACCGGCCAAATACTAACA
Organism: Dehalococcoidia bacterium; assembly: GCA_012959605.1. Lineage (GTDB taxonomy): Bacteria > Chloroflexota > Dehalococcoidia > Lucifugimonadales > UBA3495 > UBA9611. Next base: position 3,530 of record DUCU01000097.1, on the reverse strand, counting down.
GCGGTGCCAGCAAGTGCCAAGCAATAAAAAAGACCCCCATAAATTCAGGGGGGTCTTTTTTATTGCTTGGGCAGTTTTCAATCTCAGCCCTTCTGGCGGGCTTTAGGTTTCGCCCTTTGGCGCATGTCGAATTATTGGCCGGTTGTTCTTAGATGGCGGGAACTGGTTGGTCCTGAGCGGTCAACATTTCGTCCAAGATACGTTGCATCGCCATGGTGTGGCTACAAATTTCTCTAGTGGCGAAGAAATGACATTCACAACGCCAGGCACCGTCTGAAAATTGGACATCGTAATTGTCGTGGTTGCCCTTAAAAGTGGCCGCGAAGCTGGTGATGTTTACCCGGTCTTTTTGTTCTGAGTACTGTTTTGCCTTTTCAATCTTGCCGATAATGCTGGAGTCCATATACACCTTCTAACTAACGGCAGTGAACACGTTTGGGGACCGAAAATTCATGTCCACCTCCTAAATTCTACGAGTCTAAATCGACCTGGTCAAGCGGGATTATGGCAACCTGATACCAATTTTAGATGACTTTATAGCACCCTGAAATTATCTTCGACAGCGCCCATAACCGTTGACCTCCCATGCCTGGTCAAATACAATTCAATTCAACCCCTAAAGAGAGCGAATTCCGTAACATTGATTGCCGTTTTTCGACGGCACCACGGGTTTATTCGGGTTTTGGTCTCCGGGAAATTCCGTTAGATTTTTCCAGAAACCTGGGAAGTTAATCAGTAAATAAAAGGTAACCCATGAACGGCGACCAGATCAGGGATTCATTCATCAAGTTTTTTGAAAGCAAAGGGCACCAGCACATGCCCTCCGCTTCGTTGATTCCGGCCGGAGACCCAACCCTGCTTTTCACCAGCGCTGGCATGGTTCCGTTCAAGCCCTTTTTCATGGGCGAGCAAACCCCGCCCTCCAAACGACTCACCAGCAGCCAGAAAAGCTTTAGGACCAACGACATTGACGAGGTCGGCGACCACAAACACCTCACCTTCTTTGAGATGCTGGGCAACTTCAGCATTGGAGACTACTTCAAAGAAGGGGCGGTGGGCTACTGCTGGGAGCTGGTCACCGAGCTTTTCAAGCTGGAACCGGAACGTCTCTACGTGACCATCCATCTGGACGACGAAGATGCCTTTGCCATCTGGCGTGACCAGATCGGAGTTCCGGAGCCACACATCTACCGCTACGGCAACAAAGACAACTGGTGGGGCCCTGCCGGCAATGAAGGACCCACCGGACCCTGCTCTGAAGTCCATTATGACGGTGGCGCTGATAAAGGCTGCCACGGCGGCCGGATGATCGAACCAGATGTGCTGACCGCTCAGTTCCGTAAAGAGCTGGAGACGGGAGAGACGCTGCCCATCGACGGCTGCCACCCCAACTGTGATTGCGAACGGTATGTGGAGCTGTGGAACCTGGTGTTCATGCAGTACTTCCAGGACTCCTCCGGCGAACGGACGCCCCTGCCCGCTCCGAGTGTCGATACCGGCATGGGCCTTGAACGGGCAATGGTCATCCTGCAAGGCAAGCAAAACATCTACGAGACCGACCTTTTTGTACCCATCATCAATAAGGTCGCCCAACTGACCGGCAAAACCTACGGCTCAGAAACTGAAACCGACTACGCGATGCGAGTAGTGGTCGAACACGCCAGGGCCGCCGCCTTCTTAATTGGCGACGGCGTGGTCCCCGGCAACGAGGGCCGGGGCTACGTTCTGCGCCGGATCATACGCCGTGCCATCCGCTACGGTCGCCAATTGGGCCTAACTGATGCGTTCCTGACCCAGGTAGTGGAAGAAGTAGTCCCCCAATTCAGCACTACCTACAAAGAACTGGCAGAGAGCCAGGATTTTATTCTCCGAGTGATTGGTCTGGAAGAAGAAAGGTTTGCCGAGGCTTTTGTCAGGGGCATCAATCTCTTGAATAGCATGGTCAAATACCGGGAAAGTTCCACCAAAGAACTTGAAACTTCGATGGATAGCTCAGGAGGATTTTCCCCGGCAGATACAGAAGTGAGCGATGATACAGAGAGCGAAAACACTGGTGCCCAACTAGCTCACGAGGCACTGATCAGACTAAGGGATGCCCGGCCAAAATCGGAGGACGTTCAAGAAGCCAACAGGGCCGCAATTACAGAGTTCGTTCGGGCGATTACTGGACCTGAAGCATTCATTCTCTACGCCACTTATGGCTTTCCCCCAGAACTGACCGCAGAGATTGCAAAAGAACACGGGCTGACTGTGGACATGGACGGGTTCGACCAGGAAATGGAAACCCATGCGGAGGAATCAAAGAGCGAGGGTTCTTTCTCCGGTGGCATGGATATGCAGGTGGCCTACACGGATTTGGGCCTGAGTTCCAGCGAGTTTGTTGGTTATGGCCTCACACAGCAGGACTCAAAGATTGTCGCCTTGCTATCTGGTGGGATATCCATTGACCATGCCACACAGGGCCAGCAGGTAGAGGTCATCATTAGCCAGTCGCCTTTCTATGCAGAAGGCGGTGGACAGTTGGGCGACCGTGGTTCCATCAGCGGCCCCAACGGCGTCGTTGCTGTGGAAGACACTCAAAGTCCGGTGGCCGGACTGATAGTTCAGCGGGGAACCGTTTCCCAGGGCGAAATATCTGTCGGTGATGCGATAACCGCCGAGGTTGAATTGGCGCGCCGCCTTGATTCGTCCAGAAACCACAGCGGCACTCATATCCTCCACGCTGCTCTGCGCTCGGTGTTGGGCGCTCACGTCCGCCAGGCCGGTTCCTTTGTGGCACCGGAGCGGTTGCGCTTCGACTTCAGCCACGTGAGCGCATTGACTCGCGACGAACTCAGGACGGTCCAATCTTTGGCCAACGAAAAAGTGCGGAGTAATCTGACCGTCACCTCCCACGAGACCAGCTACATCGAAGCCGTGCGCGAGGGAGCGCTGGCATTCTTTGGAGATCGCTATGGCGATGTGGTCAGGGTGGTGACAATGGCCCCCGATGCCCATGCCAACGGCGACGCTTTCAGCGTGGAAGTCTGCGGCGGCACCCACGTTGCTGCTACCGGACAAATCGGCACCCTGGTGGTGTTGGGCGAGTCCAGCATCGGCGGTGGTATGCGCCGGATCGAAGCCGTGGCCGGGCTCGCTGCAGCAGAACTATTTGTGCAGCAGACCGACCGCCTGGAAGCTCTGTCGCACCGGTTGCAGACCCCAGTTGCCGACTTGGAATCCCGGTTGGAATCCTTCATTCAAGAGAATGAAGACCTCAAAAAGCAGTTGGAAGGCTTCCAGAAGACCTCCCTGCGCGGTGAGGCCGAAGAACTGCTGGGCAAGGTCCAAGACATTGATGGGGTAAAAGTGGTGGCTGGCCAGACCTCTGCCGGCAGCGTCGATGGTATGCGGGAGATGGGCGACTTTCTGAAGGACAAACTGGGCAGCGTGGTAGTAGCCCTGGCCGCAATGGTTGATGGCAGTCCTATTTTGATCACCATGGTCACCCCTGACCTGGTGGAACGAGGACTCCACGCCGGAAATATTGC
>DUCU01000096.1:366-14990 GCA_012959605.1 Dehalococcoidia bacterium | reverse complement strand
CAATGTTCGCAAGATTGTGCGCAATAAAGTGTAAAAATGAATGTATGATAGTAGCCTCACGCCTGCTCATTCGTCTTTTCAGAGCTATTTCAATCGGCATCAGTGTCTGGCTTGGGTATTGATGGCTATTGGCCCATTTGGTAACATTTACGTTGTAGGGGAAAGATGACAGAGTGGACGAATGTGCGCGACTGCTAATCGCGTGAGCCTGCAAAGGTTCCGAGGGTTCGAATCCCTCTCTTTCCGCCACTACATATACGGATAGCCGTGACATTTTTGCAAATTATTTTACGATTTACTTATCGTGAAGCTAATAATTAAGACACCACAGGCAATTAATAGCCCCTCAGTCGCTTTTCATGAATAGTTATTACCTCTGGACCATTGGCTGCCAGATGAACACCGCTGACTCCGACCGGCTTGGCGCCGCATTGGAGGAGTTAGGCGTGCAACAAGTGGAAAAAGCTGCCGACGCCGACGTCATAGTGCTCAACTCTTGCGTTGTGCGACAGGGCGCTGAAGACAAGGTTGTGAGCAACCTTGCTTGGATGGCCCCTCTGAAGAAGGAACAACCAGAACGTATCGTTGCCCTAATGGGCTGCATGGTTGGACCCAAGTCTGACGAATTAGCCAAGCGTTTTCCTTACGTTGACGTGTTCATGCGCCCACAGCAGTTTGAGCCGCTACTGGAAATGGTGGGCGAACGACTGGGAGTCGACTGGGAAGGCTGTATTGGCCCGCTTGCTCCTAACAGACCCGATATTAGCTGCCACGTGCCCATCATTCACGGCTGCGATTTGATGTGCACCTTCTGCATAATCCCTTACCGACGTGGTCGCCAAGTGAGCCGCCCTGTAGAAGAAGTGGCCCTGGAAGTGGAAACCCTGGCTGCCAGAGGCGTGAAAGAGGTAACCCTGCTTGGCCAGACGGTCGACGCTTATGGTTACGATTTGCCTGGCCAACCCAACTTGGTCGATCTTTTCACACGGCTAGACCGGGTAGAGGGCATTGAACGCATCCGTTTCTTGACCTCTCATCCCAAGTTCATGACTCAAGACATCATCCAGGCCGTGGCTGACGTGCCTAAGGTTTGTGAGCATATCAACCTGCCTGTTCAGGCCGGCGATGACGGTATTCTGGACGAGATGCGGCGTCAGTACAGCCGGGCCGACTATATCAAATTGGTCGGCCGTATTCGCGAAACCATGCCTGATGTGGCATTAAACACAGATATTATTGTAGGGTTCCCCGGCGAGACCGAGGAACGATTCCAACAGACCATGGATCTGCTGGCAGAACTCCGCTTGGACAAAGTCCACTGCGCCGCCTATTCAACTCGGCCGGGCACGATTGCCTTTCGCACCATGGATGACGCTGTGCCTGAGGATGAAAAAACCACCCGCCGACAGAGGATAGACCAGCAGCAAGAGGAAATTCAGACCGAGATCAACGGCAAGCTGGTGGGAACCTATGTAGAAGTCCTGGTGGAAGGCCGCCGGAAGGGTAAATGGCAGGGGCGGACGCGCTCGCATAAACTGGTTTTCTTTGAGGATGAGGCGAATCATCTAGGAAGTCTGGTTCAAGTGAAGATTGAGCGCTCCAGCCCATGGTCACTGTCGGGAACCTTGGCTGTTGAAGCGAAATTGCTGAACCCGGTATCGCCGGAGATCAATCGAGGCGAAGATTAATGGCTGTAAGAAGCCGCCGCTCTATGGTTCCAATCACCGAGATTGAGCACTCAGCGTTCTGTAAGACAGAAGATAACCTCCCATCCAAGCCGCTAGCCGAAGAAATGTCCGTCAATGTACGGTGGCAGCAGATTCCCAACGAGTATCTGCACTACACTGCCGATGAACTGGATCAACGGATCGGCGAAGCCCGCGCCAAGCTGGGGAAAACGGTGACCATCTTGGGTCATCACTACCAGCGCGAAGAAGTCATCAAGTATGCCGACTTCCAGGGTGACTCGTTCCTGCTCTCCCGTGAAGCCGCTTCCCGCCCTGAAGCTGACTACATAATTTTCTGTGGCGTCCACTTCATGGCTGAGACCGCCTGCATCCTGGCTGCACCTCATCAGAAAGTAATTCTGCCCAATATCACTGCCGGTTGTTCCATGGCCGATATGGCGCCAATGGAAGACGTAGATGATGCCTGGGCTGATTTGGAAGATGTCTTGGGTCCTGGCGGGATTATTCCCGTCACCTATATGAACTCTATCGCCGGAATTAAGGCCCTCTGCGGCCGTAACGGCGGCACTGTCTGTACCTCATCCAACGCCAAGAAAGCCCTTGAATGGGCCTTTGAGCAGGGCGAGCGTGTGCTGTTCCTACCCGATCAGCACCTGGGTCGGAATACTGCGCTGGAACTGGGCGTCCCACTAGATGAAATGGTGGTTTGGAACCCGTTCCGCCAGATGGGTGGCAACACTCCTGAGCAGCTTCGCAAGGCCAAAATGGTCTTGTGGCAGGGACATTGCTCCGTGCATACTCGCTTCACCGTGAGCCAGATTGACGCGGCTCGGGCCCTTCACCTGGATATCAACATCATTGTTCATCCAGAATGCCCCATGGAGACCGTACAAGCGGCTGATATGGTTGGTTCCACTGAATTTATTCGTGAAAAGGTCAACTCAGGCGCCCCCGGCAGCAAATGGGGTATCGGAACTGAAGTGAGCCTGGTTAACCGCCTGGCGATCAACAACCCAGACAAGACTGTGTTCTGTCTGGACCCAGTGACGTGCCCCTGCTCCACCATGTACCGTGTCCACCCAGCCTATGTGCTGTGGATGTTGGAAGGACTGCTGGAAGGCAAGGTCAACAACGAGATTACCGTGCCGGAAGATATCCAACGGGACTCCAAAATCGCCCTGGAACGGATGTTGTCCCTGAAGTAACGGGCATCTCTAGTTTCGCTCGGTTTCCCCCTACTCCTGATTCTTAGATTTCCTTCCTGTATTTCCTTTGCCTTTTTCCATCTGGCCCAGTCGTGGCAGTTGCGGTACAATTGTGCCGCCTGAGAGGCGGGACAATTCCCGCCTTGCGGGTTCTGATAGAAATACCGAGGAAGACTTAACATGACTGAGTTCCCCCCTGACGTTCATTCGTTGATCGATGCTGCAGTGGCCGAAGACCAGACGTTCAACGACCCCACAACCCAAGCAGTGGTGCCGCTTGAAATCCAGGGCACTGGCATGCTGCGAGCCAAGGCCACCGGAGTTTTGGCCGGCGTTGATGTGGCCATCGCGGTTTTTAAGCGTGTTGACCCTACTCTGGAAGTAAAAGCAATTCTGAAAGACGGCGCTCCACTTTCGCCCGGTGATGACATCGCCGAGGTCCGTGGGTCTGCCGCCGGTATACTCCGAGCAGAGCGCATTGCCTTGAATTTCATGCAGCGTATGAGCGGAATTGCCAGCGATACCAACCGCTACGTGCAGGAAATTCAAGGCCTTAAGGCCAGAATCGTAGACACTCGCAAAACTGTGCCTGGCCACCGGTATTTGGACAAATATTCAGTCCGGATGGGCGGTGGGTACAATCACCGTATGAACCTGGCAGACGGCATCCTTATCAAAGACAATCACATCCAGGCCAACAGTTTCCGTGAAATGGGCCTGAAAGAAGTAATCCAGTTGGCTTTGGCCCGTGCCTCCCACACCATCAAGGTGGAGGTGGAGGTCGAGAGTATGAAACAGGTAAAAGAAGCTTTGGAGGCCGGGGCCAATATCATCATGTTGGACAACATGACCGTGCCTGAGATGGCAGCTGCGATGGAAGTAATTGGCGATCAGGCTATCGTGGAAGCTTCAGGGGGCATCACCTACGACACCGTCCGGGCAGTGGCGGAGACGGGAGTGGACCTGATTTCTATTGGTGGCCTGACCCACTCGGTGAACGCTTTAGATATCAGCCTGGACTTGGAATTCGATTAGCCTCGGCGCGTCTCAATATTGCTATAACTGTTCGTAATTATGGAGGAACACATGGCCAGCCCAGTTGATCCGGTGTCATTGGCTATGGAACGAAATTGGGAGATGATCGACGAAGCCCTAAAGGAATTGGATGACGCCGCGATGAGTCGTCAGCCCACCGACCAATGCAACTCGGTGGCCTGGATACTGTGGCATCTGACCCGGGTTACTGACATGTTCATCCAGACTCGATTTAGCGATGCCCCCCAGATTTGGATCTCTGAAGAATGGCACAAGCAGTTTGATATGGATGCTGACGAAGATGACCGAGGCGTTGGCTGGAGCGCGTCTAAGGTAGCCCAGTGGAACCCACCGACTAAATCAGTGCAACTGGCCTACTACGAGTCAGTGAAGAACCACACCAGAGATTTCTTAGCGAACATCACGCCCGAAGAATTGGAAAGAAAGATTGTTCTTGGCAACATTCCTGAGCCTAGAACAATTTCGGTCTGCATGGGCCAGTTGGTCTGGGACACTATTGCCCACGGCGGTCAAATTGCCTACTTGCGCGGCTTCTTCCGCGGAATGGGATGGTTCCGTTAGGCCAACGACAAGAGCTGGCTGTGGGAAACAAGAGGATCCTTCGACAGGTTCAGTACGAGCGGAATCTCGCGGAGCATTGCGCTCCCCACCGTCATTCCCGCGAAGGCGGGAATCCAGAATGCCTCAGATTAAAGTGGCTTGGCTGTCGCAAACAACCTAGATTCCAAGCTACGCTGGAATGACGAGTGTCTGTGGTTCTGGCGTAACGGATGGGTATCTGACGAAACGCTCAGGATGAGCGGATAAGAGAAATCAGCCGCGCCTGGGTTTCTGTCGGTCGGCGCTGTCCAGTATCAAAGTCACCGGCCCGTCATTTTGCAGCGAGACCAGCATGTGCTCCTGAAATTTACCTGTGGCCACGGTTAGCCCTGTTCCTTGGAACAACTGCACAGTGTGCTCGTAGAGACGCTGGGCATCGTCGGCGCCTGCTGCCTGGTTAAAGTCTGGCCGACGTCCTTTGCGCGTGTCAGCATAGAGGGTGAACTGACTCACAACCAATAATCCGGCCCCAATGTCCAAGGCCGATAGATTGAACCGGTTGTCGTCATCGGCAAATATCCGCAGGTTGGATATCTTTTCCACCAGGTATTTTGCGTCGGCTTCGTAGTCTTCTTTGGAGACTCCCAGCAATATCAGCAGGCCAGGGCCGATCTCCCCGGTAATCCCACCATCAACAGTAACTGACGCCTCGGTAACCCTCTGTATTAACGCTCTCATTAGCCCTTCGTCCACCTGGGTTTCCGGTAAACCTTGCGCGCAAAAAAATCTATGGAAATACGATCTGCGGGTGGGAATAATAAAGAAAAAGCCGCAGGAACATCTCGCGGGCCAACTCCTCGAGAAGTCTGGCTAGAAAGTTAGGCTAGCTGGAACTGGCTGGAGTGGAGGAAGTGCTGTTGCTGCTGGAGTCAGAAGACGACTTGGCTGAGCTATCACTGCTGGAGCTGGAGCTATCACTGCTGGAGCTGGAGCTATCACTGCTGGAGCTGGAGCTGGAGTTTGAGTCTGACTTTGAATCAGAAGACGACTTGGAGTCTGTGGAAGACTTGGAGTCGGAAGATGAACTTTCGCTCTTTTCTACCGGGGGTTTGGGCCGTCCGTAGTCGGTGGTGTAGAAGCCGCTGCCTTTGTAGATGACCGGTACTGCGTGGTATACCCTTTGTCCCTTGCCTGAGCATAGGGGACAGGTCCCTTTGCCAGCTTCAGCGAAGGTTTGTCGCAATTCAAATTCTTCTTTGCAGCTTTCGCAGCGGTAATCGTATCTAGGCACGGGTACACTCCTGAATGTGACTACCCTTTGGCAGTTCCGATGGGCGAGTGCTAAGGGCAACTTATCCGATTTAACAGCGGCACATATAGCTGTCAACACGCCTAAATAGGCCCTCAAAGGTGAGGTAGGGTTAGTTGAGGCTTGATTGCCCGCCATTGGAAAAAGGCCGTATTGCAGCCTTCAGGAAAACAGGCGGCTCAAAGGCCGCCTGGTAAAGACATCCTGTTTTGACTGTGTTCAGCGGTACATGCTCAGGCTCAATATAAGCCTGAATGTGGTCTGTTGAACCTGTCTTAGCGTCGGTTTTGGCGACGGCGACGTCGCGCGGCCCGCTGCGCAGCCAAACGCTCTTTCTGAGCCTTGGAGCGGAAGAAGCGGCGGTCCTTGAGTTCGCGCAAAATTCCGGAATGCTGTACCGATGCTCGGAATCGGTTTACCAGGCTCTCCGGGTTCTCGCCATCGCGAGGTGTGACATAGGCCATGCGAATCTCCAATAAATGCCAGACAAACTATTACAGCTAATTTAACACAGGCACAATTTCCAATCAACCTGCTTGTGGGCGTTTCGGGCGTGGAGCCAGGCTAATTGCCTTGTTTGGCTCCCACTTCACCTAGATATTCCAGCACGTCTGCCAAAGGTAAGACGTCCGCGTATTTCTGGTTCATGTCGAAGAGGTTAATCGCGTGGGCGGCTTCATGCCGGTCAAACACGCCTTCCTCGACCACGATCATGCGGAACCGGCTGGTGCAGCCGTCTAAGACACTGGCCCGGACGCAGCCGCTGGTGGACTCGCCAACGGCGATGATAGTGTCCACCCCGAGAGCGTTCAAGTGTCCCATGAGGGGAGTGCCCCAAAATGCGCTGGGTGAACTCTTTCGAATAACGGGCTCGCCGTCGATGGGCGCTACCTCGTCAATGATGTCAAAGCGGCGATTGCTGCGTTCCACTGATTCAGGACTGCGATCGGAGTTGCCGTAAATCTCGCGTCCCACGCTCCAGCCAGCCAGCCCGTCGTCTTCGCGACCAGTGGCGTGCACCACCGGAATCCCGGCGTTTCTTGCTGCTTGCAGTAGCGTCTGGAGCGCGGGAATCGCGGCCCAGGCCGCCAGGCCACAGCTAGAGGGCCACTCTTTGGTAGCTTCCATGATTGGCTGAGGCTTGTCGCCAAACACCCAGCGGTAGAGGTCAATTAACAGCAGAGCCGGTTTTTCACCGAAGCCAACCTGTTTATGGCCACCCAGCTCCACGTGGGACCGATCCTGATCTGTAAGAAACTTATCCCAGACTCGCTCAGCCATAAATCACCGCCTAAAATCGCCGGCCCCATTACGGGGCCGGACATTAGTTTGGTTTAGACCTACTCTTTGGTTGAGAAGCCAGCTTCTTTCCAGCCGGCCATACCGTCTGCCATGTAGGTTACGTTGCTGAATCCCATCTCTTGGAGTATTTGGGCGCCAACGGCTGCCCTATTCCCAAGTTTTCAAGTTGTGATGATCTGAACGTTGGGGTCCGACAGGCGCGGATCCAACTTGGAGCGATCCTCTGCAGCGGCATCCAGCTCTTCCACCGAGATAAAGACCGTGTTCTCTACCTGCTCACTCAGGGGAACGTTCTCCCTGAGTCGGGTTTCAATTAGTAATATCTCAGGCTCGTCATCAAGCTGTTTTTTGCTATCCACGGCGCTTACAGCCGTTGTCTTGCCCTTGGCAGCCTCTACTCGCTGTCTAAAGTCATCGGTCATTGATGTTTTCTCCCAATTCTATCTTGGTGTCTATCAAACTAGGTACCTATCATAAGCTAATCTGCCTGCATCGGATACGTCCGCACCAGATTGGTAGGTTGCTTCATGGGATTAAACGTTGTGCTACCATCTCTGGGCGCGTTTGACCGCGAATTACACAACACGGAGGCAAAGACTCATGCGCTGGCTTTTGATACTGGTGTTCTTGGCGACTATTTTGGTAGCGTGCGGGTCTTCCTCCGATTCCAATTTAAGCACCAATTCTGATACTGATGCAGAGGTAAACATGGCAGAAGAGACATCCACCACGGCTTCCGGGTTACAGATTAAGACGCTGGTCGTTGGCACCGGCGATAAGGCCGAAGCGGGCAAGACCGCAGTGGTCCATTACACAGGCTGGCTGCTGGATGGCACCAAGTTTGATAGCTCAGTTGACCGAGGCACACCCTTTGAGTTTCCCTTGGGCGCGGGCCGGGTCATCAAGGGCTGGGACGAGGGCGTGGCAACCATGAACATTGGTGGGAAGGTGGAGCTGATCATACCCGCAGACCTGGCATACGGTGCCAGTGGCGCCGGCGGAGTGATTCCCCCGAACGCCACCCTTAAGTTTGAAGTTGAGTTCCTAGACCAAAAATAGTCGGCCAACTAAACAGGCAATAACCCAAAATTTGACTGAAATAGTTGATTTAACCAGGCAGACTAGAACCTAGTCTTTGAAATTAGGTGCAACTTTCTCCGCGAACAGCTTCAGGCTGTTGGCGGAGACTTCGTATGGCATGGAACCCAGGCGGAAGTGGATTATGACGCCGCCAACTCCGGTTTCGTAGGCTTGGCGGATCCTCTCCGAGACGGTGTCCGGCGAACCGAAGATTACCCCGTGTTCTAGGGAGTTTCGCGCTGAGCCGACTATTCCCGACGCCTGAACCCGTAGTTCCTCGGTGGTGTTCATGCGGTCACGGTTGGTCTGCAGGTAGGCCCGCATCTCCTTGAAGTACGGCACGCCAATCTTCTCAGCTTCCGCATCAGTCTCAGCCACGAAAATGTTGCGCCAGACCCACGAGTCCTCCACGTTTTTGGCCACAATCTCGTCGGAGTGCCCGGCCGCAGACATGGTCTCGCGGTACTGGTTCATTCGATTTTTTGTAACCTCATCGCTCTGAACGTTCATCATGAACGGACGTCCCTCGCGGGCCATCTCCAGGGTCGATTCCAGACCGGAACAGGCGCGAATCATGGGCGGATGGGGCTTCTGGTAAACCTGAGGGCGTAGCACCGGCAATTCTAACTGCCAGAATTTGCCGTCGTGTTTGTAGTTCTCAGTGGTCCATGATTTGACCAGTATATCTTCTACTTCCAAGAGCATTTCGTGGGCTTCGTCCGGGTTGATGCCAAAGCCCCGGAACTCGTAGAAATTATAAGCCGTACCTCGGCCCACTCCAACAATCATGCGGCCCTTGCTGATGTTATCCACCAGAGCAATCTGTTCGGCGAACCTGATTGGGTGGTGCAGAGCCATTTGGGCTACGGCAAATCCAATCTTTATCTTGGTCGTACGGGCGGCGATGGCTGCAGCAAAAGTGGTGGGGTCAACGTAGGCGCAGCCACCGTCAAAGTGGTGCTCGGCCAGCCAGATAACGTCGTAGCCCAGTTGTTCGGATAACTCGGCTTCCCGTAGCGATTCTTCTATAACGCCGTAATCGCCTTCGGGGGTTTTACTTTCAGGGAATAGGAAATTGCTAAACTTCATTGTGGGCTGGTGTCTCCTAGAAAATAGGTACGGGAGCATCAGTGAAGCTCCGCGCCAGACTAGACGCTAGCATCGCCATAGATGGGTGTCAATTTACCAATTTCTGAATGACCCAGAATCGACGGTTATCAAGGACTGCCTGCAAATTATGAAAGACTCCTTAGGAACCCGCTTCGAATACTCGGAAGTGCGCGGCACGACGCCTATTGTCTTGGTCCATGGTGTGGGGTTGGGCCAGAACATCTGGCGGGCGATGCTGGGCGACTTCAGTGGTCGGTCAACGCTGACCTATGACCTATTGGGGCACGGCGATACTGACAAACCCCTTGGTGAGCAGAGCTTTCAACCCTTCGTAGACCAACTCAAGGCACTGCTAGAAGAGCTTCAGGTAGCTGAAATCGTTCTGGTTGGGTTTTCTCTGGGTGGGCAGGTGGCCAAACACTTTATGGCCGCCTATCCTGACGTGGTAAGTGGGTTGGTTCTGATCAGCACTACCTATCATCGGACGCGATCGGAGCGCGAGGCCATGTATCTGAGAGTTCGGCAGGCTATCTCCGGTGATTGGCAGGGGTTGGAAACAGCGGCGCTGCAGAGATGGTTCAATCCGGAATTTCTTTCGGCAAACCCGGCTGTGGAGGAGGAGATATCAGCGCGACTGCGTAACAATGACCCTGCGAGTTTTCTAGAGAGCTACCAACTGCTGTCCAACGCTGAGGACCATTATCTGGACTACGCATCTTTGTCGGTGCCAGCCCTGGTCATCACCGGAGACGGTGACCCTGGTTCAACACCCAGGATGGCGGCCGAGATGGCCCAGGCAATTCCCAACGCCCGCGCGAAGATAATTCAAGGGGCCAAACACCTGGGCATCATTGAGCACCACCGGCAATTCAGTGACGAAATCAACGGGTTTATGTCGGAATTCGGACTCTAGATAATCCTAGCTGCCGGTGCGCTCTAGCAGTTCATCAAATACCTGCCGCCACTTGTCGACGCCGCCGTCGGCGTAGCCAGCCCGGTAGGTAATCACCCCTTGGTGGTCCAGGGCGATCTTGGTGGACTGCTGCAAAACCTTTAGGTCTTTGAGGGTTTTGGGGTCAATCTCAGCCACCGGCCATAGATAGCCTTCTTTTTGAGCGTATGACTCCAGCTTTTCAAGGCTCTCAAACGGACTTTGGCCAATGGCATAGAAATCTATCCGGTCGGCATACTCTGGCCACAGATCCTTCATGCTCCGTAACTCGAAGCGGCAGACGGGTCACCAAGTTGCAAAGAAGAAGAGGAACGCTGGTTGACCTTGGCTGGAAAGTTGGGCGGTCGACCTGACGCTGCCATCGAACAAAGTGAATTCAAAGTCGGGTATCTTCTTGCCAACCTCGGAGCCGGTCTCAAGTTTGCTTGAGACCGAAGCATCCTGACTTGTGACTTCAGTTGAGCCAGCCGTCGATGGCGTTACGTCTGCTGTGGCAGCTGGGTTGGCGTGTGGTGCCTCCGCAACAGAGGCACCACACGCCACCAGAGCGATTAAAACTGCCAGGAGCGGCAGCGTAAGTATTCGAGACATATTCAATTATCCTAAACCATTGGATATTACGGAGCGCAGTGTCTCCAATGTTTTAGAGCCGAGGTACCGGCCCATGCTCAGTGCTTAATATCGCACCAATAACGATACGATATATCGGTCAACTGTGGTTTTAGCTCATGCCCCAAGGCGGGTTTTATGCCCTAAAAAGAGTTACCGCATTTCACGATGTATTGGGCTCAAAATGTTATACTCGGCTCGTGCCGCGAATAAACTTGAAATACGCCGGAATCAACTGCAAGACCTGAAGGAACCGGATGAACCAGCCTTCGCCCGAACGTGCCGGGTTTTACTTTAATCTGGGAATAGCCTATTCCGCTATGGGTGAATTTGACCAAGCCATAGGAGGCTATGACGAGGCTGTTCGCCTCGATCCAGAGTATTCTGAGGCCTACAACAACCGGGGCAAGATTTACCACGACCAGGGAAATAATGACCAGGCAATTGCAGATTACGGCCTCGCCGTACAGAAAAACCCGGAATTTTCCGCAGCCTATAACAACCGGGGCATTGCCAACTATGACATTGGCGAACTAGCCCGGGCTGTCAACGATTATGACCAAGCAATCAGAATCAACTCGGACTATATCTCCGCGTATAACAACCGCGGCAATGCCTACCGCGCTCTGGGTGAGAACGCCAGGGCCATCAGCAACTATGATGAGGCGATAGCCCGAGACCCGGAGAATTCCGCAGCCTATAACAACCGGGGCACGGCGTATCACGCGCTGGGCGAAAATGAACGCGCCATAGAAGACTATGACGAGGCGATTCGTATCAACTCCGATTACGCCGCGGCGTTCAACAACCGGGGCAACGCCAACAATGACCTAGCCCAACCAGAGCGGGCGCTACGGGATTATGACCAGGCGATTCGTTTGAACCCAAAGGACGCCGACGTCTTCATCAATCGCGGCAACACACTAAATGAATTGGCGCAGTTTGAGAAGTCAGTTGAGGACTACGGGGAGGCCATACGCCTAAACCCCAACTATTCAGAGGCGTATCACAACCGGGGCGTGGCTTATAACCGACTGGGCAATTACGAAGATTCAGAAAGGGATTTTGCCAAGGTTGCTGAACTGCGAGAGACCGCTGAGAATGGACCGAGCTCAGTATCACCATAATCTGAGCAATTCAGGCTGCTAGGATCGAATAAAAAAGACCCCCGCGACAAACCTGCCGCGGGGGTCTTTTGATTCTCTGCCAGTAGGTTTTAGACCGCGATACTCTTTTTAGCGGAAGACTTGGTCTTGGGACTGGAGGATTTTTCAGAGTCGAAACCATTGGTCGACGCAGCATGTTCTTCTTCAGAACCGGCGCCTTCCAGCATCGGGGTTTCAATCTTCGGCGCCTCAGTCGCGCTCAACGCTTCCTGGGAATCTTTGCCAAACTCTTCTACGGTCGGTAGGAGAGCGTTGCAAATTTCCATGACTGAAGATCGAATTCCATCGGACACGCTCTGAGTAGTCTGTCGAATTAGGAACTCAGCCTGCAGACGGGCGTTGGATTCCGTGCTTTCTGCTCGGGTCTGCGAGGCGTTAATGATGGCCTGAGCATCTAACCGAGCCTTGCTCAAAATCTCTTGGACTTCGTTTTGAATCGAGCCCAAGTCCGCTTCAATGTCGGCCTTGGCGTTGCTCATTAATTTCTCGCTGTCTGCCTTGGCCTTGCTCAGCATCTTTTCGCTGTCAGATTGGGCCTTGTTCAGCATCTTTTCGCCATCTGACTGAGCGCTTTTTAGGGTCTTTTCGCTCTCGTCTTGTGCTTCTGCGGCAGCTTCAGTGACCATGGTCTCGCTGCGGCGCTTGGCATTTTCTACTGTTTGATCCGCCTCTGCCTTGGCTTTCTCAGAAGCTTGGGCAATAATCTTGGCGCCCTCAGCTTCGCTTTCTTGCCTGGCATGGTCGGTAATCTCTTGGGCCAAAGCCTCTGCCTGGACAACGGTCCGCTCGGCAAGCTTTAGCAACATGGACTGCTTGTTCTCTGACGCGTCTGCCTGCGTGCTTGAATCAGATCCTTTGGGCTCTTGATTGTTTTCTGCCATCAGAGTTTCGCTCCCTTACTAATGCGCTGAATAATCGCGAACTTGTGTTGCCAAAAACTTATGTTAAGTACCTAGTTGACTGGGTACCAAGGAGTTTAAATCTGTATTCGTTATGTGTCAAACGCTGAGATAAACAATAGGGTGCAAACCCTTGATACCAGACGGAAAAACTAGTTCATGTTTGGTGTAAAACTTAAATTGATTACGTAATGCCTATTAATAGGCGATAGATGAATTCGAAAAATCCCGATTACGCCTACGTGACATAACGGGGACATTTGATCCGGACAAACCGAACCACGGTTTATTAGGTCTTGGGAGCGAAAATCAGACAGTTTTAGAACCGAGCTATCAATACGGCGTTCAGGATACCGGACTGGAGTAGAATAATGGAGTTCTGGAATCGTGTAAGCTGCGGGGTAGGCCACCATGGCGGCACGGTGACGCCACAACCAATCGGGTTAGCCGCATATTAAGTCGCAGGCGTCCAGATTATTGGCGGGGGATTGATGGAAAACAACAAATGGGAGCGAAGACTGGACGTATACTTGGATTCGCTGGCATCCCCATTGGAGTGGATACCGTCGGCCAAATACAACTGGGGTGCAGTGCCGGCAATCCTTATCTCGCCATTTGCGACATTGGCCTTTGTCACCAAAGTTGCGTTGACGTTCCCCTGGGGCTTGTTTCTGGCCGCAGGGAGATTCCTTGAGCGATAGGTAGAAGCCTCCCTTCTTTGGGCGTCAGTTAGCCCAAACTACCGGTTATTCCCTTCACCTCCGGCGACGGGCGAGTCATCCGACTCCAACGGACCCCGTATACTCTGGCAAGATATGGACAGGCGGCATTGTCCATTAGATAATTCACACAGAACAGTAACGCATGCAACTTTTATATTGAAGTTATTGAGCCCATAATCCCAGCTGGTTCCATTCATGCTAATTTGGTTGATCGTCGAACCCAGAAATACTGGTAATCACCGTACAATGTTCCAGACTTAGTTCGGTGTTGCCGAAGAAGAACCCGACGGGCCATGGTTGGGACTTGCCATCAGACTCTGTGAGCACAGCCTCACCAGTACCCCGCTCCCTATGCCTTCCCGATGGGGGTGTTTCTTAACTAATGGAGTTAACTGCCGCCCATGAACATACACAAACTAACTTTCATGCCTGGGATGCTCCTGATACTGACGTCCGTTCTGATTATCGGTTGCAGTTCAGCCGCTGAATCACCATCTGCTCCTAAACAAGAGGTTACGAGTTCTACAACCAAACCGACCACTGTCGGCAAAGACGTACATTCGTTTGCACAAAGTGTGAATCCTAAACAACAGGACGATGTAGTATCTTGCCAAGGATGTGATTTGAAAATGGCCAGCCTGGCTGGGGCCAACCTGAGGGGGGCTAACCTGTCCGGGGCCAACCTGAGCGGGGCCGACCTGTCCGGGGCCGACCTGTCCGGTTCCGACCTGTCCGGGGCCAGCCTGTGGTTGGCTAACCTGAGAGGGGCTAGCCTGGTCGGTGCCGACCTTACTGAGATCGACCTGGAAGCGGCCTTGCTGCAAGATGCCGACTTGTCGGGGGCCGACCTGTTCGGGGCCAAGCTGTTTTTGGTAAATCTGTCGAGGGCCGACCTATCGGGGGCCAACCTGGCAGATGCCGACCTATTCGGGGCCGACCTGTCTGGCGTTATAGGTGCTGATTTCAGTGGTGCTTTGAACGTTCCG
>DUCU01000096.1:0-298 GCA_012959605.1 Dehalococcoidia bacterium | reverse complement strand
ACTGTTCCAGACTTAGTTCGATGTTGCCAAAGGAAAACCCTACCGCCCATTCCAGCGGCCGGTCTAGCGACTTAGCAAGTACCGTCACCTGCATTTCTAGGTGTTCCAGCTAGGCTGTGCCCCTGAACTTATTGCCTACCAGTTCGTGTGGAATTTCCCATGGCTCCAACGGCTTTGGGCACATTCGAATGCCTAGCGAATCTTCAGATGGACTGTCCCAACTACAGAGATAGGCATGCCCACCCGGGTTGCCATCCATGTGAAGGTTAACCTCCCAGAGAATGTCCAGCCCCTTTTC
>DUCU01000095.1:3327-79405 GCA_012959605.1 Dehalococcoidia bacterium | reverse complement strand
ACTAAAGAAGAAATCATTGACGCAATCAAGCAAATGAACGTGGTTGAATTGGCCGACGTGGTCAAGGCACTGGAAGAAGAGTTTGGTGTGAGCGCCGCCGCCCCCGTGGCCGTAGCCACCGCGCCCGCTGCCGGTGGAGCGCCCGCCGATGGTGGAGCAGCCGCCGCTGAAGAACAGTCTGCATTCGCCGTCAGCCTGAAAGACATTGGTCCCAACAAGATCAACGTCATTAAGGCCGTTCGCGAAGTTACTTCCCTGGGCCTACGCGAAGCCAAAGAGCTGGTTGAGTCCGCTCCTACCGCCATCAAGGAAGGCATCGCCAAGGAAGAAGCCGACGAGATCAAGGCCAAACTGGAAGAGGCTGGCGCCGCCGTCGAGGTCGCCTAACAACTTCCCGGTCGCAAGACCTCAGGTTTAGCGAAACAAAAAGGGCTTCTCCAGCATGAGAAGCCCTTTTTCTATTCGATCACCAGGGGTTCGTCTAGTTGCACTGGCTAAGATTCAAGAACTGCGTTCTAACGAAACGGTGGTAACTGACCGTCTAAAAATTCATAGGCGCGGTTGAATTGGCTCTCTCCGCCGTAGCCTTTGTCTTCAGCAACCGACTCCACTTCAACATCGGGAACTATACCGGCCGTCGTCATCAGTTCGCCTTTGGGTGAGAAGCGGCGGGCAACCGGCAAGTACATGGCCGATCCATCGCTCAGCTCTACAAACTCATAAGATGAAGCATCGCCCAGAGTAGTAGTACCGAACAGAGTGGCCCGACCAGAATCATGCAACGCAGCAGCCAGAGTCTCGGCCTCGCGTGAGGTCTGTTCGTTGATTAGCACTGCCACTAGCAGCTCATCCAATGACAGCCTGTTTTCGTTGGGTCCGGTAGTAATCTCAATGCGCTGGCCGTCCTTGCCTTCAACGTAGCCAAACAATGTGCCGTCGGGCAGGAACTGGGCCGCAGTCTCAACTGCCGCCTCTGATGAGCCACCCGGATTGGACCTGATATCTACGACTAGGGCCAACATGTCGAATCGGTTCAATTCTTCCAAAGCCGTAAATACCTGCTCCCCGGTGTTGTCCCTAAATCGGGAGATACTTAGATATCCAATTCCGCCTGGAATCAGCTGGCTGGCCACAGACTGCAATTCAATATCGCCCCTAAACACCTCTACATCTACGGGGTCGATCTCACCAGCCCGGATTACGCCCAAGAGGACCTTGGTCCCCTTTGGCCCCGCGACCTGATCCACAACTTCCTGCACGCTCTGGCCCAGTACCGATGCACCGGCGACGGCCACTAAGACATCGCCCGGCAGAATACCTGCGCTTTCAGAAGGTGAACCAGCAAAGGGAAACAGCACAATCTGGCCGTCACGGGCGACCACTCTAGAGCCAATGCCCAGATAACTGCCTTCCAACCCGCTCTCCAGGCTCTCTTTAGCCAATGGGTAATGGGTGGCATCCAGGTATACGGCAGATGAGTCAATTAAGCCCTCGAGCAACCCGGTGACAACAGATTCAGCGACAGTTGCCGAATCAAACTCCAGGTTGGCCGCCTGATATTTGGCAACAGCCCGCCATAGGTCGACCATCTCACCTGGCACTTCAGTCGGCGGTTGTCCTCGCATGCGGCCAATCTCGGTTAAGAAGGGGTAGGGAGAGATCTCAACTTCGTTCAACAATCTGCCCATGGCGCCTGAGACTACCGCGTCGGCATCCAGCGGTTCAGAACTGACATAGTTCTCGCCGATCTGCTCCCAAGCCTCCCATACCAGGGCCAGCCCATCTGAAGAAATTTCAGGAGTTTCTTGAGTGTCGTCGGACTCAGAACAGGCGACGATGGCAATAATTGCGACTAGCGCGAATACGATGAAAACTAAGAGGGGTCTAACGTGGTGAAAAATGGGTAAATTATGCAACATATCTTGTTTGAATACGGGGCCGCAGGCAAAGCTGATTCCCCAGGCTCGCTAACGCGGCGAATTAATTGTACCAGAAGGGATCTTCGTGTCAGACGTATCCACAGCGGTACAGACGACAGCGGCATTGCCCGCCGACAACACGCCAAGTATACTGGCTTTATTGACCCCAATCAGGGTGTAATTCATTTTTATGTAAATAAACTAGGAGCCGGCAACATGATTAAAGTAACAGTGTTATACCCCAATGAAGAAGAAAAGAAGTTTGATCACGGTTATTGGACCACAACCCATTTGAATCTGGTTCAAAGCTTGCTCGGTCCCATGGGCTTGGTGAACGGCGAAATGGAGAAAGGCGTCTCCGGAACCGACCCCAACGCTCCCGCTCCTTTCATTGCCGTCGCCCACCTATACTTCAACAAGGTTGAAGAAGTTCACGCAGCATTTATGGAGCATGGCAAGGCCATCATAGGTGACATTGCCAATTATACCGACATCAAACCTCAGTTCCAGATCAGCGAGACTCTACTCTAGAAGCTGACATCAATCAGGTACCAAAGGCGGCCCTAGTCGGGCCGCCTTTTTAATTTAAGGAGCAACATGCCGCAGCCAGAACCAGAAACCGCCTTTCAAAATCTTTCTCAGAGGCTGATCAAGGAGCATTGGGGCTTCTACCCAACGGCCGGATCGCGGATTGGCCAGCACGAATACGACGGCCGGTTACCAGACCTTTCCCCGACCCAGACCTCACGGAGGGAAGGCGAATTGAGGCGCGGGCTGACCGAACTCCAGTCTTTGGACGCAAGCTCTCTCGATGAATCGAGCAGAATGAGCTATCAGATCATGGAGCTATTCTTGCGCCGCGAGTTGTTCATCTTCAACGACCTTAAACCCCTAGAGAACAACCCCATGCGCCACACGGGGTATCTAAACGTAAGTGGCTATATTCTCCGTGATTACGCTCCGTTGGAAGACCGACTGCGATTTGCGGCTGAAGCCATGAAGCAGGCCCCTGATTTCCTTGAAGTTCTAAACAGCGCTCTAGCAGACAGTCTTTCGTCCCATGTTGTGGACATGAGCGTGGAGAGTTACTCGGGCATGGCCCGTTTTTACCGTGTCGACCTGGCCGATGCCACTCAGGGCGTAACCGACACTGAAATCGTCAATGAATTCAACCAGGCCAGAGAGACCGCAGCGTCGGCCCTAGACCGTTTTGCAGACCGGCTAAAAGGCCGTGGCAACGGCGGCCCAGGCGGTTTTGCCATCGGACCAGAGCTTTACTCGGGTATGTTGGCCACTGGGGAGGGCTTAGACGCTCCTCTAAGCCAAATTTCGGCCATTGGGCAGGTCAACCTAGAAGATAACCTGGCTCAGATAAAAGAGCTGGCCCAGCGTATTGCTCCGGGTCGTTCGGTAATCGAGATTGTTGAAGAGATTGGCCGGAACCACCCGAATGCTGAAGACCTAATCCCTGAAACAAGGAACATGTTGGAGGAGATCAGGCAATCGCTCATCGACTTTGACGTCATCAGCGTGCCATCCGAGGATCGCTGTCAGGTGATTGAAACGCCAACTTACATGCGCTACGCCTTTGCTGCGATGGATAGCGCCGGCGCCCTTGAGACCAAGGCCAAAGAGTCTTTCTACTATGTGACTCCGGTGGAAGATGACTGGAACCACAAACAACGGGAAGAATGGCTGTCTAACTTCAACTATGACACGCTGAAAATCATCTCCATCCATGAGGTCTATCCGGGGCATTTCGTCCACCACCTGCACAATCGCTACGGCAAGGAACTCCCGCTAGTCAACCGAGTGGCGACAGCCTATTCATTCACGGAAGGTTGGGCGCATTACACTGAGCAGATGATGCTGGAGACCAAATACGGAGATAACCAGCCAAGGCTACTCCTGACTCAGCTGCTGGAAGCCCTGGTGCGCAACTGCCGGTATATTTGCTCGCTGCGGATGCACACCGATGGTATGACCCTAGAAGAAGCAACAAAGTTCTTCATGGAAAACGCCTACATGGCCGAACTACCAGCGCGCAGAGAGGCGTTGCGGGGGACCTTTGATCCGGGGTATCTGAATTACACCCTGGGAAAGCTGATGATCCTCAAACTGAGAGAGGACTTCAAGCGGGAACAAAGCAGCGCTTACAGCCTTAAAGGGTTCCACGACCGGCTGTTGGCCTTTGGCGGCCCGGCTTTGCCGTTACTTAGACCAGTCTTGCTGAAAAATCCGGGGGATTCGGCGTTATAGGCCTAGACCCGGAAGGTAACCTTGCGGAAGGCCTCCACGTATTCTTTGCCCGAGCCGCCTTCGCTGACCTGCGCCCGTTCTCTGACGAAGTCCTCAATCTCTTTGAGAGACCGGCCATCCATCTGGCTCTTGTGGGCTGCCACCGCCTTAATCTTGGCATCCATGGACTCGGTGATATCGATGGTCGTGTCGGCGTTCTCGGTGCCCCAGAAAAGCATGGTGGGTGTTTTGTGGGGTTCCAGGCCCTCATCCCGCCACAGCTCCACAAAATGGAGATGGTCGCGAGCGCAGGGAAAGACTGCATCCAATGCGACCTGCCCGGCTATACGGTGGTCACGGTGCCAGGCAAGGTTCTTGCGATACGGCTCAGGACAAAGAACCACGTCGGGTTGGACCTGCCGAATCTGCCGGACTAATTCCCTTCTGAGCTCATCATCATCTTCGAGGGAGCCGTCAGGATGATGTAGCAGAACCAATTCTTGAACGCCCAGTGCTTCCACGGCATCGGCCTGCTCTTGCTCGCGCAACTTGGAAAGGTCCGCCGAAGAGATATTCGGGTCGGTGGTGCCTTTTCCCCCGTCGGTGCAGAGCACGTAACGGACGGTTGCGCCATCGCCAAGCCATTTGGCTATCGTCCCTGAACACCAGAAGTCGGCGTCGTCGGGATGGGGTGTAATCACTAGAACTTTCTTGGGGGATTCATCCATTTGCCTGGGGCCTCCTGCGGCTTCAGGTGCCTGGGTTGTTCGAGGTTAATCTCGGCCAAACCGTGGCACTCATTCGTTTAGAATCAGTTTACGAATTCCGGCGTAGATTAGCTATATATTTCTGTTATTAGTCTAATTGCAAACATAAGGCATTTATTACAGCAAGATATAGGAGCGTTGTTAACGGCACTATACTCTGCTACAATCGGCCAAAGCCTGTGATAATGTCTCCAAGCACGGTTATGGAGCCATTGGCACGTACGTTCTCCACTCACTGGGCACGGCGGCGTCGAATTTCGTCAGCTCGCCTGCCACGCATTCAGTTCTAGAGTTTACCAGCCTGGAAGACCTCATTGCCAGTCGTTAACTACACAAACAACCACAATGCCGCGCTGGTCGAATTCGTTGCCAGCCACAACAGCACAACCAGCGAACTCCAAGAACTCTGTCGTAACACTTTTCGATACGTCCTGGGACAACCAGGTCTCGTCCCATTGGAAACCTGTTTGGTGTTGGAGCAAGATCGCCAGATAAAGGGACTAGCGCTGGTTTACCGGGAATTTCCAATTAGCCGTTCCGTCATCGAGGTCATTATCGCTCCGGAGTTAGCCGGAGGTCCCGATGAACTGGAAATTCTCCGGCGAGCAGTGTCATTGGTCACGGCTGAGCGTCTCAGTGTGGCCGACGTATGCGTCATGCCTGGTACAGAACGGGGCAAGCTATTGGAACAGTTGGGATTCTCGCCGGTGCGCACTTATTTAGACATGCTCTGGAATCAGGACCAACTCCCAGATGTTAGTCTCCCTTCAGGTTATTCTGTGCGGTCGTTTCAAAATGGTGACACGGCCCTGCTGACCAAAGTACAGAATGCTGCCTTTATTGGTAGTTGGGGTTTTTGTCCCAATACTGAAGAGCAGATTGAATACCGCACCAAAATGCCCAACACGTCCAAAGAGGGCATTCTGTTCCTGTTTGAGGGAGACCGCCCAGCAGGTTACTGTTGGACTGTGGTCGTGCCTTCAGATAATGGCCCCAGAGGAATCATTGGGATGATTGGTGTGGTGCCCGAATACCGCGGCAAGGGCGTCAGCCGCCACGTGTTACACGCCGGTATACAGTATTTGCGTTCTATTGGAATGGCTGAGGTTGGGCTGGAAGTTGACGGCAATAATGACCCGGCCGTTCGTCTATACACATCTATGGGTTTCAAGAAAATGGGCGAGCGTCACTGGTTTGAGCTGGATTTACCCGGCACCTGAAAACCGACCCGACGGAACACTTCATCAAGCTGAATCCCCCCGGATATCACCACTCTCATGGCCTCTTCAACGCTCAAGTCTGTTTGCGTAACTTCAGACGCAGACACGATTACCAAAAACCCGGATGACGGTATTGGTGTGGTGGGGATATAGACAGACAAAACTTCGTCGCCGTCAGTATCCAACATCGTTGATGTAATCAGACCGAAGGACCTGATACCCGGTCTGGGAAATTCTACCAGCACTACACCGGAATACTCTTGGGCACCTTTTTCGTCCGCGTTGTCATTGCCATCGTGACTGTGAGAAAGAACTTCAATAGCCATGCGGGTTGTACCGTAAATCCCTTTGACCACGGGAATCAATTCCATTATCCGGTGCCCAAAACCTATTAGGCGACGGCCAACCACCCGCGCCGCAAAAAGACCCAGCAGGTACACCAAGACCATCAGCGCAACAATACCAGTCCCGGTGACTGAGCGGCCCGGGAACAGGTCAACAGCGGGTTTCAACACTGGATCCAGAAGGTCAAAAAAGAATTTCAGAACAAGCACGGTGATTCCGATGGGTAGAATCACCAAAATCCCCGCGCCCACAGTGCGTTGGACGTGACGAAGCAGCCGGCGGAAAGGGCCAAGAGGAAGACGACGGGGGTCGCCTGTGTAACCGGGATCTGGGGTCAAAGGTTTCCTCCGGGAAATTGTCAATACACGCCTGGCAGGGCCCTTGTGGTTATGCAACACGATTGGACGGGTGCCTTCTCCAGTCAAAGCCGTTGCAGGGGTAATTCCGAGGATGAATACGAACCGGTTAGCCAGGGCGATAACGCTAATACTTATTATCGTCTTTTGCGGGGTGCTCGGTCAATACAGAGTACTCGTCCCACATTAGGGATGCGACGTTGTCCCAGCCCATGCCCTCAGCACGTTTCCGGGCCGCTTCACCCATGCTCTGTTGCAGGCCGTCACTGGAAATGATCATCTCCACGGAGTTGGCGAAGGCTTCCGGGCAGCGCCATGATTTGAGATAACCAGTGCGGCCGTGTTGGATGATTGTTGAGAGCCCGCCGACCCTGGTGGCAACAACTGGAGTGCCGCAAGCCATGGATTCCAAGGCCACCAACCCAAAACTCTCGTAGTAAGACGGCACTACGCAGACGTCGGCGGCGTTGTAATAGAGGGCCAGATCATCATGGTCTACTTGGCCCACAAAATCTATCTTGTCTTCCATATCACGTTCTTTGGCCAGTTGTTTTACCCGGTCCATCTCTCTATCACCGTTGACATCGGCGCCCACCACCATCATCCGGACGCCCTCTGCGGAATCCATTTGAGCGGCAGTTTCCACCAGTAAATCCAGACCTTTAATGGGCTCAACACGGCCAACGTACAGCAGTATCTTTTCGCCGTTCAGCCCCAGCCTAGACCGGACCGATTTCTGGTTAAGGGGGCGGAACACTTCGAGATCGACGCCACAGGGGACCAATGAGACTTTACGAGCGTCTGCTCCGTACAGTCTGGCCATGGCGTCACGCTCGTGGGGGCTAAAAGCAATGATACGGCCAGCGGTGGCCATAACTTCGGCTTCGACAACCGGTCGTTCAGTCTGCTCAATCTCGCCAGCCCGGGACTGCATCTTAATCAGGCTCAGGGTATGGAAAGTAACCACGTGGGGCACATTGATCGCTTGGGATAGCTCACGGCCGACCCAGGCAGACAGCCAATAGTGGGAATGGACAACGTCGTACTCTAATCCCTCTTCTTCACGGAAGTCATTCAGTTGCTCTAGGAAATCTGGCAGAAGGGCGTACAGGTCTCCTAGGTGAGCATCGGGCTCGCCAGCCTTGAGGTGGATGACACGGACGTTCGGTCCAATTGTTTCCACGCGATTGACCACATCCAAGTGTTCACGGGTGAAGATATCAATCTTCATCCCCATCTCGCCCAGGGCTGCAGCCAATTGCCTTACATATACGTTCATACCGCCCGACTTGCCCTGTCCTGGGGCTGCCAGGGGACAAGCGTGGAGTGTAATGAATGCCGCTCGCTCCACGCTCAACTTTTAGTTACCACCATTTGATAGAGGTTCCTCTGTTGCCCGCCCAGATGCGCTTTGTAAGGTTCTGGGCCACGCAGAAAATCAAAATAAGTAAGACCCTGCTCAATGGCGTCTTTCAGACACATAGCGTTGAGTATCAGACCTATGCTGTAGTAGGCGTACTCCGGATCGTAGCCGCTATTGTATAACAAGCGGGAGCCCCCATAGTCAAAGCACAGACTGGTGGCCACCGTGGAGCCGTCCATATCCAGGAAGTACAGCTGGAGCTGGCCCATCTCTGCCATGCGCTGAGTGATGTTATAGAAGAACTGCTCTCGTTCGGGCGTCATGAACTCGTCTTTGTCGGCGCGGCTTTGGCGCATCAGAGTTATGAACTCGCCCAAGCGTTCTTTAACCTCAGCCGGTTCTGTAACGCTGTACCACTTCCATTCCGTTTGGGAATCCATACGGCGTATCTTGCGGCGGAGTTCGTGGCGGTCTTTCTTGTTGAGCAGAGCCAGGTATTCGTCCCAAGTACCAGGAAGGTCGATGCCCGAGGTGACATCTTCTTCTTCAACCTCGACCGTGTATCCCAGTTTGCGGGCCATATCTGGCAGCAGTTCCAGGGTTGGAGAGCTTTCTCTGAGGGAAACCAAATGCAGCTTCCGGTAATCCTGCTCTTCCATAGATTCCAGAAGCGTCTGGTAGAAGCCCTCCTCGTGGCCAGGCCTGATGAGGAAGTCGTTGTAATCAAAGGTGTCTTCACTACCCATGAATGAGACGGTGTCGCCAAACTTGGCCAGTGAGGCAATGGCAGCCACCCCGTTTGAGGTCGGGTAGGTGAATCCGCACATCGTCCGGTCATCGCCAAACGTGTCCCACCAAACCTTCTGCCATTGGGCACTCAGGAACAGTGTGTCTTCAGGGCTGTCTCGCAGCACCGATTCCCATTCAGTTTCAATCTCTTGAAACGATGTGATTGGTGTGTTTGTCACTATCTACCTGCCAAGTTTTTTACGGTGCTTTGGTGCCTACTGAGATCACCTGCCCCAAAGCTGGGTTTACGTACTAGTTACTGTGCATCAGGGACAGAAGACCTTCTCGCCCTGATTGGTAATTCTTGAATTCGCCACGGGTTGCTAATGTGAGCACCTTTGTGCCGGGTTTCTTAACGCCCCGCATGGCCATGCAGAGGTGTTCAGCTTCAAGTTCAACGACTACGCCCTCTGGCTGGAGGACGTTGAATATGGCATTTGCCACATCTGCTGTCAAGCGTTCTTGGACCTGGGGCCGGTGTGCCGCCACTTCCAATGCCCTGGCCAGTTTGCTGATTCCAGCAATCTTGCCCCCAGGCACATACCCCACCCGAGCCTCTCCAAAGAATGGCAATAGGTGATGTTCGCACACGGAATAAAAGACCAAACCCCGCACAATCACGGGGTCTTGGCTCTCTGCTTCAAAAACGGTGTCTATGGCATCTTCAGTTTTGATACCCATGCCAGAAAACAGATTCTCATACATACGAGCCACCCGGTCGGGGGTGTCTAGTAGTCCCTCACGGGTCGGGTCGTCGCCAATGGCAGCCAATAACTCGGCTACTGCTTCTTTTATGCGTTGTTTTTGGACCGTTTCAGTTCTCCCTAGCTACCGGATCCGAGGGTAGCCTCTTCAAGGGCTTCTATGTTGGCCGCCACTTCTATGGTCTGTCCACCGGAACTACTTACGGCTAGGTCCGGGTCTTTAAGGCCATTCCCGGTGCAGATACAAACGATGCGTTTGTCATGCAGGTCCATTCCCTGGCGGTGCATCTTCATTAAGCCAGCGAACGATGCCGCAGAGGCAGGTTCGCAGAAAATACCTTCTTTGTTGGCTAGGAGTCGGTAGGCTTCTAGAATCTCGTCATCTGAGACTGAGTCAATCACTCCGCCGGAGCCGTCTCGGGCCTCAACGGCCCCGTTCCAGGTGGCCGGATTGCCGATACGAATGGCTGATGCAATTGTCTGGGGTCTAGCTACAATCTCGCCGCGGACGATTGGCGCAGCGCCCTCTGCTTGGAAGCCCATCATCTTCGGAAGTGTTTGGCTCCGGCCCAGGTCCTGATATTCTCGGAAGCCCTTCCAGTAGGCGGTGATGTTGCCGGCGTTGCCAACGGGTATGAAAAGCATATCTGGCGCGTCACCCAGAGCGTCCACCAATTCAAACGCAGCGGTCTTTTGGCCTTCAATCCTGTGGGGGTTTACCGAGTTCACCAAGGTAACACCGTTGCGATCAGTGAACTCTCTGACCAAACCCAAGGCGATGTCAAAGTTTCCGTTGATCATGATGACTTTGGCGCCGTAGATCATTGCCTGGGCCAGCTTGCCCATGGCCACTTCGCCTTTGGGAATCAACACAAAGGTAGGAATATCGCAGTAAGCGCCAAATGCGGCCGCTGAGGCACTGGTGTTGCCCGTGGAGGCGCACATTATGGCCTTGGTGCCTTCTTCCAACGCCTTGGCAATCGCCACGACCATCCCCCGGTCTTTGAACGAGCCGGTGGGGTTACAACCCTCCAGCTTGAAATACAATTCTGAGCAACCCAACTCCCGTCCCAGACGGTTGGATTTAACCAACGGTGTATCGCCCTCTCCCATGGTTATCAGAGGAGTGGAGCTAGTCACCGGAAGCAAATCCGTGTAGGTGTTTAATACCCCAGCACCCATACGCTTAACTAATTCTCCTATTTCCCAAAGCTTGTACCGACACAGAAACTAATCTGTTATTAGAATGGTATATGGACTGACTCGGATGTCTTCATCAGTCAAAATGAAATTGCTCCGTTACATACTACTCTTCAATCCTAAGGGTATTGCTCACTCTTTTCACCTGGGGCAAGTCCGTCATCGCTTTCAGCGCGTTTTGCATGGACTGCTCCCTGGCTGGGTGGGTGGTAATCACAATCTCGGCGCTCTCTGTCTCCGGGTGAGTGTCGCGTTGTAGGACTGCAGCAATACTAATCTGTCCGTCACCCAAAATCTGGGCAATCTGGGCCAGCACTCCCGGATGATCAGCGACTTCCAACCTGACGTAGTAGCGCGATACCAGGTCTCCAATGGGTCGCACTGTCAGTTCTGTGCCATTATGCGGCTCAAGTAGGGGTGAATTGCTGCCCATCTTACGGACGGCCTCCACCACATCGCCAATTATTGCGCTGGTGGTAGGCGCTCGTCCTGCACCCATGCCGTGGAAGAGGACTGGTCCGCAGAGGCTCCCATCAACCTCAACGGCATTGTACACTCCATCAACCTTGGCAAGCATATGTTCTGCAGGCACTAACGCCGGATATACGCGAAGTTGCACCGCGCCTTCTTCCAAGTTGGCGATGGCCAGTGATTTTATGGCGTAGCCTAATTCCTCGGCGTAGCGGAAGTCTTGGGGTTCCAGTTTTGAGATACCTTCGCAATAAACTTCAGAAGGCTGGAACGATCGCCGATAGGCCAATGAAGCGAGAATGGTCAACTTATAGGATGCGTCGATGCCTTCGATGTCATTGGTGGGATCAGATTCCGCGTAACCAAGAGCTTGAGCCTCGCCCAGGGCTTCTTTGAATGCAGTGCCTTCATGGGCCATTTTTGTCAGGATGTAGTTGGTCGTCCCGTTGATAATGCTCCGAATCGAGCGTATGTCGTTCGCTGCGAGCTCGTTCATCATGCAGCCGACAATGGGAATCCCCCCGCCGACGCTGGCCTCAAAAAGCAGATTGGCATTGTTCTGTCGCGCCAGGGTCATCAACTCGGGTCCCAATTTAGCCATGACTTCTTTGTTGGCAGTGACAATGTGCTTACCACTCGACAAAGCTTGTTTGATGTAATTCTCGGCCGGATCGGTGCCGCCCATTACTTCAACCACGATGTGGATATCGGGGTCGGTCAGAATATCTTCTGCGTTGGTCGTGAGCACTCCCGCAGGGAGTTCAACGTCTCTGGTAAGTGATGCGTCCCGAACCAGCACCTTCTTCAGGTTTACCGTACGGCCGGTCACATCGGCCATAGAAAAATTGCTGCCCAGTATGTGGGCAGCCACGCCGGTTCCGACGACGCCAAACCCCATCAGGCCAATATTGACCACGGCGCTGTTGTCCGGCTTATCGGGGGGACCATCAGCAGAAGTTTCAGGTGATGTTGCCATAGACCTTATTACTCTCTACTGGCCCAATTCTGGGAGTATCTGGTTGGGGTTTGGCACTGGGGTTGGCCTTTCAATCCGCGGCGCGGTGATGAAGACCTGATCGGTGACCCATTCGTATAATCTGCTGTTGAAATTCATGCGCACAGTGCCGGCTTTGGTTCCCGTAAACAGCGTTTCTTTCTGCCATTTGTCCACGGACTCTTCCAGAAGTTTTGAACCCATTAGGTTGCTCAATGCCCGGTCTTCAGCGGCGGATAGAGTCTTGACCAAGAAGTATGAATCGGTTGTAAATATAGATGGGCTGACCGTGTCAGGAGCCTGAGCAGGTATTCCCTTTTCTTCGTCGCCAAAGAGAATTCCATCTAACTCAGGGAAAGCTCCCTTGGGTACCCAGCCAACGTAGCCATTACCGTCGGTGAACTGACTCCCGGAGTTCAGTTCTTGAGCAATCCTGGTGAAGTCCTCGTTTTTAAGTCTAATTTCAACTTCATCGATAAGAACGTCGCCGTCCACTGGAATCTGAATCCACTGGATTTCGACGTGTGGTTGTTCTTCTTCAATTTCCCGTGACAACAAAACTGCCAAGGCCCGCATGGAAAGTTGTTCTTTGACGATGACCTTGAATTCCCCGTCTGATAGCCCGGTGGCAGTAAGGTAGGAGGAATAGGCCTGTCTGAACTCCCGTTCCAGTTGTCCGGGGTCAGTTTCTTGTCCAACATCTGCGCTGCTGGAGAACTGCCTGCGCAACTCCGTTTGAATGTCTTCGTCATCAATGGCTATGCCTAATACTGGCGCCTGCTGTCGCAGTATCTCCGCGTTAACAAGGTTCTGAAGGTATTCAAAGGGGACCGTACTCAGGTTTACCTGGCCGCCTTGATAGCGGTTTACGCCCTGCAGTACCCGAATTCGGGACACCAAGTCACCCATTGTGAACTCAGTGTCTCTTACAGAGCCAGCCCAAACCCTGGGTGGCGCATAGAATTCTTTGTAGTAACCAAAGACCACGACACCAGCGATGATGAGGAGCAGGAAAGCACCAATTCCAAAGCCAATCTTCTGTTGTCGTTTTTCAACGACGACACTGGGCGCTTCAGGTGGGGTGTAGTCCTCGCCTTGATCTCGTTGTTGGGCTCGCCGACTGCGGCGTCGACCGCCTCTGCCCGAATCTGCAGCGCCGAACATTCGGAGCCTAGGAAATGGCATTATCTAACCTCGACGAGTTTGGGGGTGGAATGGGGGAATTTTCGGCGGCGCCGCCTGTTGGCTGCGCCGCCGTTACACACTCTACGGTTGGGGTTGCGTAACCAGACCTATTTAGCGGCGAACGCCACCAGAATAGGCGTGGTAGGCCACGAAAGGCACCAACGCAATCTGCCTGGCCCGCTGGATGGCGGTTCTCAAGGCACGTTGATGTTTGGCGCAGACACCGGTTCGGCGGCGGGGCTCAATCTTGGCCCGTTCGGAAACAAACCGGCGAATTTTATCAATCTCTTTGTAGTCAATATGCGTGACGTGTTCTGCGCAAAAGGCACAGACCTTACGACGACGTACAAACCGGCCTCGGGGGCGACCACCGGGTCTTCCGCCTCCGCCGCCTGGTCGTCCTCCGCCTCCGCCGAATCTTTGTGGCGGTCCGCCTGGTCCTCTAGGGGCTTCAGTGGTCATTCTAGTTTAAGTCCTTTTGATTTAACTACCGTATTAAATTAAAACGGTAGATCGTCTACCGATTCCATTCCGGGGCCTTCGTCGAGCATGGCGCCGACGCCAGGGTTATATTGGTCTGATCCAGATTCGCCACCATCTCCGCCTCTGCCGCCCAAAAACTGGACATCATTCAGAAATACGTCTATGGAAACGCGGGTCGTTCCGTCTCGCCCTTCATAGGTCCGACTGCTCATGCGACCCTCTATATAGACCTGCTGGCCTTTTGTTAAGTACTGGTTACAAGTTTCGCCCAGCTTTCCCCAGGCACTCACATTGAACCATTCAGTTTCTTCTCTCTGCTCACCACCCCCGGTGGTGTACCGGCGGCTTGAAGCCACACTAAACGAGGTAACCGCTTGACCATTGGGTGTGTACCGCATCTCTGGGTCTCTACCCAGATGTCCGATGACAATGATCTTATTCACGTCTTCCTCCCTTCTACCTACGCCTCGTTGGCGTCCGACTAACTGGTCGGCTCTGTCGTCTCCTCTGCAGGAGTATCGTCGCCCTCATTATCGTTCTCGGGGGCGGCAGGTTCACTTTCAACTTCAGCCGTTGGCTCTGTTGCAGTTTCAGGTGATGTTTCAGTTGCATCTTCCGGCGCTTCCTCAGCTACGGGTTCGGGTGCAGCCTCTGCGGCCGGAGCTTCTGTTGCAGGAGCCTCTGCGGCAAGGGCATCAGCAGCGGGAGCCTCTGCTGCTGGAGCGGCGCCTTCGGCCGGGGCTGCTGAAGGAATTGGCTGACCGTCGGGACCAACCGGAGCGGGCCGTGGCGGCGGAGGCCTGATGGCTCGGGCGGCGGCGGCTGCCTGAGCGGCAAGTTCTTCTTCCGGTAAGGTCACAGTCACCAAAGACCGGAGAATCTCTTCATCAACCTTCAGGAAGTTCTCCAAGTCTATGTTGAATGCTTTTTCAGTGGCAAAGCGGGTCAGGTGATAGCTGCCCTCCAGAAACCGGTGCTGGCCCTTGCGAATGGGATAGGCCAGGCGGCGGGTTCCCCACTGTTCTTCATGACTAATCTCAGCGTCACGAGTGGTGATGAATCCTTTTATCTTGTCCCAGGTTTCTGTCACTTGCTCCTGGTTAAGCATTGGACTAAGGACAACTACAAGTTCGTAATGGCGCAAACGGTACCCCTTGGAAGATTAAACACAGGTGTATTGCAGGTTTTAGAAAAACACAATCCTAGCAATTATAGCATCGGCTCTCGCCTGGCTCAACTAGTGTTTGTTTAGCTATCTATGCCTGGAATCCCAAATTGAGATGTTAATGCCTTAACTTCAGCGGCCACCTTGGCATGAGTTTCCTTGTCTTCAAGGTCTTTTAGGACATTAATCAGCATCCCGGCAACCAGCTTGACCTCGGGTTCTTTCATGCCTCTGCTGGTAATCGCTGGTGTGCCTAATCGCAAGCCGCTGGTGACTCTGGGCGGCTGTGGGTCATACGGTATGGCGTTCTTATTGGCGATGATACCTACTGCCTCGAGAGCACGTTCAGCCTGTTGGCCGGTTATGCCGAGCGGAGTTACATCAACCAGAACCATATGGTTATCGGTGCCTCCGGAAACCATTCTAATCCCGGCGGCAGATAGGTCATCGGCCAATAATTTGCAGTTGGACACCAACTGGTGGGCGTAATTTGAGAATTCCGGTTTCAATGCTTGCCCAAAGCAGACCGCCTTGCCGGCTATGGCCTGCATCAACGGCCCTCCCTGCATTTGAGGGAAGACGGCGAAGTCTATCTTTCTGGCCAAATCCTGGTCGCAGAGTATGAAACCGCCTCTTGGCCCCCGAAGGCTCTTTTGGGTCGTCGAAGTCACAATGTTGGCGTAGGGGAACGGTGATGGGTGGGCACCACCGGCAATGAGTCCGGCAATGTGGGCCATGTCCACCATCAATAGGGCGTCCACGCTGTCGGCGATGGCCCGGAAGCGCGGGAAATCCAAGATGCGGGGATATGCGCTACAACCTGCAACGATTAGCTTGGGTTTGTGCTCTTTAGCCAGCCGCTCAACCTCGTCGTAGTCAATGGTCTCGGTGTCTTTGTCCAAGCCGTAATTGACGAAGTTATAAAGCTTGCCCGAGAAGTTCACGCCTGCTCCGTGGGTGAGGTGGCCGCCGTGGTCCAGCTGCATGCCCATGACGGTGTCGCCCGGCTCCAAAACGGCGAAGTAGGCGGCCATGTTGGCCTGTGCGCCGCTGTGGGGCTGCACATTGGCGTGCTCGGCTCCAAACAACTCCTTGACTCGATCGATGGCTAGAGTCTCGATAATGTCCGCGTTCTCACAACCACCGTAGTAGCGTCGGCCGGGATAGCCCTCAGCGTATTTGTTGCTAATTACGCTTGCACCCGACTCCAGAACGGCCTTGTTTGCGTAGTTCTCGGAGGCGATTAAGACTATGCAGTCGCGTTGGCGGTGGTCTTCCAACTCCAGGGCACGTGCCACATCTGGGTCTTCAGATGCTAATACAGAGGCTAAATCGGACATGGGTATCTCCTGAGTCGCAGTTGATTGGGGGTTAAATAACTGGGAAATCGGCGGGGTTTTGGCGTAGCCAGGCATGAAGTTCTTGGCAAATCCATGAGGGATTTGCCGCCCACCAGAGCAAAGTGCAATCGGTAGTGTACGATGGGGTTTCAGGGGTGTCAACGGAGCGTGTGCCAGCGATTGCGACGACACATTCAGTCCTGTAAAGTAGGCGTGACACGCGGCCACAAATAGGGAGTTTCAAAAGTAAATGTCCACTGATTCAGGTCATCCAGATATGCCCAGCACAGTAGAGAGAATGTTACGTCCGGAACGGATTCAAACGCTAGACCCGTTCCGAATCATGGCCCATTGCCCAATTACACCCAGAGACATAATTGCCGATATTGGCTGTGGCCCTGGGTATTTCACACTCCCGTTGGCCAAATTCTTGATCAACGGCAAGGTCTTTGCCCTGGATACCTCTGATGAGATGATCGAAGCCTGTCAGGGACGAGTCGACGAAGTCCGTCTGGGCAACGTGGAAGTCCTGAAATGCGAGGAATATTCGTTCCCGGTGGAACCTGGGTCCTTGGATGGTCTATTCATCGCCTTCGTCGTCCATCACCCAGAAGACCGGGTGCGTTTTTTGACTGCTGTCAAAGAGATGCTGCGGCCCGGTGGCTGGTGTTACATCCTGGAGTGGCATAAGAAGGAAACGGAGACCGGTCCACCGCAACAGGCCCGCATCAGCCCGGATGAGCTTACGGAACTGGCGGAGAGCGCTGGATTCAAAGTCCAGACTTCCGGTGACATCAACGAAGAGAACTACCGCATGACCCTGATCAAGAGCCGATTAACCTAGGATCCGCTGGATCACTCGGGAATCACTGGCAGCGCTACGTGGGATGGCCTGTCTCGGTCGTGGAAGACGCTATTTAGCGCCGTGACCCTCACCGACGATGTTCCAGGATTCTCTCCGGTATTGCCGTTCACATCGAATCTTGGGAAGTTACTGGAAGATACGTCCAACCTGATTCTGTGGCCTTTGGCGAACAGATTCGACACGGGCAGCAAATTTATTTCCACCTGGTAGATCTCCCCTGGTTTCATCAGTTCTGTCCGCTCCCAAGAGCTTCTGAATTTTACGCGCAGGATGCCGTCGGTCAGGTTCAGGGCGTAACCCTCCGGGTAGTCAACTGACGGTGGGTAGACATCGATTAGTTTGGCTGTGAAGTCGGTGTCCACTGCGCTGGAAGAAATCCAGAGTTGGACCGACACCGGCCCCGTAACCTCCACGTCATTAGCCAATGGAATTGTCTGGAATACCAATACGTCGGGGCGGGAGGCCAACGGCAAATACGGCTTTTTAGAGCCGAAAAACTCTTCTGACTCGGTCTGATTAAAACCACCGGCAGCCATCACCGGCTGCCCTGAAGAGATATTCCCGCCGACTGTGGGCACTGGATTGTTGGGGTCGAACAGATAACTGCTTGGTGGATGGGTCTGTTCAGAAAGTTTCGGCGCAAGACTTCCGCCAGGCTTCAAATAGAACTTCCTATTATCGGCGCGGGCCAGGGGCCATTCGTTCTCGCTCCGCCACTGACCGCCGTGCTCCAATCGAGCAACCGAATTCTTTCGCCCTGAGCCGCCGCCCATCACAAACAACTTCACCGGCGCAGCGTCTTCCCAACCATTCTCCTGACCTTTGAGCCACCGATCGAAAAACCGCATTCGCAGGTGATTGAAATCAATCTCCAAGTTGTTATCGATAACTGACGACGGGCCAAAGTCCACATCGCCCGAGTATGTAACCGCACGTTGACCGTGCGTCCAGGGTCCCATCAGCAGACTAACTGGCCCCTTTTTAACGTTGGCCAACGCCAAGTAGTTGTCCGTGGCAGTCCTGGAATATGGGTCGTACCAGGCGCTCATGTGCACCTGAGGAACGTCCGAGAACACATCGTAATATTCCTCGGCGCAGAGGCCAATCTGCCGCCAGTAGTCGTCAAAACACTCTCTAGACCAGATATCCAGCAGGTAATCCTCGTAGTCGGGCGTCCACTGCAGAGGAGAGTGGCCCTTCTTCCAGGGCAGCCGGTTGAACCAGCCAAAGATATCCTGCGCCTCAATAGCAGCCTTCACTGTGTCCGGGTTGGCATTAGCCTCAGGACTTTCCACCGCTTCTTTATAAGCCCAGGTCAGTTGGCGAAGTTCAAATGCGCCGCCGTTACGACAGGCGTTGAGGAAAGCGTTGGAAAACCCGCCCGAGTCCATCCACATGCAGGCCAGATTCGGCGGGTTGAGACAGGCAGCAGCAGCCTGGGTGTGGGCCGAGTATGAGAGACCGTAAGTGCCGATCTTTCCGCCAAACCAAGGCTGTTTACTGAGCCAAGCCATAGTATCGAAGCCGTCTTCGCCCTCAGCCACATACTTTGTGAAGCCACCGTCAGACTCGTAGCGGCCCCGGCAGTCCTGCAGCACTGAGACGTAGCCTTGGGCCGCGTAGAAACTGGCGTCGCGAGCCAGGTCAGCCCTGGTTTTGCTGTAGGGCGTGCTCGATAGCAACACAGGGAAGACACCATCTGTGGGAGATCCGTTCTTCGCTGGCCTGTAGATGTCGGAGGCCAGACGCACTCCGTCACGCATGGCGACCATGACGTTGGTTTCCATGTGGACCTCATTAAGGGCTGGTTGGACTGCAAATTGGTTGTCGCCGGGCATGTATTGGCTCCCAATTAGTAATTAATCTTTCCAATGGCCCGTAGTTAGGAGGCAGGGCTGTTCAATTCTATGGGTGCACACTTATTGCCGCAACCTGGCTGACATCCGCGCCTAGATTATGTTGACACAAAATAGGCGTCATCCTATAGTGAGGCCAACGAACTCAGCCGTTCTTCCGCACGCCTATTTCACGACTATTCTCAGTAATCGAGTCTTGGTATTTTTGTCGATTAATTGGCCGCTTGGCCACTAAAAAATACCCGTAAGAAATAAACCGACGTTTCACCTTGGAGGTGACCCTTTTGGCAGATAACTATGACGTGTTAATCATTGGCGGAGGCGTGGCTGGCATGACCGCCGGTATGTACGCCGCCCGCCACGGCATGCGCACCGGAATCGTTGAACGGATGATGGGCGGTGCGTCGATTATCAACATCGAGAAGATCGAAAACTTCCCCGGCTTTCCGGAGGGTATCTCTGGCGCAGAGCTTGGGCCGGCAGTCCAAGAACAGGCGATGAACGCCGGGGCCGATTTCATCATGGGTGAGACTGCCAAAATCGCCAAGGACGGCGACTATCGGGTGGTGTCCAGCGACGCCGGTGAGATGCGGGCGAAGGCCGTGATCATCGCCGCTGGTTCCACATTGCGGCAATTGGGCGTACCTGGAGAAGAAGAATTCTTTGGCCGGGGCGTTTCCCAGTGTGCCACCTGCGACGGCCCTCTATATATGAACCAGATCGTTGCCGTGGTCGGTGGCGGAGACTCTGCCACCGACGAAGCTCTGGTGCTGACCGAGTACTGCGAAAAGGTCTTGCTGATTCACCGTCGCGACTCGTTCCGCGCACAGAAGGTCTTGGCGGACCAAGTCACCGCCAACCCCAAGATCGAAGTGCTTTGGAACACCGTTATCGAAGAAGTAATGGGGACTGAGACGGTCTCCGGCCTAAAAATACGTAACACCGTGACCAACTTGGAGAATACCTTGGAACTCTCCGGGTTGTTCGTATACGTCGGGTTGGACCCTGCTGCAGGGTTTGTCGACGGCCTGTTGAAGACCGACAACGCCGGTCATATTCCAGTGAACGTATCCATGGAGACTGAGGTTCCCGGCGTCTACGCCATTGGCGACGTGCGCCAGAATTCATCGTCTCAGTTGGTATCCGCAGCAGGTGACGGCGCAACTGCCGCCATCGCAGCTTTGAAATACATATCCACTAAGTCATGGTAAACCTTGGTAAATATTAGTAATAGCTAGAACCAATGGCGGGAGGAACTATGGACCTCGTTGACGAGCAACTACAAAACAGCAAGACCATTGCGGTGGTTGGCCTCTCCGGAAACCCGGACCGAATCAGCTATAGGGTTTCCCGGTACATGCAGGAACACGGCTACCGGATCATTCCGGTTAACCCAATGATTGAAGAAGCCCTGGGTGAAAAGAGCTACCCAGACCTAAAATCTGTCCCGGATGCTATAGACATGGTCAACATCTTCCGGCGCTCCGAGCTGGTGGCGCCGGTGGTGGACGAGGCAATTGAGATCGGCGTGAAATACATCTGGATGCAGGATGGCGTGGTCAATCCGGAGTATGCGGCCAAAGCAGAGGCTGCCGGTATTCCGGTAATCATGGACGATTGAACCCTCAGACAGCATCGCCGCCGGTCTGGCGGCCAACAGAGCCCCACTAACAACAGTTAGCTTTTATTGAGTTGGCTGGTTTGGTCTGGGTTGGTTGATGAAACCAAACGGCTAACATATAGACAATATTATATTGGAATCATTACAATGTAACAGCCAGTTGTTATCAGTGCATACTTAATGGGCGACCACAAACTGATCTGTTTCTCTGGATTAGCGATTTTACCCGAAAGGAGAGTTACCGATGGCCAGTGCCGATATCGAGCTTATGGCTCACCTGATGCGACGAGCCGGATTTGGCGCAACCTACGAGGAGTTGGAACAATTCGCTGCCAATGGCTATGACGCCACGGTGGACGAATTGCTCAGCCCCATGGAACAACCTGACCTTGAAGTGGACTTGCTGGAACGCTATTTCATCGACTGGAAAGAGATGAACGCCCTGGAAGTAAACCAGGCTTATCTCACCTACCGGATGATCAACACTAAGCGTCCTCTTCAAGAGAAGATGACTCTCTTCTGGCACGGTATCTTCTGCGTTGGTAACTCCAAGTGCGAGCACGGAGCCCAGATTCAGACCCAACTGAACATGTTCCGCGAAAAGGGCATGGGCAGCTTCCCCGAGTTGCTGCTGGCCCTCTCAGTTGACCCCGCCATGGTCTTCTACCTGGACAACTGCATGAGCCACAAGGACGCGATCAACGAGAACTTTGGCCGTGAACTCCTAGAGCTGTTCGCCATGGGCGTCGGCATGGACGGCGAGGCTAACTACTCCGAGGAAGACGTCAAGGAATGCGCCCGGGCCTTCACCGGCTGGACCATTGCCAACGCCATCCCCCGTTACCCCTACGGTCGCTTTCCTTCTATGTTCGCTTTCAACGCCGCCGACCACGACTACGGCGAGAAGACTTTCCAGGGTGAGACGGGCAATTTCAACGGCGACGACATCATTGAAATCATCGTGAAGCAGCCCTCTGCGGCCCGTTTCATTGCCCGCCATCTCTACAACTTCTTTGTGGCCGACGAACCTCAGATTCCCGCCTGGCAGGGAACACCGCCTCGCGACATCGACGCCATCAAAGAGATGGAAGACGCTTATTTCGAGTCGGGTTACAACCTCACTGCCATGCTGCGGGTGATGTTCAAGTCTGACTGGTTCAAGGCTGCTCGTTTCGAGAAGGTCAAGAGCCCCGCTGAGACCGTTGCCGGGACCATGCGGCTGGTCCAGGACTTCACCAGTCCCAAGCCGGGCCTGCACCCCATCGCCATGGAAATTCGCTACATGGGCCAGGACCTGATGAACCCGCCCACAGTCGAGGGTTGGCACACAGGCCAAGAGTGGATCGACAGCGGAACCTTGGTCGAGCGTATCAACTTCACCGCCGACCAAAT
Organism: Dehalococcoidia bacterium; assembly: GCA_012959605.1. Lineage (GTDB taxonomy): Bacteria > Chloroflexota > Dehalococcoidia > Lucifugimonadales > UBA3495 > UBA9611. The sequence goes on along the minus strand of DUCU01000095.1, from coordinate 57,132 downwards.
GGGCAACACCGACCTACCCGGAGTGCAGGCCATCATTGCACGCCTCAGTTCCGAGAATATTAGCGATCCCGCCACACTAGTAGGACGCTGTCTGGACATGCTCGGCTGCTACTCACTGCCCGACGAGACTCGCGCCTACCTGGTGGAGCACATTGGGAAGTCTGGTGATCTTAACCCTGGAACAGAAGTCTACGGCGCCCAGGTTGCCCAGACCCTCCAGCTAATCGTAGCTACCCAGGAATACCAGTTCGCCTAGGCGAACCTAATCACTCAGAAAATCTCCGAAATTTTTTCCAGGAGTACTCGAGATATGACCTCAACCAAGAAAGATCCAGTCTTGGCCGTTTTGCAACTTTCTGGCGGCAACGACGCTTTGAACACCATAATTCCCTATTCCAACCCTCTGTACGCCGACAACCGGCCTTCAGTCCGCGTGTCTGAAGACCAGGTTCTGCCGATCAACGACCAGATTGCCTTCAACCCGGCAATGGCTCCGATCAAAGAGCTCTATGACCAGGGCAAAGTAGCCATCATCCAAGGCGTTGGCTACCCCAATCCCAACCGTTCGCACTTCCGCTCCATGGACATCTGGCACACCTGTGAACCGGAAACCGTGGGCAACGAGGGCTGGCTGGGCCGAGCCATCCGCGACCTTGACCCCACCGGTGAAAACGTACTGACCGGAGTGAACTTTGGACGGGGTCTTCCACGCTCCCTAGCCGCACCCGGCGTACCCGTAGCCTCTGTGGGCAACCTCGAGACCTACGGCGTGCTGACCGGCATTGAGGACGACCAGCGGGAAGAAGCTTTAGACATTTTCTCTCGCATGTATTCCCCGGCAATGGGTCGGGGCCAGGTGATGGACTATCTTTCCCACACCGGCATGGACGCCTTGAAGGGCGCTGATATCCTCAGCACCGCGCCGGAGAAGTATTCCTCCACCGTGGAATACGGCGGCAACTCGGTGGCCCAATACATGAGGAATATCGCCCAGACCCACATCGCCGGGTTTGGCACTCGGTTCCTCTATACCACCGCTCCCTATAACAGCTTTGACACCCACGCTGGCCAGATGGTTGGTCATTCCAGCCTCTGGTCTGAGGTCTCCGCAGCAGTGCGAGATTTCCAGTCTGACCTTGAAGAGAACGACGCCGCCGACAACATGACCTTGTTGGTCTTCACCGAGTTTGGCCGCCGAGTCCATGACAATGGCTCCGGCACGGATCACGGCTCTGGCGGAGTCGCGTTTGTAATCGGGAACAACGTCAAGGGTGGGCTCTATGGTGAGTACCCTTCACTGGATGAGAGCAAGTTGCTTGAGGGCGATCTGCACTTCAACAACGACTTCCGTGGTCTATATTCCACGCTGCTCGAGAACTGGATTGGCATCGATGCCAAGACAATCGTTGGTGGGAATTTCGAAAAGATGGACTTTATTTAGACAGCCCCGAAAACCAACCTGAGCAGAAATCAACTGAAGATTAATAAGAGGTAACAATGACTACTGAAGTGCTGGGAGTATCCCTTCAATACAGTCATAGCATCGGGCGCGGCGAATTCGCCGGCCCCGGATTCCGCAATCCAGTGGCGCTGGCACGTGGCGCAGAAGGCCTGATGTACGTGCTCAACCGGGCCTATGAGTACCGGCCCGACGGCAAACGCGTCACCATCTGCACCGTTGACGAAGAATACATCGGCGAGTTTGCCCGGGGCGTCAATACCGCCGGAATCACCGACATCGTCACCGAGGATGGCTCGCTCATTTGGCCCACCAGCGTTGCCCTGGACAAAGAAGGCAATGTCTATGTCGCCGATGAATGGCTAAACCGGATCTCCATCTTCTCCAAGGACGGAGAGTGGATTGGCAAGTGGGGCACTGAAGGCAGCGGCGACGGCGAAATCAGCAAGCCGTCCGGCATGGTCTTTGACGCCGACGACAACCTGATCATGGTCGACAGCCAGAACAACCGGATTCAAAAGTTCACCAAGGATGGCAAGTTCATCTCCGTGTTTGGCTCTCAGGGCTCCGGTGATGGCGAGTTCAACCTGCCTTGGGGCATCGATTTAGATAAAGAAGGCAACATCTACGTGGCCGACTGGCGCAACGACCGGATTCAGAAGTTCACCAAGGACGGCAAGTTCCTGGTGGCCTTTGGCACTTCCGGTAGTGAGCCGGGCGAGCTGAACCGCCCCACCGGCGTGGCTGTAGACCGCACCGGCATGATTTACGTGGCCGACTGGGGCAACGAACGCATGCAGATGTATGATCCGGCAGGCAAGTTTGTAACCCTGACCACCGGTGACGGCACAATGTCCAAGTGGGGCAAGGACAAACTGGACGGCAACGCAGAGATGTGGGAGCTACGGGAGATTGCCCAGGGTCTGGAACGCGAGAAAGACTTCTGGGGTCCGGTAGCCGTAACCGTCGACGACGAGGACCGCGTGTTTGTGGTGGAGTCTTGCCGCAACCGCATCCAGGTCTACCGCCGACAAGAGCCCATGTTCCAGGGCGGCGGCCGCCTGTAAAACAGCTGGCAGCCATAAGCTCTCAGTTATCAGCTTTTAAAGGGGGGCGAGTAGTCCCCCTCTCTCCAATCATTAATAGGCAGCATCGTTTTGACAACGCAGGATGAATTAGGCGCCCAACTTAAGACATTGGGCATACGCCTCACACCACAGAGATTGGCCATCGCAGAAGTGGTGGTGAACTCTGGCGATCACCCATCGGTAAAAGAGATATCCAGCCGCGTAAAGGAATTCTTCCCCTACGTGACCTTGGCCACGGTCTACTCCACGTTGACCGTGTTGGAGCAGGTTGGGATCGTCCGCGAACTGCCTTTTCAAAAGCAGTCTCGGTACGACGCCAATCTCTCGCCGCACGCCAACCTGGTCTGCGTCGGTTGCGGCAGCGTGCATGACGCTGACGTAGGCCAAGAGATGGTGGCTGAGTTGCGGGAAAAGCTGGAAGGTTCATCCGACTTTACATTCACCGGCCAACGCGTAGACTTCTACGGCTGGTGCCCCAACTGCGCCAACCGCCGAGACCACCAAGCCGACTCAGCCAATTAGCCCTCACATAAGTTCGTTTTACCCGCCTACGCTGATGCTGCCGACGGATAAGATCTAAGCCAATCCACTTCTGAAGTGTGTTGTTGGCGCCGCTCTAGAACTATGATGCTCACTGGTTGTTTTAGGTATCAACCCCGCAACCACTCAAGACCAATTAATCAGGTAGGTTGAAAATCTCCATCGGCTCAATTTGGTCGGCCAAATCGAAGCCAAAGACCTTGGAATAGAAATACAGCTCAGCCTCCAGCGCCCTTTTGATATTCTCCGAGCGCCGGAACCCGTGCTGTTCTCCTTCAAAGGGAATATAGGCAGTGGGGATGCCCTTGGCACGAACGGCGCCAAACATCATCTCAGCCTGGTTCGGCGGAACTATCTGGTCCTCAAGTCCCTGGAACAATATCAACGGACATGACAGTTTTTCAGTGTGGTTGATGGGCGACCGCTCTTGGTACAGTTCATTGCCCTCCGGATAGGGCGCTACCAAGCCGTCCAGATAGCGTGACTCAAATTTGTGGGTCTCTTTGGCCAACGCTTCCAGGTCGCTAACCCCATAGTGACTGGCTCCGGCCTTGAAGACCTCTTTAAAGGTCAGCGCCGCCAAAGTGGTGTAGCCTCCGGCGCTGCCACCATCGATTGCCAAGCGATCTGGATCGGCGTTTCCCTGGGCAACGATATGTAGGGCAGCGTTACAGCAGTCGTCAACGTCTACGATCCCCCAGGCACCGTTCAGCCGCTCTCGGTACTCCCTGCCATAACCGGTGCTGCCTCCGTAATTCACATCAAGGACGCCAATGCCGCGGCTGGTCCAGAATTGAATACCAAGGTCCAGTGCCGTTGACGCCGACCCGGTGGGGCCGCCATGACTCTTAACCAGCAATGGTGGTTTCTCTCCGGCTGGCCCATCAAAATCACCGTTCTTAGGTGGGTAGTAGAAGGCGTGGGCTGTTTGACCGTTTTCAGTTGGGAATTCCACTGGCTGAGCCGTTGATAGGTAGCCGTCGTCAATCTCCAAATTATTGGATTTTCGAAGTTCCCACCATTTGCTGGATGCCAGGTCGATTTGAACAACTGACATTGGCAGTGACGGCGCGCCGCCAATGAACACGATCTTGCCGTCGCCGACCTTGAGATCGCCCCGGCCCATCTCCGAGTACGGAGTCTCAATCGCCAGCAGCATCTTCGACGGGATGTGGAGCATGGCGATCTTCCAGGCGTCATTCTCCGTGTAGCTGCAGGCAATAAGCTCGTCGGAGGCAAACGAGTAGGTGCCAGAGCCGAAGACCCACTGGGGTTTACCAAACTCACCCTCGCGGCTGGTCAACGGCCACAACTGGCCCTTCTCTGAACGCCACAGGTTCCACCATCCGTTGCGGTCGGACACAAAATGAAGGACGTTATCCGGCGACCATTCCGGCTGAAAGATGGATTCGGTTGCGCTGCCGGCCACCAGATGGGGCTCGCCGAGCTTTCCGTTGTCATTGAAGCGGCCAGAATACAGTTGGGTGCCGTCCCAGGGCATGTTCGGATGGTCCCAGGTCAACCAACACAGCGTCCGGCCATCGGGGCTAATTCTGGGGTTAGAGCAGAAGTCAGAACCCTGAAATAGAACTTCCTGTTCGGCCTCTCCCGCAGCGTCAATGGAAACGATCAAGTTCACTGGCTCGCCGCCTGAGGCGTGGTCTTCGCGGACGCAGATGATGCGGTTGCGGGTCGCATCGAAGCAGCCATCGGCGTAACGCATATCAGTTTCCGGGGTAATCGGTTTCGGTTCTTCGCCAGGGTCCTGGCGGTACATACGTTGGTCTGAGAAATTCGAGAAAAAGACCACCCCATCATTGACCAAATATGCGGCGCCGCCGTACTCGTGGACCCTGGTGCGTACGCTGAACGGCTCCGGAGTTACATCCACCGGTTTCGACTCAAGCGCCTGCTTAACGATCACCATGCGGCCCCCCTCAGACGGGCGCATCTCCAACCAGTAGATATCCTCATCATCCAAAACCACCTGCCCCATACCGATGGCTCCGGAGACGATCAGGTCGGTGGTGATGGGCGATTTCCAAGAACCGTAAGGCGCGGTGGTGGGCATGGGGTTTCCTCCTAAAGGGTGGTCAACTTAATGGTTGAATCGGGAGCACAGACGTATATGGCAAATTATAGCGGTGGCTCCGACCCGGTTAAAAGGCTCTGGCTGCCGGTTGACCGCCACCTTGGCTGCCCCTATATTTGTTCCAACCTGGTTTTACGGCCTCGTTTTACCACCCCGCTTAAAAGGAAAACACATGAGCACTGGCCACGCCCGCAGCTCTTCCCAGTTGCCTACTCCGACTATGGAGGAGGTTAATCCCGGCATTTACGCCTACGTCCAACTGGACGGAAGCTGGGGCCTGAATAACACCGGCTTCATCAAGGGCCCAAACGGCCTGACCATGATTGACACCTGCTTCACTGAGGCACGGACTCGATCCTACTTAGAAGCCGTGCGTCGGGTGTCGCCGCTGCCCATGAAAACTCTGATCAACACCCACCATCACGGTGACCACACTCACGGTAATTATTTAGTGACTGATGCTTCGATCATTGGGCATGAATTGTGCCGAGAGACGGTCATCGAGACCGGTTTACAGTCGCTGCATCCCCTATTCCCTAATGTGGAATGGGGCGACTTGGAACTGGCCCCGCCGACCATAACCTTCAAAGACCAGATGGACATCTACGCGGGGACTGACGGCGATCTCAAGATTGAGTTGATTTTCATGGGGCCGGCGCACACGACCAATGACATCGTGGCCTGGTTGCCAGAACGAAAACTACTCTTCGCCGGTGATTTGCTGTTCAACCAGGGAACCCCGTTTGTGGCGATGGGTTCGGTGTCGGGTTCCTTGCAGGCAATCAAGCGGCTCCGAGAATTGGGCGCTGAAACCATCATCCCAGGGCATGGCTCGGTCTGTGGCCCTAAAGTTATGGACGATGTTGAAGCCTACCTGACGTTGATCCAGGACACTGCCAGGGAGGCTTTTGAAGCCGGATTAACGCCATTGGACGCCTCACGTCAGACTGACCTGGGCCGGTTCTCCGAGTGGCACGACGCCGAACGCATTGCAGGGAACCTGCACCGTGCCTACTCAGAGTTACGCTGGGAACCAGCCGGCACTAAGTTGGACTTGGCACCCATGGTTTCTGACATGGTCTCACTGAACGGCGGGCGTCCCGTTAGGTGTTTGGCCTAGCCAAAAAGTTCATCCACTTTGCGCTTTTTCTCTTCATCCGAATCGCCGCCGCCTTGGATGGTCTCGTAGAACGCAGTCCCGTATTCACGGATGCGCACCACCACCGGCAGCGGCAGGGCATGACCAAACACCAGCGCCTGTTGTTTGGATTCCAATCGCGACAAGACCGAGCGGAGCGCCCGGCTGCCTGAAGTCCCCGAAAGCACGGCATCAATGTCTCGTTCGTTGTCCAACAGGCAACTAAACCTGGTGCCCACCTGACTGAGAACCTCAGAGTCGATGCCGCTGGGTCGTTGGTCGATTACCATCAGAGTCACGTTGTACTTTCTGAGTTCTCTGGCGATGATTCCGAAGATGGTCTGTGAGGCAACGGCTGTATTCAGGAACTTGTGCGCCTCTTCAATAACTATGACCAGCGGACGCGGCTCTTTGCCTGCACCTCCCATCGCCGACTCTTTGGCCTCGACGTACTTGCGGTGGATACGGCGGGTGAGCAGGTTGCTGACCAGGATGTAAGCGGCTTCGTCATCGCCATAGCGGCCAAACTCCAACACCACATGCTGTCCGCGCTCCAGATGCTCAATCATCTGGGCGGCGGTGTCCACACGACTGTGCTCGACCATGAACCCGTGGCGAGTGAACCGGCCCATTCGGTTGTAGAGCGCTCGCAACGCGCCAGCGTTGACTTGCAGTTCTTCAGCCAATTCCAACAACGAGCCGTTCTTGCCGGCGTCCAAGAATTCCTTGAGCCAGCTGTCCTCGCCGAACTTCTCCCGCAGGTTGTAGGCAGCAGAGGCTGCAACTTCAGACAGGTTCAGCGACTCCCTAAGCAGGTCCACGTCCTCAGGTTCGATGTGGTTGAACCCCAGTTTCACGGTTTCGTCGGTGGAAAGGCCCCGCCGCCGAGAGTGTTCTTCATCCAGTGTAAACGTGGAGACTTTGGCGCCGAAAAGCTGTTTCAGGCCTTTGACCGTGACGCCTTTGTCGGTGTCTTGTCCCTGCCAACCATATTCGCTGTGCATGTCAAAGATCAGTGACGACGCCTGGCCACTCTGCACAATGCCGGTCAGCAACAATCTGGTGAGAAAGGTCTTACCGGTGCCGCTCTTGCCGAATATGCCCATGGACCGTTTTACCAACTCGCCCAAGTCTAGGCAGAGTTTGGTCTCCATATCAAGGGGGCTACCAATCCAGAAATTACCGCCTTCTTCACTGCCGAAGACCGTTTCGACGTCCTCTTGGGAGGCAGTGTAGGCCCGGGAGAAGTGGGCGGGGATGCTCTTGGCCGCCGCGGGGCCTTGCTCGTCTCCGACCACATCGGGCAGGGTCAATTGAGGCAGCACCGACACGGTGCCAAAGGCTACGGTGCCCTGCAACGCCTGGATTACAAACGGGTCATCTGATGGCAAGGGTGTGTATTTCATGCGTGGGTCGGTGCTACCCAAGCCAATGTCAGTTACCACACCAAAAAAGCGGTTGTCGCTACCCTGCAGAGTCACAAATGTCCCGACTTTTATCTGCTCCACAGAAACACCTGGGTCCAGGCGGACCTCAACCCCGTTGGAAACTGAGCCCTCGATGACCATTCCCAACGGCTGGCCACGCTGGGCAACAATCTGACTCAAGTCGGTTCCATTGGTTTCGCCGTTTGAATTACCGTTTGATTTATCGAACAGCGTCACGGTGAGATTCTCCGCAGGATGGCATTCAACCGGGCAACATCGGCAGCTAGTTCCACAGACAGCGTCCGACAGGCTTGCGCCAGAAAATAGTTGGGCTGGTCATGGGAGGAGGCCGCCTGGCGGATACAAGCTCCAACTATCTCATCGGCGTGGGATGCACCTGAATTTAGCAAAAGCCGCAACAAATCGAGCTGGCTGGTGAACCCGGCTATCTCCTCTGGATTACAGGCGTAAACGAACGAGTGAACACGGGGTGGTCTCGGCGGGAGGTACTGCCGGGTGATGCCGTCTTCAATGTGTCCGGCGATGTAGACTTCGAACCTCGAAGTCAGCAGCCGGGCCAGTTGGGGATTGTCTCGAATGACATCTTCTTCAGAATCGGCATCTTCGCCCCTGGCCAACACCGGGCGGGCTGAGTCCAACGGTTCGGTGGTCACGGTTCCAACAACGCCGTAGATGTCTGGCGAATCGGTGCGCACCAGTCCGCCCAGTGCTGGGGCGCCTTCCAGTTGATAGCACTGGGCTACGAACGAGGTTGAGGTGGACTCTACTACCTCTCCCACTCTACGTTCCATCAACTGGCCAGAGCCGTTTCCTGATGTTGTGCTCATCTGGCAAACACCGAGGAAACAGTAGCGGTGATGCCTGTGTAATTCGCCCCGAACATACGGCCCATCCTCAACCCTTCCTCAAATATCCCAGGCACTTAACTGAAGCCCAATCAACCTGAAAATGAATGACTGAAAGCTGTACTGGCAACGATATCACGATATGTAAACTGGCTCCCGGTGTCAATGTCACCGGGAGCCAGTATTTGTGCTCAATATCCGCGAATGGCCCGCTGTTTAGCCGAGAGAGACAGGCAATTCCTTTACAGAGCGGAAGGTGATACTCGATTGATACTCAGTCTGAGAGTTCTTCAACTCTAGGTTGGGATACCGCTCTGCCAGCGCGCTGAAAATTTCCTGGCCTTCAACTCTGGCTATCGTTGCGCCCAAGCAGTGGTGGACACCGGAGCCGAAAGCCACGTGGGGGTTGGGCCAACGGGTGATGTCCATAGTGTTCGGGTTTTCGAATTTGTTCGGGTCGCGGTTTGCGGAGGATATAAACCACCGTATACGGTCGTCCTTCTTGATTTGCTTCCCGCGCATCTCAACGTCCTCTGATGCGATGCGTTGGATAGACTTCACAGGGGAGTCATAGCGCAGAGCTTCCTCGGTGGCACGGACCATCAGGCCTTGAGGATCGGCCTTCAGGAGATCCCATTGGTCGCGGTTGTTCATGAAGGCCGTAGTGCCGTTACAGATCAAGTTGATTGTGGTCTCGTGACCAGCTAACAGCAGCAACCCTGTGTTGACCAACACCTGCTCACGAGTAAAGACGCCTGCTTTCTCGCCTCCGGCCAACACCGATATGAAATCGTCCTTGGGGTTATCCATACGTTCGTCGACCAAGGGATTAACATAGTCCAACATCCCCTGCATGCCTTCCGTCAATGGACGCATCCGGTCAGGTTCGCCCCGGCCGATGTTGAGTAGCTTCTCCGCCAACATCCGGATGTGGGGTCTCTCTTCTTCGGGCACACCCATCATCTCTGCGATGACAAGCACAGGCAGGGGGATTGCCAAGTCTCGCATCAAATCCACACCGTCTCCTCTGGCTTCGGCCGCGTCCAGAAGGTCGGCGACAGCAGATTTGACCAAAGGCCGCCATTCTTCCATGGACTTGGGCGAGAAGTAAGTGTGAACGACTTTCCGCATTTCCAAATGTTCTGGGCGATCATACTGTATGAATTGTTTGCCCTGGTAGTTTCGCACGAAGTCATAAAGTTCAGTGTCTGACTCGTAGATTGCCGGATACGCCGGCCGCGGATCGTTGAGGAACACGTCGCTCGAGAATTGTTCGTGATTACGGGTTAGCCAGACCAAGTCATCGTGCCTGGTAATCACCCATAATTCGTAAAGTTCATTCCAGTGCACCGGGTCTTCATCTCTGATGCGACCGTAATAGCGATAGGGATCCTGAATAACGTCTGCGGTGAACATATCATCGTTGATAGTCGTTACCATTTCGCCCCCAAAAGCGTCAATTTAAGCCTGAATATAGTTCCTGAAACCCTAATATAATAATCATTAGTTGTCAACGATGGTTAGCGCGGCAACTTCTGATTACGGCGAAATTGGAATGCTTGGAGAAAACCTCACCACAACGATCCAAACGGCCCTTTGTAATTCAGAAGACCATGGGTGATAATCAGGCGGTCACACTCGGCCTAGCTTGGGCCGTCAGTCAAAATGGAGGACTGAATGCGCGTCCTACTCATCGCCACCAACCGCAACAATAGGTATCAAAGTAGATTAAACGCCCAGCCGATGCCGATAGGTTTGGCCTACATCGCCGGGCACCTGGACCACGAGCGCCACGAAGTTAAAGTTCTAGACCTCATGTTTTCCGATGACCATCTGGCTGACGTCGAAGCCACAGTCAAAGAGTTCCAACCCCAGATGGTTGGAATGTCGGTCAGAAACCTGAGCAACCACAGCTACTTGAACACTATCTGGGCCTTGCCTCACAGCAAAGAGGTCATTGACCGCATCCGCACCATCAGTGACGCGGTCATTGTCTGCGGCGGCCCAGCTTTCAGCATCATGCCAACCGAATGCTTCGAATACCTGGGCTGTGACATTGGTCTGGCCGGTGATGCCGGTGAGACTTTCGCCGCGCTGGCAGAGAGCATCGAAATCGGCGAGCCCAGTTACTTTGACCTTCCGGGTTTGGTCTACAAGAAAGACGGTCATACCATTAGAAACGAAGGCTATTGCACCTCTGCTTTCGCCCAATCTCCCCGGCTGGAAGACTTGGACATGGCGCGGTACAACAAAGCCGGCTTCGGCATTGGCATCCTCACAAAGCTGGGCGGTTTCTATTACCCGGCCAACGCGTCCGACGCACAGATCGACGAGTCTGGCTGGCGGGTGATTCGGCCCATCGATGAAGTCGTGGCCGAGGTCAAAAGCATGAAAGACCGATTCGACATGAAGAAGGTTTTCTTTGTGGACAACGGTTTTAACCTACCCCTAGACCATGCCAAGTCCCTCTGCAGCGCGATAATCGAAGCTGACATTAACATTCGATGGAACACCTGCCTGGCACCGTTCGACTGCGACACCGAACTGATCGGCCTGATGAAAGATGCGGGCTGCGGGTTGGTGATGATGGTCAACCGCAGCGGTAACCCAGGTGACATGGGCAGCATGGTCGAGGAAAACGACGCACTGGCCGAAGTCTGCCGGATGTGCGACGAAGGCGGCCTGCATTACAACCTCGGGAAGCAGTTCGGCGAGCCCGGCGAGACGCGGGAGAGCGTGGACAACAAGCTCGATTTCCTTCGCAGCGTGAACCCCGCCTTAGCCAGCCTGCGGGTTGGCGTTAGTGTGATGCCGGGAACAGAAGTCGCACTCATTGCCAAACAGGAAGGGCTGATCAAGGACGAAAGTGAGTTGGTGAAACCCACCTTTTACATCGCCAACGAGGTTAAAGAATGGATTGTCGACTACCTCAAGGAACAAGTTCAGAGTGAACCCCGCTGGAACCTCAGCTAAGCTCAAAATAGGCTTAAACCAAAATAGACCTTCCAATATTGGAAAGTCTCTTTTCTTTTGACCGTTGGTCTCAACCTTATTAATTCCGCAGAATTCCCTTTGTTTATTTGAATATTCACCGCAGGGGCGCTGCCGCGAATCACGCCGAACCAAATGGTCACCACCAGTGTTGCCACAGCAGTGGCGGTCATCGCCACTCCCCACCCAAATTGTTCGGCGGCCAAAGCCAACGGATAGGCGCCCAAAAAATGGAACCCGGGAGTGAATTGCAGTATCCCCATCACTCTGCCTTTCATTTCAGCGGGTGATTCAAGCTGAATCAAAGAGGTCGCCAGCGGCCAGACCGAGCCCAAGCCAATCAACCCCACCAGCAGGAAGAGCACCCATGGCACCCAGAACCAGCTAGACCATGAGAAAACCGACAGGAAAATGGCAAATAGGACCAGGTTTATCAGTAGGGAGCGATAGACTTTGGTGGTGCCAATAATCGGCAATAAGAAGTTACCCAAGAACGAACCGATGCCCGAGGCCAAAAATAGCAGTCCTACACCGGCCGCGCCCACCCCCAGAGCCTCTTTGGCCATGGCAGGTATTACTTGTTGGTGCGACATTCCAAACCCGCCAAAGGAACAGGTAATGACGATTGCCGTGAGCACCACCGGATTGTTCTTAATGTAGGAAATACCGTCGGCAAAGTTTCTGAATACCGACCCATTTGTAGCTTTGACAGCCTGGGCAGTGCGACCAATTTTGGCCACGCAGATAATACTCACCGCGTAACACCTAGCGATCACAAAGAGGCTAGCGCTCAGACTCCAAATCTCAATAATGACTCCGGTTACCGGTGGGCCAACCATGCGTCCGGCGTGGACGGCAGCGTTTTGCAGTGCTACCACGTCCAGTATCGATCGTTGCTCAACCAGGTCGGACACCATGGTCATCCGGGCCGGCATATTGAGGGATTGCACGATGCCGAGCATGGCCGCGGCAACGTAGATATGCCAAATGAGAACCGCATCGATCAGCGTCAAGACAGCCAGGGCGACAATTATAAAGCCAACGCCAGGCCTGGGTCACCATCAACACATAGCGACGATCAAACCGGTCGGCAACGATACCGGCGATCAACAAGAAAGTTACGTTTGGCACGCCGTAGAGGAAAATCACCAGACCAAGTTCGGTCGAAGAACCGGTCACTTCCAGCACCAACCAGCCAATCACCAGAAACTGGGTAGCTTGTCCGATTGCCTGAGTGGAACTGCCCAGCCAAAACCACCGGAACCATGGTTTGCGCAGGAGTTCGGAAACGCGAGCCCAATAAGATAGCGGGACTGAACTACTAGCGGTGCTCATTTCGGGTCATTCAACTGCAGCCCGCTATCAAAGGTGTTAGTCAGAAACGTCACAAGTGATTGGCGCAACAGGCTATCGATCGTCTGACGCTGCTTCATCGGGCGGCGATAACGGCGAGTCGGCCGACGGTATTCTCTTGGCGATAGGCTCACCTGCATCGGCGGCAATGGCTATCTGCATGGCTTTAATCGCCACTTCAATCTGCGCATCGTCAGGTTCCCTGGTGGTGAGCTTCTGCAGCCAGAGGCCAGGTTGGGCGATCATCTTGCCAAACCATGCGTCCTGGTGGGTGCCGCTGAACCTGAGGAACTCGTAGCTCACCGCAGCAATGACGGGCAACAGAAATATGCGAGAGGCGATTCGCCATTCCAGGGGAGGGCCCAACAGCAGAGCGAAAACCACCACCGATACCACCACTACCGTAAGCAAGAACGCTGTACCGCAGCGGGCGTGGGGCGTTCCAAATTTCCGCACGTTTTCCACCGTCAGCGGGAGGTTGGCTTCAAGGGCGTGGACGGTCATATGTTCTGCGCCGTGATAAGCAAACACGCGTTTAACGTCGTTCAGTCTGCCGATCAGAGTGATGTAAACAAGGAGGAACACCATCCGGATCACACCTTCAACAATCTCGCTGAGCAAGTCCGAGTTCAATACCGGATTCAGAACCCAGGCAATCATCAGCGGGGTGATGAAGAAGAGACCAATGCCAAAGACCAGTGAGATTCCCAGTGTTGATGCCATGACCCAAGCGGGTATGCCTTCTTCGGCGTCTGGGTCTCGGTCTATAGCCGCCATGTTAGCCGAGAGTTGCAGGGTCTTGATCCCAAGCAACATCGTCTCCAACAAGGTGAGGAAGCCCCTGACAAGTGGCCAACGGCGGGGACGTCCGTTGTAAAGCGCACTCAACGGCTCGTGATGCAGTTCAATGGAACCGTCTTCACGGCGCACTGCCAGGCCAAAGTGGTCCCGGCCGCGAATCATTACGCCTTCAATAACGGCTTGGCCGCCGTACATATGTGGGGGCTGATCTGCCAATTTAGGCCCTCTACTTGCTGAGAGATCCGGTGAGACACCGGGTTAGTCTCTAATTCACCCGTATCCGGTTTAATAAAAACTAAGTCTACTTGTGGGTTAAAAGAAAGATCGAGGGCTGACAGCCCTCGATCTTTCAGGTTTTCACAGAGTTTGTAGCCGTCCGGCCGAATACGGCCAGGTTTAGCTGAGACTGTAGCGGCGCTTCATGCGTTCGATGCGGCCCTGGGTGTCAACCACCCGTTGCTCGCCAGTGTAGAAGGGGTGGCATTTGCTGCACACCTCAACACGAACCGTTGGCCGCGTGCCGCCAGTTTGGAACACGTTGCCACAGGAGCAGGTCACCGTGGAGTTATAAAAATAAGGGTGAATTTCTTCTTTCATCTTTGTACTGATCTATCTTTCTAATTTATTTGTTTTGGTTCGTCCTGTTGGACCAACCGGATAAGTTGAGTTAAGCGACTTCCAAGGGATAGACGCTGACTCGGCGACGACCCTTGGCCGCCCACTCGAACTTCACCTCGCCGTCAATGACTGCGAAGATGGTGTAGTCTCTGCCCAGGCCAACGTTGGTGCCGGGCTTGATGCGGGTGCCGCGCTGTCGGACGATGATGGAGCCGCTGGTAACGCGCTCACCGCCGTACCGTTTCACGCCAAGCCGCTTAGAATTACTATCTCGACCGTTACTTGTGCTGCCGCCAGCTTTCTTATGAGCCATTTAGTTGCTCCCTTCTCCGCCATCGGCCTCGGCAGGTGCCGCCGTGGCCGCCGCACGACGCCGGGGGGCGCGGGGCTTGTTTAATTCGATGTCTTGAATCCGCAACCGAGTGTAAGTCTGGCGATGGCCGCGCTTTCTCCGGTAACGGTTCTTGGCTTTAATCTTGAAGACCATCAGCTTGCGGTCTTTGTAATGAGACAAGACCTGGGCTGTGATCTTAGCGCCTTCCACTAAAGGAGCGCCAATGGTTACCTCTCCGCCGTCAGAGAGGGCTAATACCTGGTCAAACTCGGCAATCGAGTCTATTTCGTTGGGTAGCAGTTCGACATCTAGTGTGTCGCCGGGCTGAACCCGATACTGTTTCCCGCCTGTTTTAAATACTGCGTAATCCATATATTCCTCGACCTTTAATACTACTGGAGCCCTCTAGACCTGTCAAGGAAATCCGTGCCCAATCCAGACTGAGCATTCTCAGATGCAAATGACTACGCAATCGCAAAAACAGAACTTTGTAGAATCCGAGACAACCACCGTTCATCTAATGTTGAACTTCTGTAACCTGACTACTATAACTCGACCGAACTACCCGATTCCACCAATAGGTAGGGGAATTAGGCATGAGATATAATTGCCAGCAATCGCACAGCCTTCTAATGAACGTGCCCTGCAACGCCTATTGCATTCCACAATAGGCTCGAACAACTGAACCAATAAACCTTGATGACGGGTTAAGCATGGACCAACTACGGGGACATGAACTCAAACAAGCCTTTTCTGACGCCACCGGCTGCCTGGAAGAATACCGGGACGCCATCAATAAGCTGAACGTGTTTCCTGTGCCCGACGGCGATACTGGCACCAACATGCTCTTGACCATGCGCGCAGCAGTGAAGGCAGCAGAAGACACCTTCCCAAACGACCACAACCTTTCTGTTGCTTCTGTTTCTTCTGCGTTGGCGAAAGGCGCGTTCTTCGGGGCCAGAGGCAACAGCGGTGTAATTCTCTCCCAGTTCATGAAAGGTTTCTCTGATGCCCTGGACGGCAAGGAGATTCTTACCGCCGGTGATTTAGAACGTGCCTTCGGATCGGCCTCGGCTGGGGCTTACAGCTCCGTTGGTAATCCGGTTGAGGGGACCATGCTTTCCGTAATCCGTGGCGCGTCGGAGGCGATACAAGCTGGCTATCACGGAGTTGACGGGTTGTGGTCGGTCGCCTACGAGGCAGCCCAGGACGCCTTGGAACAAACGCCGGAACAACTTCCGGTCCTTAAAGAAGCGGGTGTAGTAGATGCTGGGGGACTTGGTGTCGTGGTCCTCATAGGTGGAATTCTCCGATCCATCTCCAAAATTGGAAATTCCGCAGCGAACGCCTCAGTAGACCTCTCTGAGTTGGCTCGCTTCCACGGAACTATTAGAGACGGGATTAATTCTAGTTATCTCAGCGCTACGGTGGAACAGGAATGGGGGTTCTGCACCCAGTTCATCATCAGCCGCGTAGACGGGCAGAACCTGGACTTGAACCAGGTCCGCAGTCATTTCCAGCAAACTGCACTCTCAACCGTGGTAGTGGGCGACGAGCAGAATGTCCGAGTGCACATCCATGTGGAAGACACCGCCCCGGCGTTAGGTTACGCGGAGTCACTAGGCTCGGTTTCAGAAATCAAGATTGAAGACATGAATGCTCAGAATGCTGAGTTTGCATCAAATGGCCTCGTTCGGCCATCCGATGGCGTCAAACTAGCTTTGCTGCCGGTGGCCGAGGGTGAGGGGTTGTTGCGCTTATTCTTGGACTCGGGCTGCGCTGGCGTGGTTGAAGGCGGACAAACCATGAACCCTAGCGTGCAACAAATATTGGACGCGGCCCACGCCACTGGTGCATTAGATGTTATTGTTCTGCCCAACAACGGCAATGTGGTCTTGGCCGCAGAACAGGCCGCAGCTTCGGATTCTTCCGTCCATGTGGTGTCGACCAAGAGCGTGCCCCAAGGGGTGACTGCTTTGTTGGCCTTCAATCCGGAAACCCCGTGGCAGGAGAACATCGAGGCCATGACCGCCGCATTAGAGGAAGTTACCTCAATTCAAGTTGCTGCCGCCGTCAGGGGCGCAACCATCAGCGGTGTTGCAGTAATTGAGGGCCAGTTCATCGGACTGTTGGAAGGCCAGCTCGTCGTGGCCGAGGAGACTTCGGAACAAGCCCTTAAATCCGTGCTTAATCTGGTTGGTCTCAGCGCCGACGCGATTGTCAGCGTCTACTTTGGCAGTGCCCGCACTCTGTCTGATGCCCAGGCAGTTGCCTCAGAATTGGAAAACAAGTACCCCGGTATTCAAGTTGACATCATTGAAGGTGGTCAACCCCATCAAGAATACTTGGCTTCTGTTGAATAGCCCTTGAATGGCCCTAATAATCGATAATCAATCTAGCCGCACGAGAGGAATATGAGCGTACGCATCGTCACCGATAGTTCGGCAGACCTTCCTATAGACCTGGTTGATCAACATCAGATCACCGTCATCCCGTGTTACGTGGTCGTTGACGACCAAACATTCAAAGACGGCATCGAAATAAAACCGGACGATTTTTACGTCCGTTTGCAGTCAGAGGGACGGACTCCCACCACTGCCCAACCAACCGTGGCCGATTTCCAAGCCGTATACCAAGATTTAGTTGGGCAGGGCCATCAGGTGATATCAATCCACGTCTCGGCGAAACTGAGTGGCACATATAATTCCGCCGAACAGGCCAAGGCTTCATTAGAAGACAGTTCACAGGTGGAGATAATCGACTCCAAACTCGCATCCATCGCCCTTGGTCTGGCAGTGCTAGACGCGGCAGCAATGGTCGCCGGCGGCACAGATTTTCAGGAAGTCGCCAACAAAGTCCGCCGGGACTTGGGGCGCCACCACGGATTATTCGCCCTAGACACCTTGGAGTACCTCAAAAAGGGTGGGCGCATCGGTAAAGCTCAAGCGTTCATGGGTTCGATTCTCAGCGTCAAACCCATACTCAAGCTTCAAGACGGCGAAGCCCACCCAGTAGAACGGCCCCGAAACCGGGAAAGGGCAATGCGCCGATTGATCGAACTGACCCAGGATCTGGGGCCGGTGGAGCGATTGGCTGTGATTCATAGCACTGACCCAGACCCCTTGGCGTTGTTGAAACAGGAATTGTCTGGTCTACTGCCTGTCGGCCAGATCATTGAGGCTCGATTCGGATCCACGTTGGGGACCTACATCGGACCCGATGCGTTGGGAATAGCAGTCACTCAGGCAGCGAGTTAGCTAGTTATCTTATGTCAGGTCATTGGTGACGTGAGTCTGTTGGACGAGAATGATTAAAGTGACCCAGATTTCACCGCGAACCCAGGTGATTCGGCATGTTAGGGTATCCGCATAATGGCCACCAAAGAACCTGAAAAAAAGACTGACCCGTCTTGGGCTGACGCCTTCCAGAACATATTGAAGCTTGAGGAGTCCCACGGATTTGACAATAAAGCCGTAATGGGCGGACTGGACAAGTTCCTTGCACGCTGGTCAGACGAAATGGCTGCCCAAACAGTCATTGATGAAAATTTCATGTTACGTGAGTCGTACGACTCCATGTCTGCCAAGGTGCGAGAGCAGTGGGTCGTCCAATGGCGTAAGGCGCTGGGTGGCCCTGCAGGCCCCAATCGCGAACCAAGCCACACGGTGGCGACCACCACAAAAGCCAAACCCAAAGCTAAGAAACCTGCAGCTGAGAAAAAGTCAGCCTACAAAGCGCCGCCCGCTGAAATCACGGTTGATGCTCCGGTTGACCGGCTGAAAGGCGTGGATACCAAGCTCACCGCCCGCCTCAAAAAATTAGAGATCGAGACCATCCGCGACCTTTTGTACCTCTTTCCCCGCCGTCACGAAGATTATTCCACTGCGGTAAAGATTGCCGAGTTAGAACCGGGAAAAGAATGCACCGTGGTTGCCACCGTCTGGGAAGCCCGTGAGGTTGCCAAAGGCCCAAGGGGTGGGCGGAGAGACACCGAAGCGGTGCTCAGCGATGATTCCGGTAACTTGCGAGCCATTTGGTTTGGCCAGAAATTCCTGGCCCGGACACTAAAACCGGGTAGCCGTATCGCCGTTAGTGGCAAAGCATCGGTGTTCCGCGGTCAGCTCGTATTCGAAAACCCCGAGCACGAGATGTTGGACGCCGCTGGCGCTGGGGTTCACACCGGCCGCTTGGTGCCCATCTACCCGCTAACTGAGGGGCTAACCCGACGCAACATGCGGCGGCTAACCTGGCAGGCGGTGCAAAACTGGCTGGGTGGCCTACAAGAAGCCCTGCCTGAAGACATCTTGAGTCGAACCAAATTGATGCCCTTGCTGGAGGCGGTGGAACAGGCCCACTATCCCAAAGAGATGGAATCCTGGGAATTAGCCCGACGTCGCCTGGCATTTGACGAACTTTTCACGCTCCAATTGGCAATGTTAGCCCGACGCCGGATGCAACATGACAACGTAAAGGGGATAGAGCTAGTTGCCCCGACTGATGTCATTGAAGCGTTCTACATGACACTACCCTTCCCTCTGACCAACGCCCAGCGCCGCTGCATTCAAGAGATTGAGTCAGACATGCGTGGCGGCACCCCACCAATGAGCCGTCTATTGCAGGGTGAGGTCGGCAGCGGCAAAACCGTGGTCGCCTTGTCGGCATTATTGTCGGTGGCCGCCGCTGGCTACCAAGGCGCGATGATGGTGCCGACAGAGGTACTCGCAGAACAGCATTTCCTGAGCATTAGCAACTTGCTCAGCGGCCTGCCTCGCCCGGTGCAAGAACCCCATCTGCTAACGGTCTACCTGGAGCACATGGACCGGCCCATCTCCATTGGCCTGCTGACCGGCAGTTCCAAAGCCGCCGTGAAACGGGAGCTGGCCAAGCGGGCTGCAGACGGAACGCTGGATATCTTGGTAGGAACGCAGACGTTGATACAAGAAGGCATTTCCATTCCCAAACTGGCTTTAGCCGTGGCCGACGAGCAACACCGGTTCGGCGTGAATCAACGATCGGCCTTACAAGAAAGAGGTAATGAGAATCCCCACACCTTGATCATGTCGGCCACGCCGATACCCCGGACGTTGTCTCTGACGCTATTTGGTGACCTGGACATCTCAACCATTGATGAGATGCCGGCCGGCCGACAGGAAGTAGCCACCAAGAGGTTGGAACCAGAACAACGGAGCACTGCCTACGGGTTCATCCGCAAGCAGGTAGAAGAAGGCAGACAGGCGTTTGTCGTCTGCCCGTTAGTCGACGAGTCTGAGACCATCGAATCAAAAGCCGCCACCGAAGAGTATCAACGGCTTTCCGAGGATATCTTCCCTGATCTATCGCTGGGTCTGCTGCACGGGCGTATGCCTCCCAAGGAAAAAGAGAAGGTCATGCGCCAATTTAGGGACGGTGAATTGGACATACTGGTGACCACGCCAGTGGTGGAAGTGGGCATTGATGTCGCCAACGCCACCGTGATGATGATCGACGGCGCAGACCGTTTTGGACTGGCCCAATTGCACCAGTTCCGAGGACGGGTTGGACGAGGAGAGCATAAAAGCTACTGCATGCTACTATCCGACGCTGCCTCGGAGACAGCTAACGAGCGTCTGTCTGCCTTGGCTAGAATCCATGACGGTTTCCAGTTGGCAGAAGTTGACTTGGAGTTGCGTGGGCCCGGCGATTTTTTTGGCACTCGCCAAAGCGGCCTACCAAGCCTGAAGATGGCCCATATCACCGACCGGGAATTATTGGAGATGGCCAGAGACGAAGCCACTAAATTGATGGAAGACGACCCCGACCTAAAGGCGCCTGACCACGCGGCCATTGCCGCCCAGGTAGCCAGGTTCGTAGACCGAGCCAGCGCCAACGTAGCCTAACCAATTTAGCTATATCAAGCTTGATTATGTCTCGTCAGTCTGTAACCTGGCCGAGCGCATTGTTACTGGTTTCCTCTCGTTTCCCTCACAACCCCTTACCATTACCATTTTCCGTATGACGAATACCGCGCCGACATGGCTGAAGTGCCTTTGGAAGACCGGACCAGACTGCTAAGCGACAACGGATCGGGCTACGTATCCAGGGCTTTTTGCGACTACCTGAGCTTGGTAGGGATCCGTCACATCCGGGCAGAGCCTTACCACCCACAAACCAACGGGAAGCTAAAGCGCTACCACCAGAGTATCAAGCAAGAAGTGAACCAGGTCCCGTACGAGGCGCCGAGTGATCTGGAGGAGGCCATCTCCGGCTTCGTGGACTACTACAACAACCGCCATTATCACAAACCCCTTGGCAACGTGACGCCCGATGATGTCCTACACGGAAGACGCACGGAAGAGACCCTGATCACGAGAAAGGAGGTGAAAGCTCAGACCTTAGCCCAACGCAAACGCTACGACCGACTGCTCCGGGAGTCCCAGAACACCGCCATTCCCCCTGATCTCTCCTTAACAAAAGTGTCCCACTTTTGCTGGTTGCCAACACCGCCTTATTACTTATCAGAGACGCATCACAATCTGATGAACAAGCCGTTCACCCTTGATGACGTTAGACAAAACATCAGAACGATGCGAGAGGTTCGGTAAGAGCTCATAGCCTAAAAGTAAATCGCTGCAGATTACAAATAAGTCTACGGAGATTAGTTCTCTAAACTGAACCAAGTTTTTAAGCTGCGGCGGCTTTCACTGCCTTACGATACTTGAACAATGCCGGTTCCACATACGCGCTGGGAGAAGTCAGAGCATCGTCGATTATCTGCAACACCGCGCAGATTGCCGGTTCTTGGAGCAGGCCTTCACGTTTTTCCTCGGTATCGGTCATTGGTACGTAACCAGCCTGTCCGGCGTTCTGTTCGTCCAAGATTTCAGTCGCCTTTTTAACAGCATCTTCAATCTCTGCCTGGCTGACCACTCCATGGAGCTTCCAGTTGGCGATTATCGCCCCGTCAATTCTCTCAGTGGCACGGTCTTTCATCTCCTCAACCTGGTTGAAGTTGGGAACACCGCTGCAGCCAATACCTCGGTGAACCCAGGGTTCCACATAGGCGACCATGCTGTGGGCGTAGCTGAGCAGCAACGTTTCTTTTGTTGCAGCGTCGGTTAGTTTCTCGCGCTTTAATACAGGGAAAGTCAGCAGGTCTCTCCTGGAAATGTCCGGAGAAGGCGAATCTTCCATCACTCTCTGCACTTGGTCAACGTCAATCATGTGATAGTGCATGGAATGGAGGTGGCTGGGGTTTGGCGCAGGCACCCAAGCGGTGTTGCCCCCGCTCTTGGGATGGTTGATCTTGTTCTCCATCATTTCCACCATAGCCCGGTTCTTGACCTGCATCCCCTTGCCGATCTTGCCTTGGGTGTGGACGCCAGCCCGGAGGCTCACATCTACGTTGTGCAGTTCATAGCTGGTGTTAAAGACGGAGGCTGTGAGATCGTCACGCAGATCAACGGGCCCCGCGTGAGTCTGCACTCGTATCTGTGAGCCTGTGCGATCCAAGAACCCGGTATTGGTGAAGAATACCCGGCTCTGCGCGGCTTTGAGTGACTCTGCAAGCTGCAGCGTCATACCAAGTTCTTCGTTCATTATGCCTAGGAGAATGGTGTTCTTGGCCAAACCCAAGCTTGCTTCAACAGCCTCGAAAAATCGGACTTGTTCCGCAACTTCCTCTGCGGTCTGCAACTTGGGAGTCACCTGGTAAACAAACCCCTTTTTGCTGTTGGGCCCCCTGGTTGGAACACCACCTGAATCAGGGGTGCCGGTTGACCCTTTGTCATGGGCAGTGGCAATCAACGTGGTCAGCAGCACGCCCAGAATCCTCTCGGAAATGTCCTGTCCGTCCACTTTCACCATGTCGGTATACATATGCAGCGATACGTTGCGGACGGACATCAAGCTGGTGGCTTTAGCGGTCTGAGGCACTCCATCAACGCCGATGAAGTCGATGTCTGAGTTCATCGTCTTCAACGCGCCGCGGGAACTTTGCGCCTGGATATCACCTCGAATCAATCCCAGGTAATTCCGCAACGCCTGAACCATGTCCTCGCCATCGACGATGGCAACCGCATCTTCAAAATCAACTATGTTGGTCACCGCTGATTCAACAATCAGATCCCTGAATTGTCCGTTTTCTTTATTAACCGTTCCGCCTTCGTAAAGCTGGAACTGAATCTTCAGGTTATTGTCATCAAGGAAGAATTCTGTCAGTTGGTCGCCGTCTTGATTGAACCCAATGAACTTGGGGGGGTGCTGTAACCCAACCACAGTGCCGTCGCTGGTCCGGGCTTGGAGAACCTGTTTGCCGCTTGAGTCGGGGCTTACAGAATAGGAGACAAAGTCTTTGAACCCCAAGCCGTTTGCCCATTGGGCAACGTCTAAACTGAGGTATTCATTGGTCCGGTCTACGACCATTTGCAGACGTTCGGCCCGGTTCGACTCGCGGTCAATTTCCAGATTTATATCACTGAGAAAATAGGCATCATAGAGGCTGCCCCACCTGGCGTTGGCCCCGCCAACCGCCATGCTGGCAATGTTCACCGGAGTAACTAGTTCTGGGCCGTTCTGAGACATTTCCAGATCAAGTTCCGGGGTGGTCATGCTGAAGTCAGTGGCGCTGCCCGGGGCTGGCTCGGTATCCAGATAACCTTCGTCTACCAGAAACTGACCCAATTCTGAGGCATCCTTGGTTGCCGATTCTAGCGTAGGTTTCCAGCCAGCCTTCCGATTCGCCAGGTAATATTCGTCTATTTTGGCCTGTCTGGAAGTTCGTTTTTCCAAGAGTTCCAGGTTTCGGGGACCAAAATCCAGCACCAAGTCTCCAAGTATGCTGAAAACCTCATCCACGGTCTTGCCCGTGCCTGGAACAAGCTCAGCCCTCACAAAGTTGTACAAGGCGTCGTCAATCTCCACAGACGTTCCAGATGCCAGTTTAATTGTGGTCATTCTTGGCTCCGATCTCTTTAGTTCAAGTTGCTTAGTCTAGCCGTTGATCCGCTCAAATTCCTTCATGAACGACACCAAGGTTTCAACGCCCTCTTTCGGGAAGGCGTTGTAGATCGAAGCTCTTATTCCGCCCACGGAACGGTGGCCTTTCAGCTCTACCAGTCCTTCAACCGTGGCTTCAGTGGCAAACTGTGCCTCCAGTTCCGGGTTGGGCAGGTTGAAAGTCACGTTCATGCGAGAGCGGTTCCCTTGCAGTGCGTGGCCTCGATAGAACTCTGACGCCTCCAGTTGGTCGTAGAGTAGCTTGGCTTTGTCTTCGTTCTGGGCTGCCATTTTTTCCAGACCGCCTTGATCTAACAGCCATTTCACCACCAGACCGAGGATGTAGATGGAAAACACCGGAGGAGTGTTATAGGCGGAATGTCCCTTGCTGTGGGTGTTGTAATTCAGCATTGCCGGGAGTGTATCCGGACTGCGAGTCAACAGGTCATTTCGAAGCAACACGAGAGTAACGCCAGCCGCGCCCAAGTTTTTCTGTGCACCGGCGTAGATCAGCCCGTACTTGGAAACATCGATGGGCTTGCTAAATATGTTGGAAGAAAGGTCCCCAACCAATGGAACGTTGCCAACTTCGGGTTCTGCCGGCCACTCGGTCCCGTAGATGGTGTTATTCCCCGTGAAGTGAACGTAGTCGGCATCGGGGTCAAGGGTCATCTCGTCAGGGGTGGGCACACGGTCGTGGTTCCGGTCCGCAGTTGAACCGGCTACTCGAACATCGCCGACTTTTTGTGCGTCTTGCAGGGCCAGGTTGGCGAAATTACCGGTGACCAGATGGTCAGCCTTGCCGCCCGGAGTCAACAGGTTCATGGGAACCATGGAGAATTGCGCTGAAGCTCCGCCCTGGAGAAAGAGAATATGGTAATTGTCAGGTATTCCGGCCAAAGCGCGAATGTTCTCTTCTGCGCTCTCGATCATCCCCTGGACGGGCTTTGACCGATGGCTCATCTCCAACAAGGACATCCCGGAGCCGGGGAACGAGACCAAGTCTTTCTGCGCTTCCAGAAGCACCGGCGCAGGCAGAGTGGCGGGGCCTGCAGCAAAGTTATAGATAGTCATTAAAAACTCTTTCGCGCCTGCGATGTTTTATCCAGCGCCTTGGTTTGTTGATTCTGTTGCCAAGCAACAAGTTATGCTAGCCGACCCAGAATACTTTGGCAAACTAAACAAATCTGTCAGTAAGGGAGTTGGGAGAGGAATAAAGCGGTTTTCAGGCGGCTCGTCTAGGTGACAAACCAAAGGGGCAACCCGGCTGGCTAGGCTGGTTCTTTGAACCGGTAGCCCACGTTCCAAATGGTCTCCACGAACGAGCGACCGGGTGCTTCCACCTTGGAGCGGAGCCGCCGAATGTGAACGTCTACAGTCCGGGTGCCGCCCAGGTAGTCATAGCCCCATATCTGGCTCAACAGCGCCTCTCTGGTGTAGACCCGACCAGGGTTCGAAGCCAGCAGCACCAGCAATTGAAACTCTTTATAGGTCAAAGCCACTCGACGCCCGGCTACGTTCACTTCGTATCGTTCCAGGTCGATGGAGAGGTCCCCAACGCGAAGTAAGGTAGGTCCAGCCGGGCCATTGACCCGGTACATGGCTAGTTTTACCCGAGTTGTCAGCTCAGCCTCGGATACCGGGTTGACTACAACTTCGTCAGAATTCAAAGAAGAATCGTAATCTGCCATGGCATCTCTGGGCACAGAAATCAAAACCGGGAGTTTCCGTTTGTGACACTCTTCAACCAGATGTCTAGCGTCCAATTGTTCCATGGAAGATAGGTCCAACAGCACGGCATCTGGAGGGGTGTTTCCGTTATCGCCTAGCTGTTCCAGTTCCACGCCAATCTGGCACGTCATACCAGCGCGGTCGATGGTGTCCGCCAGTCCGCTGGGCGCGCCTCCGTGGCTGGTCAATACAAATAGATGATACAAGCTGTGGCCTGATGCTCCCTGGGCTTTTTGGTTGCCAGCAAAAGTATAACAAACAGATTCGGTTGCACAGGAACATTTTCGTCATAAACTACCAATCCGGCGCAAAGACCATCCACTATCATTGACGCTAAACTAGGGCGGAACTATCATGGCGGTAACCCAGCGACAGTCAGTTCAATCATCTAATTTCGGGTTGTTTGGAGATTCGAAATTCATAGGAAGTGAAGCTATGGCCACTCAGACAGTCGTCGGCACAGTCCAGGAAGTACGCCAGCAGATCCGGTCCCACGCTTGGCGCGGCATAACCTCTGGAGTTGCACCAGGCCACGTACAGGCCAACCTGGCCATCCTTCCCAAAGAATTGGCCTTTGATTTTCTGCTGTTCTGCCAACGCAACCCAAAACCCTGTCCGCTGCTAGAAGTCATTGAGCCGGGACAGGTTGAGCCGGTGATTACGTCTGCGGGAGCTGACATCAGGACCGACGCCACTGGCTATCGTATCTACGAGAATGGAATTTTTTCCGCCGAGGTCGACACAATTGAAGATTACTGGCGCGACGACCTAGTCTCATTCTTGCTAGGCTGCAGCTTCTCGTTTGAGGCAGCCATGGTTGACGCGGGTATTCCACTACGCCACCAACAGACCGGCAACAACGTAGCAATGTACATCACCAACATACCCACCACTCCAGCCGGCATCTTCTCCGGCCCAATGGTGGTCAGCATGAGGCCGATAAAACGAAGCCAGGTTGTCCGGGCGGTACAGGTGACCTCCCGGTTCCCTGCCACCCATGGAGCGCCCATCCACATCGGCACTCCTCATGACATCGGCATCATGGATATCTCCAAGCCCGACTTTGGCGACGCGGTAGAAATAAAAGACGACGAAGAACCGGTGTTCTGGGCTTGTGGAGTAACTCCCCAAGCGGTGGCCCTGAACTGCAAACCACCGCTCATGATTACCCACGCCCCCGGCAAGATGTTTATCACCAACAAACGGGACACTGACTACGCAGTTCTTTAAGCAACCGATTAAGCAACTGGTCTTGAGGGTGAGGAATTGGTAGAAACAGGCCAAATGGGCGAAACAATCGAAGACATCATTCTGTCGCAGGACAAGCGGGGGATGCTTGCCTTGCGCCCCTATCTTCCCGACGACTATTGCTCGCAGGCTGCGCAGTTCATTATGGACAATCCTGGCGACGTCATAATCGTCACCGGCTTCTACGTAGTGATGGCTGGGAAACCAGAGACAGACGGGCCGTCCGGTGCCATTGCCATTGGCGAGGCGCTCAAAGCCTTGGGTCGCAAGGTCACCTACGTCAGCGACGAGTACACCACGCCAGTGCTGCGTGAATTCGGGAACGGGTCAGATGTCATAGATTTCCCGATTGACGGCGTGGCTTCCAGCAAGAAGCAGGCCAAGGGCATCTTGGAGCAAGTTAAACCTTCGCTTCTGATTTCCATTGAGCGTTGCGGCCGGACTAGAGAAGACACCTACCTGAACATGCGCTACGTGGACATTTCACGCCATACCGCCCGGTTGGACTATCTATTCGACTCTGATGTACCTTCCGTTGGCATTGGCGATGGCGGCAACGAGATTGGCATGGGCAACCTGGCCGAAGTAATACCTCAGGTTGACTCCCTGCCCGATTATCCGGCGGTAAACCAGGTTGACCGCTTAGTCATAGCCAGCGTGTCCAATTGGGGCGGCTATGGCCTTGTGGCAGCCTTGTCCCGCATCTCTGGTCAGAACCTTCTGCCATCAGTGGAGTCGGAGACCGCCATGCTCCACGGCATGATTGAATCAGGGGTCGTCGACGGCACCACCGGAGATGCAGTGCCCACTGTCGACAACTTCTCCGCCGAGGAAAACGGAGCGCTGCTAACCCGACTGCACCAGGCCGTGGCTTCCAAGTAATCTCTGCTGACCTTCATCGTCACCCTTCTCGATCATTCGTTTCTATTTGACTAGCCCCAGTGATTGCCTCGCGTACCGCTAACCTGGCTGACATTGCAAGAGTTCTTCACAATTTCTAAATTGCCCCTATTTAGCTGAATCCTTTGTGAATGTTGTCACATCATATGGTTTGGACACCTGTAACAGGGTGCAAGACCAAATATGCCAGGAGATGATGATGACCCTAGTTCCCCTACGATTTCGGAAGACATTCGCTGCCATTTTTATGGCCATTGGATTATTCGTGGTGGCCTGCGGCGCTGACACCACGGCCACACCCATCCCTGCAAGAGCGGCGCAATGTCCAGTCCCTGGGAACAGAACCTGCCCAACGTCAATTACTACCACCTGACGAATACCCTTCCGCCTTCCATGGCCGGTGCGCTCACAGTGCCCGGTTCCGAGATTACCTGGGATGGGTCAGGCTGGCAGTTGACCAGTAACCTGTTTGTTCCGGCCGGCGCAATGCATTTGGCCAATGAACTCAACTGGGTTGGGCCTCATCTGGGTTCGATACCGTTCCCAGCCAAAGCCGGATAAAACGTTCGGCACATTAATTTCCGTAAACCAGCCTCCAACAGTCTGAATATGGGTTGTTGGCGGCTTTATTTGGGGCATGCATTAAGTTGATGTCTACTATGGATTGATTGCGTATGGTAGATTAGCTGGGCTCAGCAAATAGTCGAATTAGAAACGTGAGGAGTACTGCAAAATGTTGATTGTAGACGCCCAGGTACATCTTTGGGCGGGTCATATCCCTGCTAACCCCGGCCACCGTCAGATCCCAGATTTCCTGACCGACGACCTACTCAAGGAGATGAACGAGGGCGGCATAAATGCGGCCATTATTCATCCGCCAAGCTGGGACCCGAATTCCGACGGCCTGGCTTTAGAGGCTGCGAAGCTTCACCCTAATCGACTTTCCATCCTGGGCAAAATCCCCCTTGATCAAGACGCAAGTCGCTCATTGGTAGACGGTTGGATGGGCCAAGCTGGCATGCTGGGTTTCCGGTTCAGTTTTACCCAGCCGCACCAAGCAACTTGGCCCACGGATGGGACCATGGACTGGATCTGGCCTGAGGCGGAACTCTTGGGCATCCCCGTGGCGTTGATGGCGTCCAATTATATGTCGATGGTCGCCCCAATAGCTGAGAAGCACCCCAACTTGAAGTTGATCGTCGATCACTTGGGCCGTGTTGGCGGTAAGACTGACGCCGAGTCCTTTGCCACACTTCCGGAAATGTTGGCCCTGGCCAAGTACCCAAACGTGGCCATCAAGGCCACTGGCGCGCCCAGTTATTCCAGCGGGCCTTATCCGTACAGCAGCATCCACGACTACCTGCACCAGATATATGACGCGTTTGGCCCAGAGCGCATGTTCTGGGGCACCGACATCACCCGCATGCCCTGCTCCTGGAAGCAATGCGTAACCCTGTTCACCGAAGAACTACCCTGGCTCTCCGGCACAGACCTCGATTTGGTGATGGGACAGGCGGTCTGCAATTTCTTAGGATGGGACATCACGGAGTAGGGCCAAGTACTCACGCGTTTGTCACCCTGGGCCGCAGCGAAGGGTCTCGTTGCTCAGCTAAATGACTTTTATGGCCAGTAACGAGATTCTTCGGCTAACGCCTCAGAATGACAACCTAAGAAGAGAGAGGGCACGATTATTCCGTGCCCTCTCTCTTTTTGTCTGCTTTATCAGGCAACCCAAGCTCGAATTAAACCTAAGCCGGTTCTTCTTCTGGCGCGGACACGTCCTCGGGCATTAGGTCACCGGGGCCGATAATCTTTTCTTCTAGAGCTAGGAGGCGGCGCAACTCGAAAATCTCGTCGCGGAACTGGGCTGCTTTCTCGAACTGCAGGCCTCTGGCCGATTCCTTCATCTGAACTTCCAAATCCTTCACCACTTTGAACATGTCAGAGCGCGACATTTCATTGCGCACCACGTCATAGCGGGTCCGGCTCTCGGCAATGGCCTTGATGCCCTCGGTGATGTCATGGACCTCTTTTTGGATACTCATGGGCTCAATGCCGTGCTGTTTATTGTGATCACCTTGGATCGACCGGCGACGGTTGGTCTCGTCGATGGCTTTTCGCATGGAGTCCGTGATGCGGTCGGCGTACATGATCACGTGGCCGTTGGAGTGACGGGCGGCCCGGCCAATGGTCTGGACCATTGACGTTTCAGACCGCAGGTAACCCTCTTTATCAGCGTCCAAGATGGCCACCAAGCTGACCTCCGGAAGGTCCAAGCCCTCCCGAAGCAGGTTGATGCCTACAATCACGTCGTAGACACCAATCCGCAAATCACGCAGAATCTCGATGCGGTCCAGGGTTTGGATATCCGAGTGTAGGTAGGTGTTGCGGATGCCCATCTCCGACAGATAGTCGGCCAGTTCCTCAGCCATCCGTTTGGTGAGAGTGGTGACCAGAATCCGCTCTGATTTTTCTATTCTGACCCTTATCTCCTGAAGAAGGTCGTCGATCTGGCCTTCCGTAGGCTTAACTTCAACCGTGGGGTCTAGTAATCCAGTGGGGCGAATCACCTGCTCAACCACCGTGCTGCTATTTTGCAGTTCAAATGGACCGGGGGTGGCCGAAACGTAGACCACCTGGTTGACGTGCTCTTCGTACTCCTCAAAGTTCAAGGGCCGGTTGTCCATGGCCGATGGAAGGCGGAAACCAAAGTCCACCAGGGTGGACTTACGGGACATGTCGCCCTTGTACATCCCCCTGACCTGGGGCAGCGTCATGTGCGACTCGTCCACAAACATCAGGTAGTCGTCGGGGAAATAGTCCAGCAAAGTCCATGGCGGGCTACCCTTTGGTCGCTGAGACAGGTGGCGGGCGTAGTTCTCCACGCCCGAGCAGAACCCAGTCTCCTGGAGCATTTCCAAGTCGTAGTGGGTGCGACTCTCCAGGCGAGCGGCTTCCAGAATCTTGCCCGCCTGCTTCAGTTCCGCTAGGCGTTCAATCAATTCCTCGCGGATGGTGGTGACTGCCATTTCCATCTTTTCTTTGGACGTAACGAAGTGATTGGCCGGGTAGATGGAGAACTCTTGCAGGTCATCGAGAACTTCACCGGTCAACGGGTCCACTTTGACGATGCGTTCAACTTCATCTCCGAAGAACTGGATGCGAATCGCCGCATCTTCATAGGCCGGAACAAGTTCGAGGGTGTCGCCGCGAATCCGGAACTTGGCTCTAGCCAGGTCCATGTCGTTGCGCTCGTACTGCATGTCCACCAGTTGGCGGACCAACTGGCTGCGGTTGCGACTTTCGCCGACCTTCACCTGGGCAACCAAGTTGAAGTAATCGTTCGGATCACCCAGACCGTAAATACAAGAAACTGAAGCAACGATTAAGACGTCGCGCCGAGTCAGAAGCGAAGTTGTGGTCGAGAGCCGGAGTTTGTCCAGCTCTTCGTTCACGCTGGAGTCTTTTTCAATGTAGGTGTCAGAATGGGGAACGTAGGCCTCAGGCTGGTAATAATCGTAGTAGGAGACGAAGTATTCGACCGCGTTATGAGGAAAGAACTCTTTGAACTCGGAGGCCAACTGCGCGGCCAGGGTCTTGTTGTGGGCCATGACCAGTGTGGGACGCTGAACCTGCTGAACGATGTTGGCCATGCTGAAGGTCTTGCCACTACCAGTGACGCCCAGCATGGTCTGGCGGGTGAAACCTTTCTCCACCCCCTCAGCTAATCGTGCTACGGCAGCGGGTTGATCACCGGTCATGCTGAAATCTGAGACCAGTTTAAACTTGCGATCATCAGGCTTGATGTTCGCGTCCCAAGTTTTTTGGATGTTATTACCGGCATCGGCCCATTTTTTACCGCGAGCGTAGGTTGCCATCGTCTAACGAGTCCCTTCTAACGAAATTTGTCTGGCTATTATATAAGGGGATACGAAGTACCGCACGTCTCTATTGTCTTAGATTATCGAGGCATTACGCCGACAGGAATTCCGCTTCTCCGTGTACCCATGTCGCATAGAGTTGAACACCGTTTCGGCGGCGAATATGGGTCACGATATTGGGCTTGGACCACTTGCCAAACAGGCTCATAGAGGCCTGAATGTCTTTGAAACCAACGTGTTCGTTGCAAAGACATTCAACATGAATCACTTTTGGGAATAGGTCATTGGAATCGCCAATTCGAGTCCAAACTATTTAAGGTCTTAGCCTCTAGTGGCGAATTGTTGCAAAGCGACGCGAATTCGGTCATCGACCTCGCTCTCGGCCATGACGGCGGGAGCACCAGCAGCAGCCCTAGCTTCCGCGGGTGAGTAGCCCAAGGCAGCAAGGGCGGCAATCACTTGGCCATCGGTGCCTTCAGAGAAGCCAACATCAGCGAACTCAGCGTCTTCTAGCTTGCCTTTGAGGTCTAGGATAATCCGGCTGGCAGTGCGGCTGCCGACACCCTGAGCCGAGGACAACGCCGCAACATCTCCGCTCACGATGGCAGTCTGTAGGCGCGACGGGTCGAGGCTGGATAGCAAGGCCAGTGCGGTTCTTGGCCCAACTCCTGAGACTGCTGTTAGCATGCCAAATAGACCCAGTGACGCAGGGTCGGTAAAGCCAAATAAGACCGGTTCATCGTCGCGGATACGGAGATGGGTGTGCAGCGTGACTTGGGAACCGATGGCCCCCAAGCCGGACACGGAGTTTGCCGGGATGGACACGTTTAGCGTCACACCTCCAACACGGACATGGACCCAATCCGGGCCGGTGGTTTCCAGAGTCCCATGCACGCCTACTATCATCTACACACCTACTATTATCTGGGCACCGATATCTGGGCACCGTAGTCCCTCTTCAATCCAAAGACGCCAGGGCCGGGCCGAGCGGTAGAACCGCGCCAAATTTCCCAAAAAACCAAATGCAAAGCCGACCTTGGGCTATGCCAGAAAACTAACTAATCAGCGTTCTTGTCCAGGTGTGATTATCCGATCTAGTGCCACGTTGGACTGCGACTGAATCAGATGGCAAAGTCCCACAGCCAAGGCGTCCGCGGCGTCGGTGGCAGGAATCTCATCTAAGCCCAGGGTGGCGGCAACTATTTGGCGCATCTGCTCTTTGGTCGCATTGCCATAGTCGGCGACCGAGAGTTTCACCTGCGCTGGAGCGTATTTATAGATGGGGATTCCCTGACTGGCAGCACCGATGAACACCGCAGCCTGAGCCTGTCCAACCGCCATTGCCGAATTGGGAAAGGCACGCTCGCCTTTGCCCATAAAGGGTTGCTCCACGGCAACGGCAGTGGGGCTAAAGATGGCAATCAGGTTCAGGATGTGGGTGTGGAGTTGGTAGAGGCGTTGTTCCAGGGGCATCTTGCGGGGGAGCGCGATTACGCCGTAATCATCAGCATGGGGATTGGGACCTTCGCCAATTACGGCGTAGCCCATCTTCAAAGTCCCGGGATCAATCCCCAGTATTCCCATCACACACCGCCCGTCAGTTTTCCAACTACCCCGACGGCGAGAACACCGCCAGTTAAATCCCTAGGCTGAACCGTAACGCTCCAGCACTTCAACTGAGAAGTCTGCGTTGGTGTAGGCCTTTTGCACGTCGTCCAAATCTTCGAGCGTGTCCAGGAGCCGCAGGGTTTGTTCTTGCTGTTTGTCGTCAAGGGCGATGATGGTCTTGGGAACCATGGAAAATTGACCAGCTTCTGGTGGAACTCCCTCGTCAGCCAGCACTTTCTGCACGTTCTGAAGTTGGTCAATGGCGGTGAATATTTCTAGATACTCATCTTCCAATTTCACATCGTCGGCACCGGCGTCTATGGCAATCATAGTGAGCTCTTCGCCTCGTTCGGTGTCGGTCATCTCCAGGCCAATCACGCCCAGGTAATCGAAGTTCCAGGCAACACATCCGCTCTCACCAAGGTTACCGCCGCCTCGGCTGAAAGCCGAACGTACATCGGAGGCGGTCCGGTTGCGGTTGGTGGTCAACGCCTGCAAAAGAATAGCTCCACCGCCAGGACCGTAGCCTTCATAAGTAATCTCTTCGAGTGTCTCGCCTTCGGCACCCTCACCGGAGCCTCGTTTCACCGCTCTGGCGATACTGTCCTGAGGCATGTTGGCGGACTTGGCTTTATCCAAGACCAGTCTCAGGTGGAAATTCATGTCTGGATCGGAACCGCCACCATTTTTGACGGCGATTGCCAGTTCACGGCTTATCTTGGTAAAAAGGACGCCACGTTTGGCATCAGCAGCGCCTTTCTGATGCTTGATTGTTGACCATTTCGAGTGACCGGACATTGCACATTCCTCCTGGGAATCCAGGATAGCATCGGCGATTACCTCCAACGCCAGATTCCCACAAGTTTTGATTCGCTTTCAGGGATTTCCTAAAAGCCTATTCAGCCCCGATTCTAGCATTAGCGTAAAGCGAGGGTCAAAGTGATTTCAGCGCAAACCTTCAGGTAAATCAACGACCATCAACCCGGCATCGATGTCTATCTCACACACGACGTTACCCACTGCAGGCACCAATAGCTCTTTTTCGCCGCCAGTGACCACGTATACATCGTTAGCGCCGGTTTCCAGTATCTCAGCCAAGGTGCCCAATTCTTCGCCTTCTTGCGTGCGCACTTTCAGGCCAAGTAGTTGGTAGTGGAAATATTCCCCTTCTTCCGCTGGAGGCACCTCAGACTGGGCCACGCAGAGCCAATACCCGGCGAATTTCAATGCCAGGTCTCGGTCATGGTAGCCCTGGAGGGCAAGAATAAGTTCAACATTGCCCTTGCTGACGGTGGTCCGACTGATAGAGATCCGGTAGGTCTCTTCTTCAGGAATCATCCCATCTTTAGACAAGATGAGGACTTGGCCTTCTTCAAATCGGCCCGGAACGTCGCTGGTTGAACGTACTCGAATCTCTCCGTCCCGTCCGTGGGCGCCAAGAATGCGCCCAACGGCAATTAGGGCATCAGAAGGTGGTGTTGATGCCGGTTCTGGTTCAGATTCTGATAACGAGAAAGGATCAGACATGGTGGAGTTCCGAAGTCGGCGGAGAGCCGCACGAGGAAGGGGAGGAAGTTATACGATTTCCAAGAAGGCTTGCGTGCCATCTTTGACTGCGGCCACGCGCAGTAGTACGCGGATCGCCTGGGCAACCCGACCTTGGCGGCCAATCACTTTGCCTTTGTCTTCATCGGCAACTTGAAGTCGGAAGACCATGCGACCGTCCTCCATGGATTCTGTGACAACCACGGAATCAGGGTCGCTGGCCAAAGATCGGGCTATGTACTCAATCAGTTCTTTCATAGGGTATTTAAGTACTCAAAGAAACGGTGAACGCGATGATTGCGGCGGGAGCTGTTATTCAGCAGCCGCTTCATCGGTAGATTCTTCTTCTGCGGGAGCTTCCTCAGCTACAGCTTCTTCGGCCGGGGCCTCTTCAGCTGGTGCTTCAGCAGCAGTGGCGGTGGCAGCGGGAGCAGCAACTGCGGCGGCATCAGGGTTTTTCGTGGTGGCCGTCTTCTGTGTGGGGGTGCGCTCCATCAAACCGTTGGCGGACATTATCCGGGCAACAGCGTCAGAAGGGATTGCTCCCATGCTCAACCAGTGGGCCGCACGCTCGTTCTTCAAAGTCGTGACGGGCGGGTCTTCCATGGGGTCATAGTTCCCAATCCATTCGAGATAGGAACCATCACGGGGTGCGGTAACTTCCGCTACTACTATTCTGTAAGAGGGGTGGCCTTTTTTACCAACCCTGGCAAGGCGAATCCGAATCATTTATTTCCTATTCTCCCGGGTACCGTCATTGCGGTTCCCATGCGTGGCGATTTTACGGCGAGAGGCATTCATTGTCAAACGACCTACGCCTAAATCTTTGATGATATTTGATTTTTTGACGCCTAAACAAGTGTCAAGAAGCAGATTTCAAACCAATCCTTAAAAATGAAAAAACCGGCGAATTCGCCGGGCAAAAAAACGGGCCCGGCCAACTCTGGGTTGCTTTACTCGCCCTTAGGTACAAACCGGGGTCAAGGGGCGATGGTAGACATTGGCCTGGGCCCGACGTACGGGATAACTTATTTCGAGCTAGTCGCTACGAAACAATCACCTCGTCGTGTCCAGACTGATGCCTACCATCGCCCCTGTGCGTTAAACTATCATCCATGTACTTCACCTCCATCATTTATTTCCGCCAAGCGGTTAAGGTATTTTACCAAGGGCTATTTTTCAGTGTCAAGAGAATAAACGTTCGTGACAACTGATTATGTAAGCCTAGCCACAACAAATGCCCAGCGATTTGTTCCCCAAACATCCGACCACAGTCCTTAATAGTAATTAAATAGGTATTTGACTCCATGCGTCTTGTTTTCATGGGTACCCCATCCTTTGCAGTCCCTGTTCTTGCCAGTCTTGTCGGCATGGAAGGCTGTGAGGTTGTGGGCGTCTACGCCCCGCCTGACCGTCCCGCCGGCCGAGGCCGTCAGCCCCAATCGTCTCCAATCAAAGACTATGCCATTGAACATGGTCTCAACGTGGTCCAACCGGCCAGTTTCCGTAAACAAGAGGTGCAGGACGAACTGGCCGCGCTCCAGCCGGACGTGATCGTTGTCGCGGCCTACGGCAAGCTGCTCCCGAAGCCAGTCTTGGACCTCGCGCCACTGGGTTGCCTCAACATCCACCCATCGATCCTGCCTCGGTATCGGGGTCCGTCCCCGGTGGTCACGTCCATTTTGAATGGCGATCTAATCACTGGCGTCACCATCATGTTGCTGGACGAAGGAATGGATACTGGGCCACTGATTGCCCAGCATGAGTTCTTTATGAAGGGCAATGAGACCGCAGAGGGACTGGCCACAGAGCTCTTTGAATTGGGCGGAGAGCTGCTGCAAGAAAGCATCCCACAGTGGCAATCAGGGGAATTGACCTCAGAGCCCCAAAACGAGGCTTTGGCATCTGTTACACGCAAGTATGAGCGCGCCGACGGCCTGGCCGACTGGTCGCTAAGTGCGGTTGAATTGGAACGTCGGGTGAGGGCATTCAGCCCCTGGCCGGGACTATTTACCTACTGGAACGGCAGCGGCTTAAAAATAATCGAAGTTTCACTTATATCGTCGTCTTCCACTGAATTCGTACCGGGAACGGTGGTCAGAACTGATCACCCGGATGTTCCGGCAGCTGTGGCTACGAGCGAAGGGTTCTTGGGGTTGCACAAGGTCCAGCTCGAAGGGAAAAAGGCTGTGGACATCAAGGATTTTCTGAACGGCGCTCCTGATTTCATCGCGGCAGTCCTTGAATCAGCAGAACCAAACTCCTAGGCATACCTAATCGGTTTTCATATTGATAGTCACCATCAGGAGGCGGACGCATGGTACAGACAACTTCCAGGCAGATCCCCGACGAGGCAACAGTGCTTGGCTGGATGGAATCTCTCAGCAACTGGGGCCGCTGGGGTGACGATGACCAGCTTGGCTGTTTGAACCTGATAACCCCGGAGAAACGCTTGCAGGCAGCAGCGCTGGTGCAAGACGGCATCCCGGTGAGCTGTGCCCGCCCCATCAGCAGCGACATGAACGCCGATGTCACGTTTCAAGTGCAGCGTTTCATGGTCGACAGCGGCGAGGGCCGGAACGAAGATTCTATGGAACGCCAGTTCGCCCGCCGGGGCGCGGCCGAGTTCATTGGCATGGTCTTCCACGGCCAGAGCATCACCCACATTGACGCGATGTCTCATTACTCATGGAAAGGTCAGCTTTATAACGGGAAGCCCTCCAACATGATCACGTCTCGGCAAGGCGCTCAGACACACTCCATCGAGGCGGCATACTCAGGGATCGTGACCAAGTGCGTGCTGCTGGACCTGCCCAAGCTTCGGGGAGTGGATTTCTTAGACCCCAACGAGCCAGTGATGCCGGTGGACCTGCTGGAAGCTGAAGAGGCCCAGGGGGTCAAGATTGAGGAAGGGGACGTACTTCTGGTTCGCACCGGCAACTACAAGATGCGCTTGGCCAGCCCGCCAGCCAAGGCCGGAGAGCCCATGACCGCCTGTCAGGTGGCCTGCACACCGCTGTTCAAGGAGCGAGGGGTGGCCATGCTGGGCACTGACACTTCCAACGACTTCCGGCCCTCTCACTACAGCACCATTGGCTCGCCGTTACACACCATGTGCCTGGTCACCTTGGGCTTGTGGTTGATTGACAATGCCAACCTTGAGGAACTTGCGGAGGCCTGTGCCCAGAGGAACCGTTACGAGTTCATGCTCACGCTGGCGCCGCTCCGTCTCCGCAACGTAACAGGGTCGCCAGTGAGCCCAATAGCTCTGTTCTAAGATCTCAACTACGAGTTAATCAGGGGACTAGTGAACAAAAGAGGGCGGGATAATTCTCGCCCTCTTTTTGCGTTTAATTGGTGCTGCTGATTATTTAACGACGGGTATGAACTTGCTGAAGAGCACCGCGAAGAACGAAGCCCCAAACAGGATTATTCCGACGGTCAAAAGTGTGAGTGACGGCCCAACTAATCCGTCTGTCAATTGCGCACCAAAGGACATCAGAACGTCTCCGCCCAAGTCGATCACGGACGGCGGCACTCCAGACACCTTGTCGGCGCTCGTTTCGACGACGTCAACCAGTCGGTTCGGGACTTCTGCCTCAACGATTTTGCCCAATACGAAAAAGAAGCCACCCGTTATGAACAGGGTAATTCCCGGCCACCGTAGCATTCCTCCCAGACTGGGGAAGAATATCAAGCCCATGGCGGCGGCACCACCAATCACCATAATCAGCGACGCCATATCACCAAATTTGTTTACCTTTGAAATCCAACCTCGTCCTTCATTCAGGTCGGACCTGATCTGTTCTTCGGTGGTATCAGTGTCCCATTTCGCGATCTGGTGAATCAGATCGAATCGGTCACCAGAATCCAAGTCCTCTCGGACTCGCGCAATAGCATCGTCCATCAATGGCTCAGCCAGCAAACGGGCCGAGACCTTCAGCACTTCCAACGTGTCTCCGGCAGCGAATGGGGTTCTTAGTTCGCCCTTGCCGGCTCTGAGCGACTCCGTAGTCGCTGCGTTCAACCCGGCTCCAGCTATCAGATCGTTAAAGGCCAGCTCAAAGATTATGGGTCGGCACGTTGCGTCGATACTCTTTAAAAATGGGACCGATTCAGGTACGACACCGTTGGCTATCTGCTGAAATCTGACGACAAAGGTGGCCGCCAAATTAGCCGCAGCAACAGGTGAGCAACCACTAATGCCGGGGGCTTCCACGGTCAGGTCGTCTATTCTGCCGTCCATATAATTGAACATGACCGTTTTTACGTTGGCTATAGGGGCTGCCAAATCAACGTATAGGTTAAGTTCCTCGACGTCTTCATTGACCCAGTCGATCGTCCTCCCAATAGCTCCTTCCACCTCTGAGTGGATGTAATCAGGAGGCATGATCTGGCGGAGGAGGGAAACCATCTCTTGTTGGCTGACGATTTCGATATCGCCGAGAAATTCTCGGGTCCGGTCAATTAGCTCATCGTCCAGCAAAACTTCGTCGTAGATTCGGTTGTAGGTGTCTTCAGCGGCGAGTGTGTTGGTGTAGAAATCAGCGCTAAGCAATTTGTCCGAAAAGTTGTTTATAGCCAGGTATGAGAGGAACCCGATAAAAATAACAACACCCAGAATCAGTGTAGCTCCAGCCCGGAACAACGAAACTAAACAACCCATATCTACTTACTTCTCTTTTTTAATTGCCTGATTTTTTTGCAGATTTAATACCAGGTTCAACACCATGATTTGCCGGGCCTCAATCTATAAATATCAGAACTTGACCGAATCAAATTCGGCCAAGTTTGTCGCTTCTAGCATGAGGCCATACTTAGCACACGCCACATTGACGCCTGATATTGCCAAATAAAAAGGCCCGGCGTTTAAAAGCCGGGCCTTTTTATTCCGCGCCGCCAAGTTGTTTACCGGATTGTTTAGAAGTTGGGTTTTATGTCCTGAAGCCTTCTAATTCTCTCCGCCATGGGTGGGTGGGTAGAGAACATCTTGGTCATACTTTTTCCACTGAGCGGATTAACAATGAACAGATGCGATGCTCCTTCAGCCACTTTCAACGGTCGGGTCTGGG
Organism: Dehalococcoidia bacterium; assembly: GCA_012959605.1. Taxonomy (GTDB): domain Bacteria; phylum Chloroflexota; class Dehalococcoidia; order Lucifugimonadales; family UBA3495; genus UBA9611. Next base: position 17,467 of record DUCU01000095.1, on the reverse strand, counting down.
AACCCAGTTCCAATTTCTGTAGGGCACTGGCCAGGGCCAGTGGGTCACCGGAGGTGCGCGCGCCGGTGGCATCTGCCTGGAATTCCCTGGTACGGGAGATCGCAGCCCGCACCAACCCTGCTGCCAATGGCATCACAAACGCAACGACCAACAATCCAATCATGTTGCCGCCGCCACCCCTGCGACCACCCATACCGCCAAACATGGCAGAAATCTGGGCAAACATGGCCAGCATGGAAATCGCGCCGGCCACGGTGGCGACCATGGCCATAATCAGGGTGTCTCGGTTGCCCACATGGGCCATCTCATGGGCTAATACCCCGCCAAGTTCCTGACGATTCAGAATGCGGCGGATGCCGGTGGTCACGGCCACAGTGGCGTGGCTGGGGTTACGGCCGGTGGCAAACGCGTTGGGGGCGTCAGACCGGATCTCAAAAACCTGGGGCATTGGCAGTCCGGCCCGCTCAGCCTGTTCCCGAACGATGCTATAGAGTTCCGGGTCGTCATTCTCCGTCACTGCAGAGGCGTGGGCCATCTTCAATGCGATACGGTCGGAGAACCAATAGGCTCCAAAGTTGATTGCGACGGCGATTATCACGGCCAAGATTATGCCGCCGATTCCGCCGAGCATCGCTCCTACCAACAATAGCAACGCCGACATGACCATCATCAAAAAGAATGTTTTAACAGTATTCATAGTAATAAGGCCTCTTTTATTCAAAGCGATCGGCGGGATAGTCCGCAGACCTACCTGAATATTTGCCAAGTGGTGCCAGCACAATCTTGAGATAGGCTTTGCATTATCCAAAATTATAGCATCAAAAATGTAATTATTACCTTTTACGCTTGCCTGGCCAGCCTCGGTTTCAATTGACACTCGGAAGGCTGGGTGATACCTTTCACAAGGTCTCGGCAGACTCGTTTCCGGCCCTCAACTGGCTACCTGCCGTGCCTTTAGGAGAGCTATGGCTATCAAGATAGGCGTACTGGCGAAGCAGGTAATCGACCCAGAAATGCCCATGGCGGCATTCAGGATAGACGAAAGTTCTAAGAAGGTCGTACCACCACCTAACATTCCTCCCGTGGTCAACGGTTTTGACGAGAACGCGGTGGAAGCAGCCCTCCTGATCAAAGACGCCCAGGAAGCCACCGTCACGGTGATTTCCACAGGCACTGAATTTGCTCTGGACGTGATGAAAAAGCCACTGTCCATGGGCGCCGACGAGTTGGTCCTACTTCAGGACGACATCTTCGAAAATACGATTGACAGTTTCTTAACTGCCCAGTTACTGGTGGCAGCGATTCGCAAGTTGGGCGGATTTGATCTCATCATCTGCGGACGCCAAGCCTCTGACTGGGACAACGCACAGGTTCCCTTGGGCGTTGCCGAGCTTCTGGGCATGGCTTCCATCTCCTTGGGCAAAAAGGTTGATGTCATAGACGGCAAGGTTCGCGTGGAGCGGATCATCCCCGACGGCTACGAAGTTGTCGAAGCATCTCTACCGTCATTGGTCACCGTGAGCAACGAACTGGGCCAGCCCCGGTATCCAACCCTGCGCGGCATTATGGCCGCCACCAGGAAAAAGCCCACAATTTGGAGTTCCGCCGACCTGGACCTGGACTCGTCCCAGTCCTCTTCACGCATTACCCTGCGTGACCTGTTCGTTCCAGTCAGTGACCAAGACTGCGAGATTATTGAAGGAGAAGACCCGGCCGATTCTGGTCGACTCTTGGCCCTGAAACTACGGGAAGACAAAGTTATCTAACTTTCATTCCCAACTAACTAGATTTAAAAGCTTAAAACTGCTGATCCACATGGACTGGTAGTGTGATTCAAAAAGCACGGGAGGCCGTGATGGCTGATGGCACTGGAGTACTGATACTTGGCGACGCAACGGGCGGAGAACTGGGCAGCACAACCCTTGAGCTACTGGCCGCCGGACAGAAAATCGCATCTGAACTTGGCGAACAATTATCTGTTGCCCTTCTGGGTGACACCCTGGACGTACCAGCCCAACAGGCCATCTCCCATGGTGCGCAGAAGGTCTATGCGGTAAACCACCCTCTGCTGGCCAAATTCCAGATAGATTTTCATCTATCCGCGCTGGAAGCCCTCAGCAAAGAGGTCGGTCCTCGCATCATCTTGGTCGCCCGTACCAACGAGGGTCGTGACCTGGCCCCGCGATTGGCCTTCCGTCTGGGAGTTGGATTGGCCCAGGACTGCTTAGAAGTCTCCGTAGACTCTAGCTCCAAGACATTGATGGCCAACCGCCCAGTCTATGGTGGTAACGCCATCGCCGTGGTCACCTGTGACCAAACCCCTCAGATTGCTGCCATCAGGCCCAAAGCTTATGAGCCGGCCGAGGAAGATTCATCCCGCACGGGTGAGGTCGTTTCCTTCCCTGTAGAACTCAACGAATCTCTGGCCCTGACTCAAGTCGTGGATACAGTGATTGAAGAAGCTGAAGGCATCAAGCTAGAAGATGCTCGCATCGTCATCTCCGGCGGACGCGGGCTGGGCGGCCCCGAGCCCTTTGCCCACTTGGAAGAACTGGCTAAGATCATGGGCGGTACCGTCGGTGCGTCCCGCGCAGCCGTTGATTCAGGCTGGGTGCCTTCCAGTTATCAGGTTGGACTGACCGGCAAGACCATCACTCCGGACCTGTACATCATGGTTGCCATCTCCGGCGCCAGCCAGCACATGGCGGGCTGCTCCGGCTCCAAGGTCATTGTGGCCATCAATAAGGATGCTGAAGCCAACATCTTCAAAGAAGCCCGTTACGGAGTAGTCGGTGATTGGGAAACCGTTCTCCCGGCGCTGACCACAGCTCTGAAGGAACTGACTTAGGGTTAGGTTTATTCCCTCGGTGCCCCATCAGTCACAACCAGACTGAGCATGCATGCTTAATAGAAAAAGCCCCTTACTCTCACGAGTAGGGGGCTTTTTTATCCCTGCAAGTTAACTGTTCACTCAAGGACTATGTTGTCGATCAGTCTCACAGAGCCCATACGGATTGCCGCAGAGACCATTGCCCGACCTTCAATTGTGGTCTGTTCGTCCAGTGTAACCATGCTGGCGACGCTGACATAGTCAATCTCATCCACTGCCAATTCCGCCCGCAAAATGTTCCGTGCGGACTCTCGCAGAACATCTCCGTTACGCTCGCCGCCCGACCACAAGAGGTACATCTGGCACAGAGCCCGATGGATCACTGAGGCGGCGAGACGTTGGTTGGGAGAAAGCTGGACGTTGCGACTGCTCATGGCCAGACCGTCCGACTCACGGATGGTCGGCATTACCACTACTTCCACGCCCATATCCAGGTCCATGGCCAATTTTTGGATGACCACCACTTGTTGACCGTCTTTCTGGCCAAAGTAGGCTCGGTCCGGTCGCATGACATTGAACAACTTGGAGACCACTGTGGCTACGCCCCTGAAATGCCCCGGGCGCTGCAGTCCCTCCAGTTTGTCGGCCAATGGACCCACGTCCACCCAGGTATTGAATCCCTTCGGATAAACCTCATCGACGGTCGGGGCGTAGACCAGGTCAACCCCATGACGGCGCAGCATCTCCAGGTCGCCTTCCATGTCCCGAGGATACTTCTCCAAGTCCTTTTGGTCGCCGAATTGGGTCGGGTTAACAAAGATACTAACAATTACCGTCAGGTTGTCTGCCCGCGCCTGATCAACCAAGCTGAGGTGCCCGGCATGCAGAGCGCCCATGGTTGGCACCAGGCCAACCGGTTTCACGGCCTCGCGACAAGCCTGGGACATTTCATTATTGGTGGTGATTACCCGCATACTCTGCGGTACCGCCTGCGCCATTTTGATTCACCTGGTCATCGAATTGGTGCGTATTCAGGGTTGATTTCTATTTGCTAGGTTGCCAATTCACTAATAGACGGAATTCCGCCCAAGCCAGTTGCCTGCTGAATCGCCCTAAGTATCGCCTGAGCAGTGACCTCTACAGCGGCGGCCCCCAGGGAAGTTAGGTCTAATTCGGAGTCGTTATGCCCAGTGGCAAGGGCGAACATGGTATCGCCGTCCCGGACGGTGTGACAGGGGCGAATGGTCAAAGCGAACCCGTCGTGACTGACCCTCGCTAGATAGTTGGCGTCCTCTTTGGTGAGCTTGGCGTCGGTGGCCACCAACCCAATGGTGGTGTTCACTGGGCCGGAAGGGGCATCGTCTTTGCCGGTTAGCAACATGGCTACCGGATCGTCAAATCCGCCACCGGTACGCCTTGGGCCAGCCAGAAGTTGTCCGGTTTTGTAGTCCCAGACCCCGCCCACGGCATTCACCGCCACTGCAGCGGATATGGTCTGCCCGGTGGACAAGGTTATCGCTGCGGTGCCAATGCCACCCTTTACGCCGCGACGACCACCGCCCAGTTTGGCAACGGTTGCTCCGGTACCTGCGCCCACGCTGCCTTCAGTCATTGGTCCAGAGGTAGCGGCCAAACAGGCCTGGTGACCATCTGCTGCGCCGGGGCGGACTTTTGAGGTGATCAAACCAAGGTCAAAGAGGATAGCAGAGGACACGATCGGCACGATTGCCGAGCCCACTTTGTAGCCGATTCCCTGGGATTCCAGGTAGGCTACCACCCCGGACGCGGCATCCAGTCCAAAGGCGCTGCCACCACTGAGGACAACAGCATGGACTTGATCGACTCGGTGAACTGGACGGAGTAGGTCGGTCTCCCTGGTGCCGGGGGAGCCACCACGGACGTCCACGCCGCCAACAGCGCCTTCACGGCAGAGGAAAACAGTGCAGCCGGTGGCGTTTTTCAGGTCTGTGTAGTGGCCAACTTCCAGACCAGACACAGCGGTGATGGTCTGGTTCATGACGCGCTCATGAGAATGGAAGGGTCAATAATTTGGGCAAAATAAACACCCCGACGCAGCGGGGCGCAATTGAAAGCAACTTTCATCTTGTGGGCCGTCTCGGTCATCTCAGATCCCAGCGGCGATGCTGTGTTTAGAATTTGTATGGAACGTGCCTGGCACTCACCCCCCGTGTGGGTAGATGGCGACTCTATTTTAGTCTGGCCCCAAATATCGTGTCAAACGAAATTCGTGTGCGTCGGACAATCAACAATTAGGCAGCAGCAGGCTTCTGCACTCGGTAGTTGGGGAAGGGTATAACAGAGATGATTAAGGCAGACACAATGGTCAGCACGCCAACGTAGTAGAAAATCGATCCGTATCCTCCCATATTCTCAATAATGTATGCCGCAATGAACGGCGATCCGAACCCAAGAAGTCCGTTAATACCAAAGATCAGACCCGAGGCGGTGGCCTCAGTGCCCTTGGGCACCACGTCGAGCAACGCCGCCAGAATGATCTGCTGTAACGCAAAGCTGAACAGTCCGATACCACCCAGCAACACCGCCAGCATCAGGCTGTCTCCGGCGCTGACCACGAACATGGTCAATATAGCGGCGATAATCAGACCGGGCACCAAAACTTGTTTCCGTCCGAATCTATCAGACAGGTAACCCAAGAAGGGAGCGGAGACTATGCCCATGCCGGTGAGCAGGGCCAGGTGGACGCCGGCGGTGAAATAGCCCATATCCAATCCGCCGTCGGTCGCGTTTTTTAGGTAGAACGGTGACCATTGGAAGAGTGCGTTGTTGGCCACACCGCGGATGGCGGCCGCCAATACCAGAGTGGCAACCATCGGGTTCTTGAACATGGTCAAGCCTTCCCGATAGGCGGCCATAACCTTGCGTTCAGGGGCTGGTCGATCTTCGTCGTCAGCTTCCTTCCCCACGTCTTTAAGCGACCACCACACAAAAATGGCCATGATGGCAGCTGGGGCAGCATAAATCAGCAGGATGTGCCGCCACAGCATGAAGGTCAGCAGTCCGCCCGCAACCAAAGGCGCCATCACGTTGCCCACGTTGGAGCCGAAACCGTGCATAGAGATGGCGAAGCCGCGCCGGTCAGGGAATCTTCGGGAGAGAGCGGCGGTAGAAGGCAGATGCCAGAGCGCGCCCGGAACAGACACAATGACCACCGCGATGGTTAAGACGAACAGGTTAGGGGACGCAGCCAATACCAGAAAACCCAGCGCCGCCCAAATCATGCAACCAGTGAGTATCGGCCCCCAGCTGGCTTTCACCTGGTCGACGATGGCCCCGCCGATTAGGTTGACAGCACCAAATCCGCCTTGGCGGATGCCCAGCATGAAGGCTACCTGGAAATTTGTAAGGCCCATGGCGGCTTGGATTGCCGGCATGAAGATCGGGAACCCTTGGTCATACAGGTGAGAAACCCCGTGACCGAAAGAAAGGCAGCCCAATATGAAATTCCGGTTTTGCCGACGGTCCGTTGGTTGCTGTATCGCTTCCGCCATTTATTCCCTTGCCGAGGCAAACGTTTTCAAATAATCGAATACTCCGAGCCATGGCTGATTCTAAGGTCTGTAGGTAGAGCACGCAAGTATCAGGCTGCCGGATAGCACTGAGTCCCCGCCTTATATTCACCGTCACCAGGCCGATTCCGACGACTGGGGTGGTATGCTATGCTACGGCCAATTTCCTGCCTGGCGAGACTGTGGACTCGCTTTATATGACAACTATCTACTACCTGATGAATTGATTCGGAGGAACCTAAATGCCCTACGAGGGACTGAGTTTAAAGGGACAAACTGCGTTGGTTACGGGATCCGGACGTGGGATCGGCGCTGCTCTGGCAGTCGGACTAGCCCAAGCTGGCGCTGATGTGGCTGTTTCAGATCGCCCAGACCGTTTGGACCTGGCGGAAGAAACCAAAGACCAGGTGAAAGCGGAGGGAGTCAAAAGCGCGGTCTACGCTCTGGACGTCTTGGACCTTGCGAGTATGCCCAAAACAATAGATCAGATCGTGAGTGACTTCGGCAGACTGGACATCCTGGTCAACAATGCGGGTATACGCATCCCAAAACCGGCTTTGGAAGTTACTGAAGAAGACTGGGACGCGACAATAGACATCAACTTGAAGGGTGTTTTCTTCTGTGCCCAAGCGGCTGGCAGGCACATGGTTGGTCAGGGTTACGGCAGAATCATCAACCTTGGTTCTCAGTTATCTGAGGTTGCGTCCAGAGGTCGTTCTTCCTACTGCGCCAGCAAATTTGGCGTGGCGGGCATCACCAAGGTTATGGCGGTGGAATGGGCGCCCCACGGCGTCACGGTGAATGCCATCGGCCCCGGCCCAACCAGCACTCCCGGCATGATCGCCGCCAGCAACAGGACCGACGAAGAGGTGCAGGCCGACCTGGACGCCCACCTGCCTTTAGGCCGCCGAATGGATCCATCAGAGATGGTAGGCGCGGTGATCTATCTGGCTAGCAAGTCGTCGGCCGGCACCACGGGTCATCTACTGATGGTCGACGGTGGCTGGACTGCGATTTAATCCCGGTAATCTAGACCCAGTAATAGGAGAGACACCATGAGCCTTGAAGGTCTGGAACAACGAATACGAAAACTGGAAGACATTGAAGAGATTAAGAAGCTCAAGCACCGTTACTGCGCCCTCTGTGACGACCACTATGACGCGGATGCCCTGGCTGAACTATTCACGGAAGACGCCATTTGGGACGGCATGGAACGTGGCCGCAACGACGGTCGGGAGGCGATACGGGAGTTTTTCCGCGACGCTCCAGCACGCCTGCCCTTCGCTATCCACATGGTAATGAACCCAATCATCGAGGTGGACGGAGACCGTGCCACGGGAGTCTGGTACTTGTTCCAACCGTGCACCTATGCGGAGGGCAATCAGGCGGTGTGGGGGTCGGCCCGCTACGACGAGGAATACGTACGAGTGAACGGCAAATGGATGTTCCAACACCTGACTCTCAGCTCCCATTTTTGGACTCCGTTTGATAAAGGCTGGGCTGAAGCCAGGTTTGCTTAAATAAAATAGGATCAACTGATGCAAGAACGGTACACCAACAAGATGGACGGCATGGTGGCCATCGTCACTGGAGCCAGCCGAGGATTAGGCCGGGCCATTGCCAAGGAATTTGCCGCCGAGGGTGCCAAAGTGGTGGTCTCCGCGCGCCGCAGTTCGCCCACCGGACTGATCGGCACAGCCGTGGAAACTGCCAAGCAGATTCGGGACGCGGGTGGCGAAGCTATGGCGCTGACCTGTGATGTTTCGGACGAAGAACAGGTCATGGCAATGGTGGGTCAAACCATCGACATGTACGGCAGGGTCGACGTTCTGGTGAATAACGCCGGCGTCATGGTGCTTGGAGAAACGCTGCTGGATATCGCGCCGGATATCTGGGATCTAAGTGTGGCCGCCAATCTTAAAGGGCCATACCTCTGCTCCAGAGCTGTTTTGGCCACGATGATCGAACAGAAGAGCGGTAGCATCATCAATATCGGCTCTCGCATGGGTAGCGACCACGAGCAGGGCGGCGGTGTTCTCTACAGTTCCACCAAAGCCGCTGTGCACATGTTTAGCTTCTGTCTGGCCGACGAACTGAAGGAGCACAACATTGCGGTAAACATACTCTCGCCGGGAGGTCTCAAGACTGAGGGTTCAGCGGCCATCCCCTGGACCCAACGAGACTGGGAGCAGCGGGTAGAACCAGAGGCGGTGGGGCCTAGCGCGGTCTACTTGGCCATTCAAGACGCTTCCACGTTCACCGGGCAGTTGGTGTTGAGGGTCGAGTTTGGCGAAACGTGGGGGAAAGCTAGCTGACAGCGGTCAGCGACAGTCTAATCTGCCTTGGTTAGCACCGACAACATAGCCACACCCACCCCGTCACCCTGAGTGTAGCGAACGGTCTCGTTACTGTCGGAAAGTCTTCTACCTTTAGCAAGGAGATTCTTCGGCTCCTGCCTTCAGAATGACATGACCTATAGAAGTTTTACTTAAAATCTGAATGCTGACCGCTGACGGCTGTGAGCTATCAGCTAACTGCTTTTTGGCCGAAGCGATTATAGGATGTTACGTCCACTGATGGAATCCGGTCGGTGGGGCCGAATCCGCCACGGGGAAAACCAAGCGGACTCAGGCAGAGGGTTTCCACGTGGTCGGGTATTTCCAGCCAATCTTTGACTTTTTGTTCCTCACGCAGGTGTGTCGTGGTGATGCGGGTGCCTAGACCGAGGACGCGGGCAGCCAGGAACAGATTCTGAATGGCAAGCCACACTGAAGATGCGTACCGACCCCGCTCGATGGGTTCACCAATTGTGTAGGGCTGGCCTCCCATGGTGTGATCAGCGCAAATCAAAATCATGGCTGGGACATCGGGCATGTGGTTGGCCAAGTAACGGGCCGAGCGGTAGGCCGGTGGTTCGTCCGGCGGCGCGGTGGCACCCATGGCGCCCAACCACAGGTCTCGATAAAGACCACCAATCTTCTCGATCAAATCCCGTTCGGTTATCGCAATGAAGTGCCACGGCTGTTTGTTGCCGCCACTGGGAGCCTTCGTTGCGGCGTCCATTATCTTCTGGATGTCCGCCAACGGCACCGCATCTGGCTTGTAGCGAGTGAACTGCCGTTGGCTGTAGATGGCTTCAAAAACGCCAATGTCGTCCATGTTTTGCTTAACTCCGTACGTGCCGGTTTAACTATTGGCTTCGGCGAGGAATACCGGGATAAATCTGCTGGTCTTTTCCTGGTATTCCTTATACGGAGGAAATGCTTCGACGGCGATGTACCATAGTCGTGTTCGCTCCGCAGAATCTGCAACCTCACGTACTTTCATGGAGTGGACGGCAGTCTCGTCTCTTATCTCAACATTGGCGTCTTTCCTCAGGTTATGGACCCAGTGTGGGTGTTGAGGTGCGCCGCCCTGAGAACCTACGAGCACGTAGTTATTTCCATCAACCACCCGCATCAGCGGTGTCTTCCGAATGGCGCCCGTCTTGTGCCCTTGGTTGGTCACGATGATAACCGGCAGGCCCGTGTCTCGCAAAGTTAATCCGTCGGTTCCTTGGCTGCCTTCGTATAACTCAACCTGGTCAGAAACCCATTCCCTGGGGCTAGGTATGTATTCAGCCATTATTATCTCCTTGTTTTTTGCTCTTTATAGAAGGCCGTGTGCGGCCAAAATTGCTTGACTAGATCGGTGCCCGCCGGTTGTGCCAATCGGTTGCTTGCTCGTAAGCGTGGGCAACTTTTAGGACTGTCTCTTCTGCAAACGGACGGCCCACTATTTGCAGTCCCATGGGCATTCCGTCGGAACTAAACCCGCAAGGCACCGAGATTGCCGGAGTTCCCGCCAAGTTGAACGGGCCGGTGAAACTGATACGACCGGCCAGTCCGGCCAGTGCATGTTCTTTGCTCTGGATCCCGGGGGTGCTCTCCACCGGTGGCGCGGTGACTGGGCCGGTGGGCAGTACTAACACGTCGACTTTTTCAAGTGCGTCCAGTATTTGCTGCCGGAGCACGGAGCGTATTTTCTGCGCTTTGTAGTAAGTCTGAGCAGGAATGATGCACCCGGTCAGGAAACGTATCTTATTGTTATAATCCATGTAATCGATGTGCGGCTCAAACACCGGGCGGTGCAGGTTGGCCCACTCGACACTCAGGATGGACATGGTGAGCGCGCCGGCGTTGGGTGCCAGCGGGATGGAAACATCTTCCGACGACGCGCCCAATTCTCCCAGGACTCCGATGGCCGTGGCGACTGTTTCTCGGAACTCGGGGTCCAGATTTGGGGAATCCATTCGTTCTTGAATAACTCCCAGTTTAATGCCCTTGATGTCGCCGGTCAGGGCTTTGCGGTAGTCTGGCACCGGCACGTCCCACGTGTAGGCATCTTTCGGGTCATAGCCGGCAATGGCTTGGATTGTGATGGCTGCATCTTCCACACTTCTGGAGATCGGGCCGACAGTGTCCATAGACCATGAACCGCCCAACACGCCGTACCGGCTAACCCGACCGTGGGAGGGGCGCAAGCCAACCAGCCCGCTGAAATTAGCCGGGCCTCTGATCGAACCGCCCGTATCTTCACCTAGAGACGTGGCACACAGGGAAGCAGCGGTGGCCGCGCCGGAACCGCTGCTGGAGGTGCCGGGGTTTTTACTGAGATCCCACGGGTTTCGGGGAGTGCCATAGGGGTGGTGGTAAATCTCCGCCATGGCGAATTCGCTCATATTAAGCTTGCCGAGCAGCACTGCACCCGCCTTTTTCAGGTTGGTGATAACCGTAGCGTCATCAGTGGGGATGTTGTATTGGAGGATGCTTGAGCCGCCGGTTGTGAGTATCCCGGCTGTGTTGAATTGGTCTTTTACCGCCACCGGGACACCGTGCAACGGACCCAGATACTCCCCTTGGGCAATCTGGGTTTCCGCCTGGTGAGCCGCCTCCAATGCCTGCTCACCGTTGATGGTGATGTAGGAATTGAGTTTAGAATCAACCTCTTGAATCCGGTCTAGGTAGGCTTCGGTGGCTTCCACGGGTGAGACCTCTTTGGTCTCAATCAGCTTTGATAGTTGGGATGCGGTCAGAAATGGAATGTCTTTTTTGTCCATGTTCGCTCCTGGACCACATTTTAGTGGCGCTGGCTCGGGTTAAAGGCTGGATTAATCGTCGGGCAGTTCCGCCACCAGATGGCCATCTTTCACGCTCACCGGAAACCCAACCATCCTAGCGTTGGGCCCGTTGACGCAGACACCCTCGGTGTACTCAAATCTCCAGCCGTGGGCGGGACACATGAAGCAACCGGTCCAGTCAACAATCTCCACTCCCTGGTGAGGACAAATGTTGGAAAGCATTTTATAGACGCCTTTCTTGCTGCGGGACAAGAAATACGTCCAGTCTCCGACTTTAATTTCTTTGGGTAGTTTGGGGAACTCAGACTCCAGACCCAGGTCGACATTGATGGTCTTATACGTAGCCATAAGCTCAATTTTTCCCTAATCGAAATTTATTCGTGATTCCGGCCAGTATAGCCGACCTGCAATATCGCCTCAAGGCAGCTTGTTCCTGTTCTAGAGCATCTTGACGAAATTATCTTTTTCAAGCACTATGGGCTCACCTTAGCCGGACGGAGATATTTCAATGCCTGATTTAAGCAAGGACGATATTCGCGCCATGGGCAAAGCCGTGGGGTTGGACATCAATGACCCGGAATTAACTGAAGTCACGTACAGCTTGAATGCACTTCTTGAGTCTCTGGACGCCATCAATCCCCCTGGCTTGAACGATGTTGAGCCACTTCCCATCATTCTGCCCCCGGCATAACCAATCAAAGAGAAAAAATTGAAAAGGGCACCGATAACTCGGTGCCCTTTTTCAATTGGAAACGTAATTTCCAGGACCTAATACCGAATTATTGCCCTGGCCACTTCGCCTTGGTCTAGCGCTTCAAACGCAGAATTGATGTCTTCCAATTTTAGAGTGGCGCTGATTAGCTCGTCCAGTTTCAGGCGTCGGGCCATGTACAAGTCAATCAACATTGGCATGTCGGCCCTCGGGTAGCAGGAACCGTAGGTACAGCCCATCAGGATGCGATCCAGGTGCAGGAAGTCTGGGTCAATTTTAAGTTCTGCACCGGTCGGCGTCACGCCCACAACCACAGTGGTGCCGCCACGCTTGGTCGTTGCCAGGGCCTGGTTGATGGCATCTGTAGAACCAATGACCTCAAACGCATAATCAGCCATCTCGCCCCGCGTAATGTCTTTAACCCTTTCCAGAACGTCTTCACCGGAAGCGTCCACCATGTGTGTAGCGCCAAATTGCAGAGCGTTCTCCAATTTGTTTCCGTAGATATCCACGGCGATTATTGCCTCGGCCCCGGCCAGCACTGCGCCTTGAATCACGTTCAGACCCACGCCGCCTGCGCCAATGACCACCACGCTGCTGCCTGGTTTAACCTTGGCAGTGTTGATGACCGACCCCACGCCGGTGGCAACGCCGCAACCGATCAGGGCCATGCGATCCAGAGGAGCGTCTTCGCGTATCTTCACCAGGCTGTCTTCAGGCACAACGGCATACTCACCAAAGGTTGACAGTCCGTTGAAGTGATGCACTTCTTGGGAGCCGTTGCGCAGCCGAGTGGTGCCGTCCAGCATATTGCCACGCAACTGGTACCGAGCTTCACAGAGGTTCTGTCTTCCCTTCACGCAATAAGAGCATCTCCCGCAGGTGGGAACGAACGAAAGTACCACATGGTCGCCGGGCTGGGCGTAGGTAACACCCGGTCCGATTTCCTCGATTATTCCGGCGCCTTCGTGACCCAGAACTACCGGCATGGGGTGTTCTCGGTCGCCTTTCATATAGTGCAAATCACTGTGGCAAACGCCGCTGGCGGTGATTTTGACCAATACTTCATGCTCTTTTGGGCCTTCCAACTCCAGGTTCTCAATGACCAGTGGTTGGAACTTTTCGTATAGGACGGCAGCTTTCATCTTTTCTCTCTGGTTGGTTAGTGGGGAAATCTAGTGCGGGTACATCTGGGATTCTAGGGCGTCTTTCCAGTCTACGTCCTTGGGCAGGATGCCATCGATGGCGCGCACGTTGTAATAAGAATCGCCGGTACCTGGCGGGTCGCCGCCGTCGGCTACTGTGCTAGCCGCGCCGATCAACATGCGCCGAGCGATGACGATGGCCAAGTCGCTAGCGGACAGATTCTCTTTGGTGCGATCTGCGATTGGGCCCATGCTTTCTTGAATCGCCTGGTCCTGAATATTTATGCCTTCAATGCCGGTGAAGGTCTCGGTTTTTTGCACCTGACGGTCAATCATCCAGTCGTTGGATTTGTTGCGCCTGGTTCGGAAGTCGGGCAGCACTTCGCCCGGTCCACGGCCCAGCTGGATCTCCTCTTCACGATCACCATCGGTGAGAGGCTGTCCGCCAAAATTGTAGACCCAGTTGTAGACCATGCAATTCTCGTCATCCATGGGCACCCAAACGTGGCCTGCAATCAGCTGACGGGGTTCTTGACCTTGCAGCCCAAATTGAAGGGGGCGCAACTGGTGGGAGGGCATCACGTAGTGATAACCGCGTATCAGATTGCCCTTTTCTCCAATGTCGCGGATACCGGCGTAACGGTAACCGTAATCGGTGCGATCCACCTCCAGGCTGGGAGCTTCGCCTTTGACCAGGTTGGTGCTGATGGAAATACCAGGTCGCTTGGTGGTATCGCTAATACGGCGGTGCAAGATTGGCGCATGGGCGGTGTCGATGCCGCCTTC
>DUCU01000095.1:0-3276 GCA_012959605.1 Dehalococcoidia bacterium | reverse complement strand
TTCTGGCACCTGAGTCCATTCAAACTTGGGCAGCGGCGGTTGCTTTTCTTCCGGCCCCATGTAGGTCCAGATCAGGTCGCCCATCTCCACAACAGGATACGAAGTTGTCTTGATCTTGCTGGGATAATCGCTGTCCGACGGTTCATTCATCATATCTAAGCAATTGCCAGACACGTCAAATTTCCAGCCGTGGTAGACACACCGGAGACCACTTTCTTCGTTGCGGCCAAAGAACAATGAGGTCATCCGGTGGGGGCAAAACTCGCTGAGCAGGCCCACTTTTCCCTCAGTATCTCTGAAGGCGACTAATTGCTCGCCCAGCAGTTTCACCCGTATCGGAGGGCAATCCGGTTCCGGAAGTTCGCTGGCCAACAGCGCAGGCAGCCAATAACGCCTCATGACTTCACCCATGGGGGTGCCTTCATCTGTCCTAGTCAGCGTTTCATTGTCTTCTCTGGTCAACATGGGGGTATTCTCCAGATCGCGTCAGATTGCGCTTAATTTTCGGCCATTGGTTTGGCAATATTATCACCTCGCCAACCGTTTTGGGCGCGGATGCAACACAGGTTGCCGCCTGTAGATACAAAGATTTCAGCTTTATTTCCGATTGTGATTTGCCTCATGGATATTAAGGATAAATAGCGATACCTTTTTATGACACCAAATATTTAACAGAGGATTTTACCCGTGGATCAGCCTCATATCGACAACATAGGCCAACGGGCGTTAGTAGGAGAAATTTATGAATTGGACGATGAATTCACCCGAATCGGTAATCCTGGCAAAAGCAAGGAGGCCGTTGTCCGGCGTATTCATTTTGGGGGTAGCTTTTCTACTCATGTGGGCGGCGTCGATGTCTACGGCATCGGCCGGCCAGCAAGGGGATGAAGCAGCCTTTGATAACAATAAACAGTGCATGATTTCCACCATTGGTTTTACACCGGATAACTTGAACGACCTGACGGACGGACAGAGGGCGTTGATAGATGAGCAGTGCTCTGATAACAGCCGCCAGTCTGCGTCCGGACATGAAAAGTCTGTAGCACTGAAACAATGCGTGATTGACACAGTTGGGTTCCTGCCCGCGGATATGTCTGACCTAACGCCTGAAGAACTCCAACTTGTTGGACAAAACTGCGCAAACCCTGACCAGAGCAAACAGACGCAACAAAGCTTTGGTGGCCAACAGGGCGGACAAGGGCAACAGGGCGGCCAAAACCAATAGGGTCAAGGGATGGACCCGGTGACTGAGGAGTGCATCCTCAGTGTCCTTGGCTACCTACCGGAGGGCCCGGAAGACATGACCGAGGAACAGAAGATTGCCTTGGGCCAGGGGTGTTTTGGCCAGAATCATCAGCGCCAGGGACCACACGAGGACGACGGGATGTATGAAGCGACGAAACAATGCATAATCGACAATCTGGGATTCATGCCTGATGGAAAGGCCAATTTAGCTCAAGACCAGATGAGAATGATCGGAGATGCATGTTTCGCTGGAGAACGTGGAGACAGTGATCATCGCGGCCCAGATCAAGGAAATGGCCCAGGAGACCTCCGCGAAGAAGAACGGCAGTGCGTGCTTGACGTGCTAGGTTTCCTTCCGAAGTGTCCGGAAGACCTAACGGACCAACAGCGCATTGACCTAGGACGAGAATGTTTCTTTAATGAACAACATGGCCCGCCGCCTACCGCCGAAAACACACAATGCATCATCGACGTTTTGGGCTACCTCCCAGCCGGACCAAAAAAGGTTTCGCCGGAACAGATGGCTCTGCTAGGCGAGACCTGTTTCGCCAATGAGCGTGACCACCGTGGTGGCCGTGACAGTCACGGTGACAGGGGTGACGGCAACGAAATAGACGAAGCAGCCAACCAGTGCATCGTCGACATGTTGGGCTTCCTGCCCGAGCATCCAGAAGACCTGTCTTACGACGACAAAGTCCGTGTCGGCGCAGAGTGATTTGGTATGGACTTAAGCAACTCCAATGGCCTGGGGAACAGTGCGGTTGAGTGTATCAAGGGCCTACTGGGATACCTACCCGACAGCCCGGATGCCATGACCAACGCCGAGAAAGCTTTGGCCAATGAAGAGTGCTTCGGTAAGGACTTCATCCACGATGTCGGCGAAGACGTCGGAGTCAAAGACGACTTGGCACAGTGTTTGGTTGATGTCCTCGGTTACATGCTCTCTGGACCAGACGCTCTGAACAACGCGGAGAAGATGCTGGCTGCCCGAGAGTGCTTCGGACAAGATATTCCGGAGGGCCGGCCCAGCAGGGGCGAAGTTAGGAATGACCCTCGTAACGATGGCGGCGACAGAGGTCCTCGAGACGGGAACGGTGGTGGTGACCGCGACATCGAGGCTCTAGTGAGGTGTGCTGTGGAGGTTTTGGGTTACGTGCCCGAGAGCGTTGCAGCACTCACAGACGAAAAAAACAGCTGATCTCCGACGCCTGCTTTCGGTAAGTAGGCAGCGCGAATAAGGTTCTAAACTGAAGAAGCCCAGGTCTTGGTATCAAGACCTGGGCTTCTTTCTCGTTCTGGCTGAGAATACATTCTTGCCGTTGTATGATATTGGGTTGAGCCGGAGATACGCTAGGGCGTTAACCCCAGAGCGTCCATCACAACGCAGTTTCCGAGTATCTGCTGCTCACTGGTACTCGATGGAAGCACCGCAGACGCCACAACATGGGCAACGGCTTCACCTAATTCTTTCGTCAGACAGGCCATCACACCAGCAGTTACCTTGGTGCTAGCAGTCGTAGATTCTGGTACTGCTGAGCCCAGCAAACAGGCACCTAGAGCAGCTTGTTGATCGCTGGTCGAGTCTGGGGATCCAGATGCCACCACTGCGGCGGAATAAGTTCCCAAGGAACCCTCTAAGCAGACAACAACGCTGTCAGAAAGCGATGTAGTGGTCGCACTGCTGCCCAAGCTCGCTGAGAGCACGCAATTGCCCAGCAATGTCTCTTGTTCTCCGGTGAGTAGGATGACACCCGATGCCACTGCCCGGACCAAGTCTGATTCCAGGCTATCTTCGAGACAAGCCACTATCGGGTCTGCGGTCGAAGAAGCGCTCGCCGCTGTGGTCACCATCGAAACGGAGAGCACACAGTTACCCAAGATGTTCGATTCCTCTGCGGTCAGGGCTATCAAACCAGATTCGACAACCCGTGCCACAGATTTTCCCAGTTCCTTTGTAACGAAGGCAAATATGCTGCTACCCCCAGACTGGGCATCTTCCAACGACGCGGCCAAAAGACATTTGCTAAGTGC
>DUCU01000094.1 GCA_012959605.1 Dehalococcoidia bacterium | reverse complement strand
CCGTTGCGGAGGTTGAACCGGCGAATCTGGGACTGGGAGATGTAAACGTCACCCGACGCCCGATAAGAGATTACCTGACGAAGAAAGCCGTAGCCCTCATCCATGATCTCTAAAATACCGGTAGATACCAGGGATTGCTGGGCTGAGACCACTTGAAACAGCCGACTGAGTAGGTCTTCTTTATGCAGGTTTGCCAGAGCGGTGGTGTCGTTTAATCCAACGTCACTGGCCAAGTCCAGGAGTTCTTCCTTGGACTTAGCCCCCATCTCTGACACATCTAGCATTTTTTGAGTGGTCTCCATGTTTACCTCTTACTGGGGTATTTGATCTTCCACCAATCGGTTTCTTCTCAGGTCGACTCCGCGGTTGCGGTGCCAGTCCTTTGGAGTGGAACGATATTGGGCAACGAATCGTATTATTTATCGGCTGTTTCATTTTATTTGGCACCGCCCTCGCAGCGGTCTACGGCTATTGATTGGCTATTTTCTCCCAGTCTGCTTTGAAGCGCTCAACGCCGGAAGAAGTTAACGGGTGCTCAATCATTTGAGTAAGGACTTTGTAAGGAATGGTTGATATATGCGCACCGGCCTGGGCTGCCAGCGTGCAGTGGAGGGTGTGGCGAATACTGGCCGCCAGTACCTTTGTCTCAATGTTGTGTTCTTTGTACACGGAAACTATGTCTTTAATGAGGTCTATTCCCTCAAGACCGATATCATCCAGCCGACCAATGAAGGGGCTTACTGCAACAGAACCTGCCTGAGCGCCCAATATTGCCTGATTCACCGAGAAGCACAAAGTCTGATTTATCTGGATACCCTCACTGGACAATACTGAAATCGCTTCAAAACCGTCTTTGGTGCTGGGAATCTTTACCCAGGGGTTGGGTATCCAACCAGCGATGTCCCGGCCCTCAGAAATCATTCCTTTGGCATCCAGTGAAATCACTTCCACGGAGATTGGCCCGTCGACGATGTCGGCAATCTCCCGCACCGCAGTCTTATAGCTCTCTGCATTTCCAATGCCCTCAGCAGACGCCAGCGAAGGGTTCGTGGTCACTCCGCTGATTACACCCAACCGGGCTCCGTCTCTGATTTCTTGAATGTTTGCTGTGTCCAAAAAGAGCTTCAAGGTTTCACCGCCCTTCTAAAGTTTGTATCGATGCCCCCGTCCAAGCCCTAGCCTTAATCTGAGTTGGGCTGTCTTGACCGGAGTGTTGGGGATTGCTTGTTAATTCGATGCCGGATTTATCTAGAGGGATGACGGCTAGAAGCCAATTAGTTGGAGTTGAGGTCCAAAGGCAGAGGCCTCTGCACGCCTTCTCTGATGGTCTCTTTAGCCGCCCCGATAAACTTGCTGAATAACGGATGAGGCCTGTTGGGACGGGACTTGAACTCTGGGTGGTACTGGGTGCCGACCATGAACGGATGGTCCGACACTTCACCGGTCTCAACCAGGTTACCGTCGGGGGACAAGCCACCAACCACCAGGCCGGAGTTTTCCAGCGCTTCTCTGTATGAGTTGTTAAGTTCGAATCTATGACGGTGTCGTTCCATAATTACGTCGGTGCCGTAAGCCTGTTTTGTCATGGTGTTTGACTGGGGATGACACGGATAGTCTCCCAGCCGCATGGTTCCGCCCTTGCTAGAGATGCCTTCTTGTTCAGGCATTATGTGCACTACCGGATTTTCGGTCTCCGGGGCCAGCTCCTCAGAGTTGGCATCCTCAATTTTTAATACGTTCCTAGCCCATTCTATGACCATTACCTGAAGGCCGAGACAGAGACCGAGATAGGGTACGTCGTGCTCTCTGGCGTAACGCACTGCCTCAATCATCCCTTCCACGCCACGGGGGCCAAAGCCACCCGGAACAACTATTCCGCAAACGCTGGACAATAGCTCGTCTGCTCCATGTTTTTCAATATCTTCAGAGTGCACCCACTGCAGGTCTATATCCCTGGTGTGATCCAGTCCGGCATGCCGCAGAGCTTCCCGAACTGAGATATACGAGTCTGGATACTCCACATACTTGCCCACCAGGGCGATGGAGAGCACTTCTTTTGGTTCATTCATCCGGTCAACCATAGCTGACCATTCGGTCAGGTCTTTAGGTTGGCCCGCTAAGTCCAAGCTTTTCACAATGATGTCGCCAAGGCCTGCTTCTTCTAGCAGCAGTGGCACTTCATAGACGTTGTTAACGGTTTCTACCGGTATCACGGCGTTCAATGGAACGTCACAGAAAGCCGATATCTTTTCGCAGATGGACTGAGATACCGGAAGGTCACTCCGGCAGAGTATGGCGTCCGGCTGGATTCCTATGGACCTTAACTCTTTGACACTGTGCTGTGTCGGTTTGGTTTTTAACTCCGATGCAGCTGATATATAAGGAAGTAACGTTAAGTGGATGTAAAATACGTTGTCCCGACCCACATCGTTTCGCAATTGACGGATGGCCTCCAAGAAGGGCAGACCCTCAATGTCGCCAACTGTGCCACCAACCTCGGTGATGATCACATCGGCGCCAGACTCGGCGGCCAACGCCATCACCCTGCCTTTAATTGCATCGGTGACATGGGGCACCGTTTGAATGGTGCCACCTAAAAAGTCGCCCCGACGTTCTTTGGCAATCAGGTTGAGATACACCTCACCAGCGGTGAGGTTGGAAGTTCTAGTCAACTCTACGTCGATGAACCGTTCGTAGTGCCCCAGATCAAGGTCTGTCTCGCCGCCGTCTTGGGTGACAAAGACTTCGCCATGTTGATAGGGAGACATGGTTCCAGGGTCAACGTTGAGATAGGGGTCCAGCTTAATTACGGAGACGGCGAGCCCTCGGCTTTTCAGGATGCGTCCAATTGAGGCGACGCTAATCCCTTTGCCTAATGAACTGACTACTCCCCCGGTAACGAAAATAAATTTTGTCGGCATCTGCCTACGCAAAGAAAGGGTGTTGAAGAGGGGTGCTTACTGGGTGTTCAATTAGCCTTACCGCCGCCCCATTGGACAAGCCAATCAAGTGGATAGGGGGTGACGCAGGGGGTGCTAAATGAAGTGCGCAGTTGAGTCCGAGGATTCCAAGCACAATTATATTAGTCGATTTTCCAAAGTGTCAAGCGTCAACCAGTATAATTCCAAAATGCTTTATGTCTATTGGCTTTACTTGGATCGGCCAAGCCCATCTAGTGGGTGAGCCACACTACTCTGACTGCAGTAAATTCAGGTAATCGGCATCGTAAGCAACTATCGATCCAATCTCCACCTGCTCGTCCAGGGGCACCGACCCTGGAGCTCCACCGCCCTCCGGCAAGTTGCCAATGGTCCAGTCTTCAGCAAACGCTTTCATCCGAGTCTGGTCAACGCCCAATAGCTCGCCTAAAACGTACTCATTGGCTTCCCCAAGTTGGGGGGCAGGGCCCTTGATCCGGGCTTCACTCTTGGAGAATTTCCAACCTCTGCCCACGTAGCCCTTGTCACGTAGCTCCACCTCGGGCGGGTTATGAACCGTCTCAAAGAACCTTCTTTCAATATACTGGGGGTCCGTCAACGCCTGCTTGGCCGTTAGCACTGCGCCGGCTGGTAGTCCTGCCGTCTGCAATGTCTCCGTCACCTGATAAGAAGTCTGTCCCGAAGTCCAAGCGGAGATGATCTCATCCAGGGTTTCCTGGTGCTGCCGCCGTGCTATGGGGTCGGCGAACCGGGCATCTGAAGTTAGCTCCGGCTGGCCGATAGCCCGGCATATCGCAACCCAGTCGGCATCGTCTCGAGCGGCGATGGCCACCCATTGGTCGTGCCCTTGGCAACGGTAAACGCCGTGGGGCGACAGGAAGGGATGGCGGTTTCCAATGCGTTGGGTACGGCGATCGTTGAATGCAAAGTCCAGTAATCCAGTCCCAATCACAGATGTTCCCGTTTGATACATCGCCAGGTCGATCCATTGCCCTTGACCAGTGCGGGATCGCCGCAGCAACGATGCCATTAGAGCGCCCAGAGCCGTCCACGATGCTAGGAAGTCGGAATAGGAGTTGCCCATCTTGTTCGGGACATCGCCTTCTACTAAACGACCCTCCGGCCCCGGCTCCATGTATCCCATGAACGCCCCTGTCCCGTGAGTTGGCTCCAGTGCCGAGGCCATAGCGCCGAAGTTGCTCCACGGCCCGCTGTGTCCGTAGCCGGTATTAGACACCATTATCAGGTCAGGCTTGTAGGCCTTGAGGCTCGCATAGTCCAGTCCGAACCGTGCCATCACCCTGGGGGTGAAGTTTTCCAAGACCACATCACAGATGCTAACCAGGTCTTTGATTATCTGCTGTGACTCCTCATTCCTGAGGTCCAGTGTCAGGCTGCGCTTGCCCCGGTTCAGGTTCTGGAAAGTTCCACCCTGCTCCCACCAGCGTTCGCCGGGCTCGTTGTCCGGGAAGGGACCGGTAATCGTCCGGGTGGTGTCCATGAACTGGGTCTGGCAGGTATCGATCTTGATTACCTCAGCGCCCAGGTCGGCCAGGTTGGCCCCGGCAAAGGGCATGGCAAAGACTCGGCTGAGGTCCAATACTCTGATGTTTTTTAGGGGAGCTTGTTCTGAAAGCGCTGGGGGCATGGGTCTGGTCTCTCTTTAATCGTGGTTTCTATTTAATAGGGCCGGACGTTTTAGATGACGCCGAGCTGACGTAGCGATACCAAGTCTTCGGCTGAATAACCTAATTCCTGAACAAATATCTCCGAGCTGTGCTGGCCCAATAGTGGGGCTGGCTGAGATGCGGTTAGTGGCTCCCCGGGCAGCCGCACCGCCATCCCCGGGTATTTAGCCTGTCCGACCACAGGATGGTCGACCTCGACAAAGAAGTCTCGGGCCTCCAGATGGGGGCAGTTGACGAGGTCTCCGGCGTCCTGGGCCATGCCGAATACCAGACGGGCCTCGCCGGACGCCAGGAACAGCGGCATACGATCCCATTGGGCCAAGCCCTTGGTGAGCAGTTCTTTCAGCTCCTCGCCGTGGGCAACGCGCCCCGCTCCGGTGGAGAATTTCTCGTCTAGCAGTTCTTCCAATCCAATGAGATTGGCGATGACTTCCCACGGGCGGGAGCCCTGTACTGACGGCGCTACATAGCCGTCGCGGGCGGGCATAAGTTCTTCAAAGCCAGCACCGCGGACCGGACGCCGACCCTTAACCGCACCCATATAGTTGTAGTAGGGCAACGGTTGAACCAGATGCGCGCCCAGACACTCGGCAGCCGACACATCCACGTGCTGACCTTCACCACTACTGAGCCGAGCGAAGAGGGCTATTTGGGTCGCTGCGGCGCCGTTGGCCCCAGCAACATAGAATGACTGGTCCAAAACGTTACGCAACGGAGGCTGATCTGAGTCTCCAGAGTGGTACATCAGACCGCTAAGGGCGTAGGTGACGATGTCCGTTGCTTGGTAATCATGGTATGGCCCAGTCTGCCCAAAGGGAGCGATGGACGTAACAACCAGTCCGGGGTTCACCGCAGACAGCGATGCGTAGTCCAGACCAAGCTCTTTGCTGACTGACGGCGGGTAGTTCTCCACCAAGGCATCAGCATCGGCCACCAGACGGTGCAGCAGCTTACGACCGCTAACGCTGGAAGGGTCCAGGGTCACGCTCTTCTTATTGGTGTTCAGATAGAGAAAGGTCAGGCTCTTTTCCGGGTTTGGGTCGTCGCCGGCAAAGGGTCCCATGCGGCGGGCCAAGTCACCCGAGCCTGGGGTTTCCACTTTGATGACCTCGGCACCATAGTCGGCCAGAATCTTGGCGCACCAAGGCGCTGAGATACCCGAGCCCATGTCCAGCACCCGGAACCCGTTTAGCAGGTCTGCCGGCATTAGTCTTCCACTTCCCAGACTAAGGGCAGACTCTGGCCCTTTTTGGGCAGCACAACCGTGCCGCGACCAGTGGCAGTGGTATCACCCCGGTTGTTGGTCAGGTTCACTTCGCAGTCCACATGACCGTAGCCGTTGACCTCGCGGACCGCAGTGACAACGCCAGAGGCGGTGATGATGTCACCGGGGTAGTCCATCCCTCGGTGTTCTACATAGAACCGCTTGAACCAGCCTTGCGGCCCGGCTAGTTTGATCATCAACTGACCAAGATATTGGTTCTTCAGCGAGCCATTCACCACAACGTTGGATAGACCCTGGTGAATCTGGGCAAAAGGCAGGTCCCAGTGAATTCGAGCGTAGTTACCGTTGGCAGCGGCCCAACGCACCAGATGGGTGGTTGTCAGCGGGCCTTTGATTACTTGGTCCAATTCCATTCCCACCGACATGTCTTCAAAATTTCTCTGCTCACCGGCGATATGAATGGTCCTGGGCACGGTGTGGTCCGGAGCGGGAGGCGAGATCACCACCGACTCTAGGCCCTCGCCAGCGTCATTTACCGCCTGAACGTCTTCACCCGCCGGTCGGCTCCGATGGATGCTCACGCGGTCCGCAACGCTGATGGCGTCACCGTGTTGGTTGGTCTGGGTCTCACGTCGGACGATAAACACCAGAGGACCAGAACGGCCCTGTTTCTCAAAGATGTCCACCACTTTGAATTGGCGGGTTACCCAGTCTCCAACGTAAGCAGGACGCAGAAATTGCCAGTCACTTCCACCGTTTAAGCCATAGCTGTTGAATGGCAGCGGAACGTCGAAGTGGGACTCTTGTCCGGCGCCGAAATAGCCGATAGACGGTGCGATGTCTTTCCAGGTTGCCAATGGCGGGCAGAGCAGTCCTTTGAACCGGCTGGCTTCCGCCTTGGCTTTATCGATGTAAAGGGGGTTAGGGTCCTCCGTCGCATCGGCCAAATCATAGGCCATTTCTTCGCTGAGGCCGAATCGGTTTCGTTCGGGTTCGGACTCCGTGCCGATCAGGGCACGAACCTCTGGAGTAATCAGATTATCTGCCATTTATTTTGCTCCCGGTAGTAGTTCTAAATTAGTAGTTCAATATTGAATAATCATCAGTTGAGCGCAGGCGTGCGCCGAGTGCAGTTTAGCATACCGCAGACACGCTGGCGGGGTGTATCATGTGGCCTGCTAGAAATTATCCCGGCCAGGGCCTAATCAAGCGGTTCTGCCAAAGTATATTGACGAACGTTCAGCCGGAAAAGAGTGAGGATCAAATGACTCTAAACGAGTTTATAGAAGACGCATTCAATGTGGAGCAGGAATACCTCATGGACGCCCTTGGGGACTTAACACCCGAGGAGATGATGTGGCGCGCCGGCCCGGAGGCCAACTCCCTCGGCTGGATACTCTGGCACATGACCAGAGTTGAGGACATGTGGTTCCAGTTCTTCATCCAACGCGAGACTGAGATTTGGGCCAGAGACGGTTGGGACGAGAAATTTGGCCTGCCCGCCAGGGACAATGGCTTTGGCCACACACTTGAGCAGGTGGCCGAGTTTCCTGCCTACGACCTGGCTGAGATGCTGAAGTACGGCACCGAAGTCAGAACTGCCACACTTAAATACCTAAAAACCGTCACCGCAGAACAGATGGATGTGGTCCCCAGAGAAGCTCGGCCGGAGATGTCCATCGGCAGGATATTCAGGCAGGTAGTCGGTGAGATGTACCAGCATCAGGGCCATATCGCCTACCTGAAAGGGCTTATCAGGGCGGGAAAGTAACAACGCTTCAGGTAATTTAAACCAGGGTGAACTGACGCATTTTCGCCGTACCGTGCATAGCCTTCACTCATGGCCCGTCCCCGACACTCTCTTATAATTGGGTGTTAGTCCCGTTGACAGAATTCGGGACCACAATCTCGTATCCAAGCCTCTGATTATCAGAAAATAGCTTGGGGTGGATGTGTTAGAACCGGGAAGGTGGGGCCATGAAATTCTTCTCTGTGAAACGCCTATTGATTATGGGAGTGGTGATTTTCGCCATCGGCTGTTCGTCTTCCAGCCCAACTCCACTGCCCGGCACCACTGACAGCAACGGAGTGCCACTGCCCACGCCTACTCCTGTAATCGCGCTCGCTCCGTCAGGCTCCACCGGCGGCGCTCTGACGGTTGTTGCCGCCGCAGAGATTCCCCATCTGGACGTGCACCAAGAGGTTCAAGAGACTCTGACCGCTCTGGGCCCAGGACTGGCTTATAGTCGGCTATTGCGCCTCAAGTCGGGTCAGGGTTCCAATCAGCCAAACCTGCTGCTGGAATGCGACGTTTGCCAAAGCTGGCATCTGAACGAAGACTTGGCTTATGTGTTCAATCTCCGCCCGGACGTTCTATGGCAGAACCTGGCGCCGGTGAACGGACGTGCTCTGGTCGCAGAAGACATTGTATTCAGCCTGGACCGACTCAAGACAGAAGGCTGGCCCAACGCCCCGCTACTGTCTTCTATTGGAGAGGCTAAAGCTTTAGATAGCCAGACTGTCCAAATTGAACTGTCACTACAAGACGCCGACGCCCTGCTTGCTCTAGCTGATGGCCACGTCAAGATAGTGGCCCCTGAGGTTGTGGCTGAGTACGGCGACTTGAGGACCGCACCGGTGATTGGTACTGGACCCTGGATTTGGCAGAATACTGGCTCAGTCCAAGGGATGGAATTCATCCGGAATGCCGACTACTTTGAGGGCGGTCTGCCGTTCTTAGACCAGCTAAACGTCACTGTCATGCGCGCCGATCCGTTGGCAAACTCCCCCGGATCAATCGTTCTGGATAAGGTGGCGGCTTTCAAGGCGGGTCTGGTTGACGTTCTTTCCGTTGGCCCCAGCGAGTGGGACATGGTCCGCAAGAACAACTCCGATTTCCAGTCGGTTGTCTCCCGTAAATCAGGATCCGGTATCGTACTGGCATTGAACGCGCAGATGCCCAACCTGCAGGAGACCGCAGTACGGCAGGCAGTCTTCCAGGCTATAGACCCGTGGGATTACTTGGACACCGTCTGGTCTGGACAGGGTTTCGCCAGCGTGGGCATCCCTGTTCGGGAGTCAGACTGGTTGCTGGAACGCCAGGAGATGCGCCAGAACTTCTTCGCCGACCCCGGAAAGGCCCGTCAGTTGCTAATCGACTCTGGTCAGAAGCTGCCCGTTGACCTTGAGATTACCGTGCGCATCGAACGCACTGGCGGCGAGAACCTGGCGTTGGAAGAGCGACTCATGGCCGATCTAACTGCGGTTGGGTTCAACCCGGAGCTACGACGCATGAACCCGGTGCAGTTCAATGACTTGGTCATGGGGCCAGCACGCGAGTTCCAACTGGCAGTGGGCGCCGTTCCACCAACGTCTACGACCAATAGCTACCTGTTTGGACTCCTACATAGCCAGGGGCGTTGGAATTTGGTCGGACATGAAGATACACAATTAGACACGATGATTGAACAACAGTCCGCAGAGTTCGACGACGCAGCGCGCCGGGAGCAGGTGGTGGAGATTCAACGCCGGGTGCTGGACCAGGCCTATCTGTTCAGCCCGGTTACCGCAGCGTCTAGGTGGGTATTCAGCAGCGACCTGAAAGGTTTTGAGCCCAACACCGCCCTCTCCGAATACAACTTCTGGTCAAGGACTTGGCTGGACCGCTAGCCGGAGTTTCTTAGTGAGCCTTGGAACGATAGGCTTTGATGCCTTCTTCCAAGGCCGTCAGAGGCAGCAGAGCGCATTTTATGCGTACTGGGTACCGACGGACCACTTGCAGAGCTAAAAGGTCGCCTAGGTCTGTCTCATCAGCTTCAGCGCCGTTCTTCATGGCCACTCGGAACTTCTCCCCGAGCTCTCCCGCTTCATCCAACGACTTGCCTTGTAAAAGCCCCGACAACATGGAAGTGGCGGCTTGGATGATAGAGCAGCCTTCAGCCACTGCACTGACATCACGTACGTTACCCTTTTCGTCCAATGACAGTTGCAGGGTGGCGCGGTCTCCGCAGAAGGGGTTGAACTCCTCAGCTTCCACATCAGCATCATTAAGAGGAGTGCGGTTACGAGGGTTGCGGTAGTGGTCCATGACCAGATCGCCGTAGAGACCGTCCAGTTGGACATCAGGCTGTTGAGACATTAAATAAATGGGCCAATCAGAATCAGGATTGAATAAATCTTAGCATAAGCCATCGTATGGATACGCAAAAAAGCTAAGGAAAGAACGAGCCCAACAAACCCCGGCTGTGCCGGCGGCGGCTATTCGGTGGAAACTGCTGTTGAGTCGTCGGAGAGGGCTGCTTTCATGGTGTGCCAAGCCAGGATGGCGCACTTAATGCGCGTGGGGTATTCGTTGACGCCGGAGAGGGTCTCCAGGTCGCCCAGGGTGTCCAGATCCAGTTCACCACCGGGCTCGGTAATCATGTAGTGGAAAGCCTCAAATATCTCTTCAGCTTTCTCTAGAGTCTGGCCCTTGATGCTCTGGGTCATCATGGAGGCGGAAGCCCGGGAGATGGCGCAACCGGTGCCCTGGAATCCCACGTCGTCAATTACCCCGTCAACAACCTTCAAAAAGAGGGATATTTGGTCGCCGCACAGGGGGTTGTACCCCTCCGATGTGTGGCTCACCTCTTCAAGGGTTTTGAAGTTATGGGGCTTGCTGTTGTGCTCCAGGAGAATCTCCTGGTACAGGTCACTGAGGCCAGCCATTAACTGAACACCTCAAGAACACGGTCGATGCCCTTGACCAGTGCGTCAATGTCTTCCTTGGTGTTGTAGAAGGCCATGGAGGCGCGCGCGGTGGCCGGAATCTGGAAGCGCTGCATCACCGGCTGGGCGCAGTGGTGCCCGGTGCGGACCGCGATGCCTTGTTCATCCAGAATCGTGCCTATGTCATGGGGGTGTGCTTTTTCCATTACAAAGGACAGTATTCCTGCTTTGTGGGGGGCGGTGCCAATTATCTTCACGCCCGAGATGGCAGACAACGCATCGGTGCCGTACCGGAGCAATTCATCTTCGTGAGCGGTGATCTGGTCGAAACCCAGATTATTTACGTAATCAATGGCAGCACCCAGACCGACGGCCCCTGCGATGTCAGGTGTGCCGCCCTCAAACTTATAGGGAAGGTCAGCGTAGATGGTTTTTTCAAACGTGACCGACTTAATCATCTCACCGCCGCCGAGGAACGGAGGCATGGTTTCTAGGTACTCTGCTTTTCCGTAGAGAATGCCGATGCCGGTGGGGCCAAATAATTTGTGCCCGGAGAACACATAGAAGTCGCAGTCCAATTCCTGCATGTCCACCGGCATGTGGGGCACCGCCTGCGCGCCGTCCAGCAGGACTGGTGCGCCTTGGGCGTGGGCCAGTTTCACAATCTCTTTGGCGGGCAGAATGGTGCCCAGCGCGTTGGACACGTGGGTGATGGAAACCAGCTTGGTGCGAGGGCTGAGCATCTTTTTATACTCTTCCATCATCAGTTCGCCAGTGTCGTCAATGGGGACAACCAGTAGATTGGCCCCGGTCTCTTCGCACAACATCTGCCAAGGCACGATGTTGGAGTGATGCTCCATGTTGGAGACGATGATGTCATCGCCAGCGCCGATGTTCTGGCGGCCGTAGGAATGGGCCACAAGGTTGATACCTTCGGTGGTGTTCCTGGTGAAGATTATCTCTTTATCATCGCTGGCGTTGATGAACTCGCGAATCTTGGCGCGTGCGCCTTCGTAACCGTCGGTAGCCTGTTGGCTCAGGGTGTGGACGCCCCGGTGCACATTTGAGTTAGTCGTGGTGTAGTACACGACGATGGCATCGATGACCGACTGGGGTTTCTGCGATGTGGCCCCGTTGTCCAAATAGACCAGGGGATTTCCATTCACCATCTGGTTCAGGATGGGGAAATCACCCCTTACTTTGTTCACGTCGAACGCCGACGCTGCGCTGCGGTCTCCGGTGGTCATTTTAGGTTGCTCACTGGGAGGCTTTTGTCTGGAATCGCAGCAGTGAATAGAGTGTCTAGGTATTCCCGCAACGGCTCCAGTTTGACTGAGTCTATGATCTCACTGGCAAAGGCGTGAACCAGCATTCGACTGGCTGCGTCCAAGTCCAATCCCCGGCTGCGCAGGTAAAACAGCGTGTCGGCATCGATGTGACCGGCGGTGGCACCGTGGCTGCATTTCACGTCATCGGCGTAGATCAACAGGCTCGGTTTACTATCGACTTCAGACTGCTTAGAAAGCACCAGGTTCTTGTCGGTCTGCTCTGCGTCGCTCTTTTGGGCGTCGCGGCGCACGATTACCTCGCCACCAAACACTGCCCTGGACCGGCCGTCCAAGATTCCCTTGTAGTTCAAGCGGCTGGTGCCATAGGGTTTTGCGTGGTCGATGCTAATCAGGTTGTCTATGTGCTGGTTGTCAGCAGTCAGATAAAGACCATTCAGCGAACAATAGGCTCCAGGTGCGTATAGGAGCACTTCCATGTCGTTCCGGGCCAGTGACGTACCAAGGGCAAATGACGCCGAGTTAAAGCTGCTGTCTTTCTCTTGGTTGACCCGGGTGGTGCCAACGTGGAAGCCTTTGTTGCCTTCCAGCAGTAACCGGTAGTGGTCAATTCGAGCGCCTTCGCCAACGGCAATCTCAGTGACGGCGTTGGTGAAATAGACGATGTCTGTGGGGCCGGTATAGCTCTCCACCACCGTGATATCGGTGTTGCGACCGGCAACTATCAAGGTCCTGGGATAGGTGACTTTGGTATCGGCATCATGGGATGTGATGTAGGAGATGCGCACAGTCATTTTTTCCGTATGACCGTCGGCTACATACACGTAAGCGCCATCATGTAGGAAGGCGGTATTCAGCGCGGCAAAGCCATCGTTATCCGGCGGAGCCAAACGTCCAAGCTGAGCCTCTATTGGAGAACTATTATCACCAGTGGCCGAAGCTAGATTGGCAACAGTGACGCCGTCTGAACTGGTGGACGGTGAAGACATTTCTGCCAAGTAATGGCCGTCAACATAGACCAAGTCGAAGACCGCTGTGCCAGGAACCTTGTAGTCTGGCACCAGCGCCTTTGAACCGTTAGCCGAAATAGGCTGACCAGCCAGGCTGAAATCAATCTTGGCGATAGGGCCGACGTTGGTGTACTTCCAGCGTTCGTTGCCGCGGCGTGCCGTGGGGAAGCCGGTATCGCTGAACTTGGACCAGGCGTTGTCACGCAGGTCGCGAAGCCAGGCGGGGGCATCAGTCCCCGGTCCTTGGACCAGAGACTGGAAATCAGCAAAGTAATGGGCGTGTTTAGCAGGTGCGGAGGTCATGACGTCTCAGTGTTATGGAATGATTTAGACGGCTGCGTCGACGGCGTCTTTAATCCAGTCATAGCCCTTTTCTTCCAGCTCGTGAGCTAGCTCAGGGCCGCCGGATTGTACGATACAACCGTCATACAGCACGTGTACGTAGTTTGGCGTGATGTAATTGAGTATGCGCTGGTAATGGGTCACCAGAATCACCGCGTTCTCAGGTGACCTGAGAAGATTGACGCCGTCGGAGACGATTCTTAGAGCGTCAATGTCCAGACCGGAGTCGGTCTCATCCAACAACGCCAGCTTGGGCTCTAGAACGGCCATTTGAAGGATTTCGTTACGTTTCTTTTCGCCGCCGGAGAAACCTTCATTCACGGCCCGTTTGACCAAATCAGGGTCAATCTGAACCTCAGCGACCTTGGCCTTGAGCATCTGGTCGAACTCGCGGGCACTCATCTCTTCCTCTCCGTTGTGTACGCGCTTCGCGTCAACACCGGCCTTGAGGAATTGCCAAGCCCGCACGCCGGGGAGCTCCAGTGGGTATTGGAACGCCAGGAACAGGCCCATGCGAGCCCTGATCTCAGGTTCCAACTTCAGGATGTCTTGGCCTTCAAATAAAACCGTTCCCCCGGTGACTGTGTAGTCAGGTCGACCAGCCAGAACGTTGGCCAGGGTACTTTTCCCGGAGCCGTTGGGCCCCATGATGGCATGGACCTCGCCGGGAAAGACCTCTAGGTCTATGCCTTTTAGGATCTCAAGTTCGCCGGCCATGGCGGTGAGACCCTTGATTGTCAGCAAGGGTTTATTGGAAGCGGTAGTCATTTAACCCACCGCTCCTTCCAGGCTGACCTTAAGTAGCTGGGATGCTTCCATGGCAAACTCAAATGGGAGTTCTTGGAAGATACCCCGGCAGAATCCGTTGATAATCATAAAGTGGGCGTCCTCGACTGACATTCCCCGCTGCTGGCAGTAGAAGAGCTGGTCATCGCTGACCTTGGAGGTCGACGCTTCATGCTCTAGCTGGGCAGTGGGGTTTTTAACTTCTATATAGGGCACGGTGTGCGCCCCGCACTTATCCCCAACGAGCAGGGAGTCGCACTGGGTGAAATTCTTGGCTCCCTCAGCGGAGGGCAAAATCTTCACCAGGCCGCGGTATGTGGCATTGCCTTTTCCGGCGGAGATACCCTTGGCAACAATTGTGCTGCGGGTGTTCTTGCCTTTGTGAATCATCTTGGTGCCGGTATCGGCTTGCTGATAGTTGTTGACTAAGGCCACTGAATAAAATTCGCCAACCGAGTTATCGCCATCCAGAATCACACTGGGATACTTCCAAGTGATGGCTGATCCGGTCTCAACCTGAGTCCAGGATATCTTGGCGTTTTTCTTGGCAACGCCCCGTTTGGTCACAAAGTTGTAGACCCCACCGTTGCCATCTTTGTCCCCTGGGAACCAGTTCTGCAGGGTGGAGTACTTGATTTCAGAGTCGTCTAGGGCCACCAGTTCCACCACTGCGGCGTGGAGTTGGTGGGTTTTGCGAGCGGGAGCAGTACAGCCTTCCAGATAGCTGACGTAGGATCCTTCTTCGGCAATGATCAATGTCCGCTCAAACTGGCCAGAGTCTGCCTGGTTGATACGGAAGTAGGTCATCAATTCTATGGGACAGCGCACGCCCTTGGGTATATAGACAAACGATCCATCGCTGAAAACAGCCGAGTTCAGTGTGGCGTAGAAGTTGTCTCCAAAGGGAACCACGGAGCCCAGGTATTTCTGAACCAGTTCCGGGTGGGTTTTGACTGCTTCGCTGATCGGGCAGAAGATTATGCCCTGTTTTTCCAGCGTGGCCTTGTAGGTGGTTGCGACTGATGCGCTGTCCACAACGGCGTCAACTGCCACGCCGGCCAGGCGCTCTCGCTCTTGTAGAGGGATGCCCAATTTTTCAAAGGCAGCTAAAATCTCCGGATCAACCTCATCCAAACTCTTTGGCCCGTCGGTCTTCGGCGCCGCATAGTAATAGATGTCTTGGTAGTCAATGGGAGGATATTCAACGTTGGCCCAGGTTGGCGCTTGTTGTTTCAGCTTCAACCAATGGCGGTAAGCCTTGAGACGCCACTCCAAGAGCCATTCAGGTTCTTCTTTTTTGGCAGAAATTAGCCGGACGATGTCCTCACTTAACCCCTTGGGGGCAAGATCGGACTCGATATCCATGGTAAAACCCCACTTATACTCGGAGTCCAACTCACTGGAAGTGGCGTTTCTTGAAATGACCTTGGGTGTGGTCATTGAATCTCCTATATTGAATCGGGGCACTTTGGGATTGATGGGGCTAATCTGAGACTAAATCGATGGATATTTCAGATTATTCCGAAGGGCAATTTAACATTGTCGACTAACTTGGTCAACAATTATGCTAACATTCGCATTTGAGGCTGTCAACGAGTTTCGTAACAGGCAAATCAGCAGGATTTTCTTGCCTTAATATTTAAGCCGCAGGCCATTAATATCAAGGACCTCTAAACACCGTTAAACTCTGTTTTGCCATGGAATAT
>DUCU01000093.1:15268-15698 GCA_012959605.1 Dehalococcoidia bacterium | reverse complement strand
ATCTATTTGAAGGACTGGTCGTGTAGGAAGCATGTCTACCAACTCTGGATTCAGGTCCATGTTCACAGCTTTAGTCCAAAAACCCGAAGAAGATATGCAATTAGACCTGGCCGCTCTTTACTTGTCCGGTGAAGAGTATCCGGAGCTTGATGTCTCCTCTCATCTAGCCCAGTTAGACGCTTTTGCCATTCAGGTCTCGGCCAGAGTGAACTCCGAGGCATCACCCTCCGAACTTGCCCACGCAATCTCCGTATACCTATTCACAGAAATGGGATTTCACGGAAATTCCGGAGAGTATTACAGCCCGGACAACAGCTTCCTGAACCGCGTGATGGAGACCCATACTGGAATACCCATCACCTTGTCACTGCTGTTCCTTGAAGTTGCTCGCCGACTTGAACTGCGGTGTTCCGGAGTCGGACTGCCCGGT
>DUCU01000093.1:0-15253 GCA_012959605.1 Dehalococcoidia bacterium | reverse complement strand
ACGAGTCAGGAGAATACATTGACCCGTTCAATGCCGGTGCCACTCTCTCGGCCGCAGACTGCCGCACGATGGTCCAAGAAATGTATGGCGGCCAACTGGAATGGACTGATGCATTCCTGGTCCCCTGCACCAAGTACGACATCCTCTTTCGGATGCTGAACAACCTTAAAGGTCTCTACATGCAGAGCAAGGTGTACACCAAGGCCTTGGGTGTGATTGAGCGGATGGTAATCGTCAGCCCCGGTCTGCCGTCGCTTTACCAGGAAAAAGCCTGGTGCCACGCGCAACAGCACGAGTACCGCCTGGCCATAGGCGCGCTTGAGAGTTATCTGGAACACGCCCAAAACGCCGGTAGCTTGGCAGACACCAAGCAGGTCAAAGACCAGATTAACAAACTCTGGGCTTCTCTAAGCAGGTTGAACTAGTTTTGCCAGTTGCATCGATTAAAGACCCCGACGAAGAATCCAGCAGAAAATCTGTCCGGAAATCCGTTCGGGAATATGAGCCGTATATAATTATGGACATGAAACGCATGTCGAAAGTCCGGGAACCCGCCGGTAAAAACCAGTGGTCGACTACGAATCTCTAGACGACCACCAGTTGATACAACTGTGATGGACCAGGTGCTGAAACTACAACAGGCCAGCTACGAGAGTTGGCCCAGCCCGACAACATGTCGCTAGAATTGCTTCCCCCGTCCTCCAATAGCCCTTCCCAGGGCATATTGCTGGTGAGCCATGATGGCGACCGAGGCGTGATAATGGTTGCGGGCATGGAGCCTCCTAGTACCTCCTCCGGCTACCATGTGTGGCTCATGCGTGGTCAAGACAAGGTCTCGGCGAGTCAGATTGGGATTGACGATCGCGGCTGGGGCACTGTGTCACTAATACTCCCGGAATCCATAAAGGGCTTCGAGAAAGTGGAATTGACTGAAGCCGATTCCCGCAACACCTCAGCCCCGCCGCCAGATATGGTCTTGGTTGGCGACCTGGTTTCGATGAACACACCGGACACACCGCGGATGCTGAACTACGCGCCCATAAGACAGTTCTACCGCTAGGATTTTGGTCCGGCAAGTCCTTTAAACATTGGCCGAATCTTTAGGCCAAAATCCTCTTTTGAAATGCTTGGTAGGCCGATTCACTGCCTGATATACTCCAGCGAGTTGAACCCCAAGTTAACCTGTGGACAGTGTGGTGGACGTGTTGTTGATAATTTCCACTTTGAATAGCCCTTACGATCTGACCTGCGAGATTTGTGGCTGCGTGATGATTGAGCGCAGTTGCAAAATCAAATGCCCCAACTGCGGCTTCACTCGCGACTGCTCAGACCCTTAAGACAGACCTAGTCCTGTTTCGCGTGCGGCCACCAGTCAGGGTAATTCCTGAGCTTCAAGTGCCGGAATAACTGGGGCTGTACTTCAACTGCCAACCGCATCGCTTCCACCATGGGTTCTCTGATAGCGAAATGGGCTTCGTCCGAAGTCCGCATTTTGAACAGGTGGTAGGACTCACGCAGATTAAACCTGGTCACCACTCGGCGGTTGTGGGCGTGAGTGACCAGGTATTGGGCCGCCTGGGGTGACACTTCCTTGACGTTCCAATAGGCCTCTTCCGCCGGACGCACAGCGTCATCAAACAACGCCGATAGACCGGCATCGGCCACCACCTGCGGGATAAGATACCCATGAGCCACGGTCAACGGCTGAGGCAGGTAGGACATCATCCGGTGTCGTTTGAATTCCCGGTAGGCACCGTAGTCCAACAAGAACTCAAAGGTGTAATCCACCACTTCAAACTCACGCACCGGTGTGTCGTGTGGACCTAGACCAGCAGAACTCTCATCAATAATTGCCTGCAGCGCTTCCGTTCCCAGACCCTTGACCTGTTCCAAGACCTCGTCGTAGGACAGATTGGAGTAGCGATAGAGTATCACCGCCGCCAGTTTTTCTTCGCCCATCGGGTCCCAGTGGACCAACTTTACTTCAGGTGCGCCGTCTCCGGTCACTGAATCCACTGCTGGTTCTTCGTCGGCGAAGCCGTAGCGGCGGGCCAACTCCAAAGCCAACCCAGGTGCGCGTTGTAGATAATCGACTTTATCGGCGTATTTGATCAGGGTAGGTGTCACCAGTCGGCCTTGCTCTCTGATCGCTTCGCCCAAGCGTTGCTCCTCAATCAGTTCGGCTGACACCAACTTTGCGATGGCATGTTCCAAGGTACGGGCGTTGGCCGTGACACCGACGTGGGTCAGCGTCGCCGCCGGTAGCAACGCACGGCAGTGGTCGGTGGCCACCCGACTGAGGCGCATCCTATAAGCGCCGTCTCGCTCTGAGGCGATTCTCGGGGTGATTCCTCTCAGGTAATCCATGCAACCATCAATAAGCTTGAAGTACCCCTGAAACAGGCCCTGACAGGCCGCTTCATACTCTTGCTTCAGGGCTGGGTGTTGGTCCAGTTCCTCTGGTACGTAGTAGTAATCCTCGGGCATCACCTGGTAGCGGGAAGACTTTTCGGTATAGGACGCCAGCCGGTTGTCCTCCAGGGTGTCCACAGCCAGACGGGACACGTTTTCTACCGCCAGATGGACCACTGCGTGCTCCGCAACTGAAGCATGGCCGTAACCCAGGACCCAACGCTCATTGAAATCGGCTGCTTTTTCCTCACTGACCTGCTTGGCGATTTCGTCAAAAGCCTCCGGCCTACGCGATGTCATAGCAAAGGCCACGGCGATTTGTTCTTCGGTCAGGCCGAGTTCATCCAGTGGGTAGACCCGCCTGGAATAAAGCTGATCAGATTCACGAATTTTGTTGATCGGTTCGGTCATGTGGCAGTGAAAACTCTCCCTAATTAATCGCCTACGTTATTTGCGCGGATTGGCGACTATCCGTCAAGGACGCACCGTCCCAACTTTATGTTAATTGTGGCCGTCCATCCCGGAATAGACAAGAGCCTGGAAGCAGCACTTCCAGGCTCTTGTTTTTATATGGTTATCTGGCAGGATTCTTAGGTCAGTTCCCCAAATCCGTTGGGTATTTGAACTTCTACCAGATGGGTCTTGCCGGAACTAATGGCATTCTCAAGCGCCTTTCCCAGTTGACTGACGTCGGTGACCTTTGTGCCTTCAAAGCCATAAGACTCGAAGAGTTTGACGAAGTCCGGGTTCACCAGGTTGGTGGCAAACCTTCGGTTCTCGCCGAACCGGTCCCCCTGAAACCCCTTCAACACGCCCCAGGCGTTGTCATTGAACATCAAAACCACCGGGTGGATGCCGTACTGGGCGCAAGTGGCAAGTTCCTGGAAGTTGTACTGGAACCCGCCGTCACCGGTCACGCAGACCACCGGGCTATCCGGCTTGCCAACCTTGGCGCCGACCGCCGCAGGGAAGGCGAAGCCCAGGCCAAGCCAGCCGTGGGGATGCATGTACGTTCTAGGGTCGTAAATGTCTAAACAGCGAGTAGCTCGGCTCGCTGGAACCGTCGGATCCAGCGAGAAGATCGTGTTCCTAGGTGTTACTTCCCGGATCGTTTCAAAGACCTTTAGCTCGTTGCCCCAGGTCTCTTGAAGGACGCTCCGCATCTCGCCCCGGATGGTTACGATATCGTCTTGGAAAGATTTACCTTTGTGTACATCTTGTTCGCCAATTGCGCCTAACCACTGCTGTACCACTGCTTGGGAATTGGCAACTATCGGCACTGCTGTTGAATAGTTCTTGCCGATCGCATCGCCGTCCAGCAGCACGTGGACTATGTCTTTGGGAAGCTGCATCTGGATACCGGTCGTGGTCCGCTGGGGAAGTATCGATCCCAGAACGATTGCCAGGTCGCAAGTGCCCATCCATTCCTGCAGCGGGTTCTCGCCCCAGATGCGGCGACCCATTGATTGTCCCAGAGATTGGGGATGGTCCTCTGGGAAGGCTCCCTTGGCTCCATCTCCGGTCACCACGGCAGCGCCTAGTTTTTCAGCCAACTCTATAATCTGCTGGGTACCGCCCAGCATGTTGACCTCTTCACCCACAAATATCAGTGGGCGCTTTGCCTTGAGCAGCATCTGCAAAGCCTGTTCAACCTTAGCGGGGTCTCCCTTTGGAATCTCTGCCTGCCGGGGACTCGACAGCTCAACATCAACTTCGGTTCCCAGAAGGTCGGTTGGTATCTCCAGTTCGATCGGTCGAGGACGGCGGGTTTGGAACCGCTCAAAGGCATCATTGATGTTGTCCGGAATGGACTCGACCTGCGGGATAGAAGCGTTCCAGTCGGTGACCGCCTCGAACATCCCAAGCTGATTCTTGGTCTCGTGGGTAGCCAGTTTGCCACTGCCGATGAACTCTTGTTCCACGTTGGTGGTGATTTGCAGCAGGGGCGAGCCAGAAAAATAAGCCTCTCCCATCGCGCCCACCGAGTCTGCAGCGCCGGGGCCGGTGCTGGTGATCAAGACGCCAGGTTTCCCTGTAGCCCGGGAGTAACCATCGGCCATGAAGCCGCAGCCCAACTCCAGACGACCGCCGACGAAATTCAGGCTATCTTGGCTGCCAAATAATGAGTCAAATATATCCAGGTTATGAATCGATATGATACCAAAGACGGTATCCACTTCCTGGGCTTTGAGGGACTCAATTACAGTCTGTCCACCGGTTAGTTTAGGCAACTTGTTCTCTCCTTTGTTTTTACGGAGTCAGCAAGTGCTGACGGCCACTAGATTACTAAGCTGATTGGGTTTTCCAGGTACTTTTTGATCTCCGATATGAACTGGGCGGCTTCTGCTCCGTCGGCCACCCGGTGATCGGTTGAAATGGTGGCTTTCATGATTTGAGCGATCGCCAGTTCTCCGTCACGCACCACCGGTTGCTCTTTAACGGTGCCCACAGCCAAGATGGCAGCGTGGGGCGGGAAAATGATGGCCGTGAAGCTATCAACATCAAACATGCCCAAGTTACTGACACTAAATGTGGTTCCGCTGTATTCCTCATTGCGCAGGGTTCCGCTGTTGGCCCTGGAAACCAGGTCTCTGCTGGCAGTGGAAATCTCAATCAGGCTCTTGCTCTCGCAGTTGTTGATGCCGGGGATGATTAATCCGGAATCCAGTGCGATTGCGATGCCAATATTGACCGATACGTTCATCTGCAGGTGGTTGTCTTGGAAAGATGAATTGAACTTGGGGTGATGCTTGATAGCCATAGCCGATGCTTTCACTATCAGGTCATTTACGCTGACCCTTTGTTCGGCTGAAACTTCGTCATTCACGTCACGCCGGAACAACATTGCCTTGGTCATGTCTATCTCAACGGCAACGTAGAAGTGGGGCGCTTCCCGTTTACTATCCACCGTCACTCTGGCGATGGCCTGGCGCATGCGAGACAGTTCAACCAGTTCAGATTCTTGGGCAGGTGTGGCAGCGGCCGAGGCTGCAACGGTGGCTGGCACTGGATCTGAGGCCGCATGCTCAGGCACATCGGATTCTGTAATGCGTCCGCCGGGGCCCGTGCCCGTAATGGTGCTGAGGTCTATTCCGCGCTCTTTGGCCAATCGACGAGCCAATGGCGAGGCCCGAACCTCGCCCTGTTCGGCAGCCGGAGCGGCCTGAGTTACAGCGCCTAATGCGGATATGTCGGCTTCGACGATGCGACCTTCAGGGCCGGTGCCAACGATTTCTGCCAGGTCTACGCCGCGTTCCCTGGCCAATCTCTTGGCGAGTGGAGACGCTTTGACCACACCGTTGTTCGACGATGCAGGAGCTGAAACCGGAGCTGTTGCTGCGGAAGATAATTGTTCAGTTGGAGCATCAGATACAACGGCTCCGAGTTCGGCTAGCATGTCTTCCGGAATCGCCTCCCCGGGGTTTGTTATCACCGCTATGAGCCCGCCCACTGGTATGGTAATTCCTTCTTCAGCCACGATTTTGGCCATAACGCCGCCGGTATAGGCTTCATACTCAACGGTCGCTTTGTCGGTTTCGATCTCGGCGATAACCTCGCCTCGGACCACTTCTTCGCCCTCTTTTTTATGCCAGCGGACCACCTTGCCTTCGTGCATGTCGTAACCCATCTGGGGCATCACGATTGATGTTGCCAATTTTTCCTCCTGAATGGGTTCGACTGAGAGAACCGGCTAGCAGATATGAACGATTGCCAGGCACGACCTTGGACAGGTAGAGCCTAGGCTGAAGTGTTGCTTAGATATTAATGCACACCCCGCAACGGGGCAACCGTCATCACACTTGAGTGACCCAAAATGAACCCATAAAATCAGGGGAGCAAGATATTTTCTTGCTCCCCTGGTTATTTAACGCTTTGCGATGATAGGCCACGTATTTCGCGGCTGGTTACATCATACCGGTAATGATCTTCTTCGCCTCATCTTGACCAAGACCTAGTTCCCGGAAGGACAGCGGCCCACCGGTTTTAAGGACGGGTTCAACGTCCTCTAGTGAGGGCCGATCACCCTCATAGAACACACCAGTGTAAATGGTGTCACCAAACAACATCGCCTTCTCGCAGGCGGTCTTCCAGTCGCTGGTGCTGTGTCCTTCATCTTCCAGTTTCTTGATCCGTTCCTTGAAGAAGTCGTGTGTGTTGTTGAGGTTGAAGGTCACACAGGGACTGAACACGTCGATTATAGAGAATCCTTTGTGCTGGATCGCCTGTTGGATAATGCCTGACAAGTGTCTGACATCACCGCTGTAAGCCCGTGCCACAAAGGTAGCACCATTCATTATCGCGGAAGTCACGGGGTTAATCGGCTGTTCCACGTTGCCAAACGGCGTGCTCTTCGTGGTCATGCCAATACTGCTGGTGGGTGAAATCTGACCAGTGGTCAACCCGTAAATTTGGTTGTTCATCACCACGTAGGTCAAGTCGGTATTACGACGGGCTGTATGTGTGAAGTGGTTGCCGCCAATTCCGTAACCGTCACCGTCACCACCAACGACTATCACGTTCAGTTCGTGGTTGGCCATCTTCACGCCAGTAGCCATCGGCAGTGACCGACCGTGAAGCGTGTGCATGCCGTAGGTATTGATGTAACCGGGCAGGTTGGATGAACAACCAATTCCGCTGACGGTCATGATCTCATGGGGACGAAATCCCAACTCAGCAACGGATCGCTGAATGGCATTTAGTACGCCAAAGTCACCGCAGCCAGCACACCAGTCTGGATTTGACTTTCCCTTAAAATCTCTGGGCGTAAGGTTTATCGCTGTTGTTGCCATATATTTACCTCGCTACAAACCGGATTGATTAACGATACCGGTTAAACGGTTATTTCCTGGTAGGGGATGTATTTCTCGGTCTCACCATTAACCTGGGCTTTCACGCCGTCCACAATGTGGTGGGGCATGAACGGTTCACCGTCATACTTGCGAATGTGCCCGTTGGCGGAGAACCCGTTCTCACTGCGCATATAACGTGCGAACTGGCCGGAGTAGTTGTTCTCCACTATGATAGTCCATTTGGCCTTGGATACGATGTCCAGTATCTCGTCTCCGTGGAAGGGAACCATCCATTTAACCTGCAGATGGTTGGTCGAAATTCCTGCGGCGTTCAGAACGTCCACCGCCTCCGAGATTATCCCGTCTGTGGAGCCCCAGCCAATCAAAGTCACATCGGCGTCTGCTGGTCCGACCAAAGCCGGAGCGGCGATGTCCTGCAAGATGTTATCGAACTTCCTGGCCCTTTTTTCGACCATCGCCCGCCGTTTGTGAGGGTTGGTGAACTCGTCACTGAGTAGCGTCGAGTCCTCATCATGTTCATCGGTTGCTGCCAAGTGGACGTACCCTTCAAGTCCGGCCAACGCTCTCGGCGAGATACCGCTGTCCGTCAACTGATACCGGAGATACCCATCGGTATCAGAAGGCTCCGTGATCAGTTCGCCCCGATCAATGGTCGGGTGCATGTCTATCTTGTCCGGATCAACGCTGAAACGTCCCTCAGATATATAGAGATCCGAGATGATGATGGCCGGGCATTGATACTTGTCTGTAAGGTTAAACACCTCTGCGGAGATGTTAAAGGCGTCTAGACAGTTCAGTGGTGCAACAATTATGCGCTCAAAATCGCCTTGGCTGGCGCCTAAGCACTGCCAAAGGTCACCCTGCTCTGTCTTGGTGGGGACACCGGTGGAAGGGCCAGCGCGCATCACATTGATGAAAACTACTGGAATTTCCATCATCGCCGCCGCGCCGATTGCCTCGGTCATCAGTGCAAATCCACCACCAGATGTGGCGCACAGTGAGCGGGTTCCGGCCTGCGCTGCTCCAACTACCATGTTGGCCACACCGATCTCGTCTTCAACCTGGCGGACCATTATTCCCAGGTTACGGGCATTGGCGGCCATCCAGTGCAGCACGCCGGTTGCCGGGCTCATGGGATAAGCGGCGTAGAATTTAACTCCGGCTGCCGCACCGCCCATAGCCAAGGCTTCATTGCCTGACCACACTGCCAGAGGTTTGCCGCCAGAGGGCGGGGTTTGTTCAAATTGGGTGAAGTGCTCGCGGGCGTATTCATAACCGGCCCGAGCAACGTTCACGTTCTCATCAACCATTTCCTGACCTCTCCGCTGAAAACGGAGGGTCAAGCTCTCTTCCAATACCGAGAAGTCGATTCCCATCAGGTACGTCACCGCAGCCAAACCCACGGTGTTCTGCACCAGGCGGTTCCGGCTCTGGGTCAACTCACCCACCGGAAGTCCGCAGAGGTCAGCGCCCATGTCTTCAGTGCCAGGATTGATCGAATCGCTGTTGTAGACGATCCTAGTCCCGGGACCCATCAGACGCTGGTGACGGTCCATTGTGTCTTGGTTGAGACACATGAGCAGATTCAGGCTGTCTCCATGATTTTCAATCTCGGCATCGCTGATGCGCATGGTCAAGAAGATATGCCCACCACGGACGATGGACTGGTATGAGTTGTAGGTGGCCAGATGCAAACCGCGTCGGACAATAATCCGCGCTAGAATGTCTCCCGGCGTAGCGATACCTTGTCCCGCCTCGCCGCCTATCGCTAATGCGAAATCGTAAGTTCCCAACCCCATTTGGTCTGCTCCTTTCCCTTCGAGTCCTCAGATACAATCTTCAGATTAGTCCCGTATCTGAGTCGTCCGCAGGTCTTACCGATTCCCAAGCATGGAATTAGACCACACGGATATTGTAAACGTTATATTTCTTAATTGAGAGAATTACATATGAATGGTACGGCCCTGTGCGCCCAGCGCGGCCTCTTTCAACATCTCTGAGAGCGACGGGTGCGCGTGCACCGCCCAGCCCAATTCCAAGACTGTGCCCTCCAGTAATCGGGTCATTGATAGTTCACCCAGCAACTCGGTGACCTCTGGGCCGATCATATGTCCGCCCAAGATTTCACCATACTTAGCATCAACAACCAACTTCACCAAACCAGTGCCTTCCCCCATCGCCAGGGCCTTGCCGTTGGCTTGGACGTTAAACGTACCCACGTTGATATCTTTACCCTGCTCCCTGGCCTGGGTCTCAGTTAAGCCAAAGCTGGCTATCTGCGGCATACAGTACGTTGCCCGGGGCATGTACGCGTAATCCAAAGGCTGGGTTTCCAGCCCTGCGATGGTCTCAACTGCAATCATTGCCTGGGCTGACGCAACGTGGGCCAAGGGCATCTTTCCATTGACATCGCCAATGGCATAAATGCCGGCAACGTTGGTCGCCATCTTCTCATCCACTATGATGCCGGTGCGGTCGGTTGCGATGCCCACGGTCTCCAATCCAATATCTTCCACGTTGGGCTGAATGCCAATTGCAACCAAGACTTTATCGCACTCCAGCGTCTGGACAGCGCCATTTTTCTCCACGGTAACCTTTACACCAGGCCCGGAGGTATCAACGCCGGTGACTCCGGCTCCAGTTAGAAAATCGATCCGATGCCGCTTGAAGGCGCGCTCCAATTGGGCGCTGATGTCTTCATCTTCATTGG
The DNA here is from genome assembly GCA_012959605.1 of Dehalococcoidia bacterium. Lineage (GTDB taxonomy): Bacteria > Chloroflexota > Dehalococcoidia > Lucifugimonadales > UBA3495 > UBA9611. The sequence continues at coordinate 5,320 of DUCU01000093.1, read as the reverse complement.
GCACCAGCCGGGGCAGCATCTCAACGATGGTCACCTGCACGCCGTACATCTTATAGATGTAGGCAAACTCCACTCCGATTGCCCCGCCGCCAACGATGACTATCGATGATGGCAGATCTTTCATGACAATGGACTCACGGCTGGTGATGATCTTATCGCCGTCGACCGGCAGGGGAGGGATGCTTCTGGGTCGAGCTCCGGTGGAGACAATGATGTTCTTGGCTTCGATAATCGAACCACCGGGCACAGGGCCGTCCGGGCCCACTTCCACTTTTCCAGCGCCGACGATCTTGCCCCTGCCCTGGATGTGGTCAACCTTGTTCTTGTCCAGTAGAAAGGCAACACCCTTCGTATTACGGTCCACCACTTTGCGGCTGCGGTCGATGGCAACGGAAAAATCAGCGCTGAAATTGTCCATCTTCAGGCCAAATTCGTCAGCTCGTTTGAAATAAGACACAACCTCTGCATTCTTGAGCAGCGTTTTACTGGGAATACAGCCCCAGTTCAGGCACACTCCGCCCAGTTCCGCTGGCTCTAAGATGGCTGTTTTCAAGCCTAATTGACCGGCCCGAATTGCGGCCACATAGCCACCCGGTCCAGAGCCAATCACCACCAAGTCGTAGTTAGATTCCATTCCCACCCGCAGTTTATTCTGCCCGGTACATTTCCTAGGCGTGTTTCCCATCCGTGTTTACAACTACACGGCCCGATTATGTTATCTGAGCTATAAGGCCGCCCGACACATGCATCAAGTGGGCGGATTTGGGCACAAGTTAAGATTATAGCGTCGGTCTCGCCTCTATACAAACTATATCACTCCGATAGGCCACATCTATCACTCTTTCGATAACTCAAGTCTAAAATCACAATATGCCAAACGAAATCGGCTGGTGATGCTGCCGTATAATCCCGGCATCTCACTGACGTCTTAGTGACAACCATCAGGCGTGATTCATTGTCCTGCTAGGCTGTTTCTGCTAGTATTTAAGTGTCTCGACGCTAAAGCTCGGGGCATCTAAATTGCAACTATCACTGGGCAACTGCCACAGGCGGGAGGAAAAGACATGAGAGTTGGGCCTTTGGGCATCCCTGAGCTAGCGATAATCGTTGTGGTCATTCTCTTGATCTTCGGTGCAAAGCGCCTCCCGGAGATTGGGACTTCCATGGGCAAGGGCATCCGCACCTTCAAGACTGCGCTGATGGGCGAAGAAGTGAAGGAAGAAGCCGAGAAGCAGGCTGCCGCCAGCGGCAAAGACGACAGCAGCGCCTAGTCCACCACCTTCAACCAAGAACGAGCTAATAGAAAAATAGACCAGCCATCTTACGATGGCTGGTCTATTTTCTTGTCAGACTAAACCGTGTTAGGCGGATGTTATGGCGTTGGACTTTTTGCGGCTGCGCCCGGCGATTCTTGCCAAGAGGATGCCCACTTCGTACAGTACTAGCAGCGGCCCCGCGACCAATGCCTGGTTCACCGGATCCACAGTAGGCGTGATAATGGCCGCCAAAACGAATGCCACCACCACCCAGTAACGCCGGAACCGTGCCAAAGACCCGGCCGTGACAATGCCCAATTGGGCCAATAAAAACATCACCAATGGGGTTTCAAACGCCAGACCCATCCAGAACAAGAGGCGAATCATCAGGTTGATGATATTGCTGATCCGGATCAACGGCACGGCCACGCCGCCACCAAAAGTAAGTAGAAAGTGCAAGGCCGGGGGAGTCAGTACGTAGTAGGCAAATGCCACACCACCGGCAAAGGCCAGCAGCACTGCAGGCATGAAACCAAAAAGGTACCGTTTCTCGCGTCCGGTCAACCCCGGTGCGATGAACATCACAGCCTGGAACAGGACCAATGGGGAGGCCAGCACGAACCCGGAAACGAACGAGACCTTGATCGCGGTGGTCAGAAGTTCTGTAACCTCTGTGTAGATCAACTCGCCACCGGTGCCTAATCCCAGGTCTTTGGCGGGCCGGACCAATACCTCAATGATCTGCTCAAAGAAGACAAATGAAACAGCGCTGCCCACCAACAGGGCAATCACACAGATGAAAACCCTACGCCGCAGCTCACCTAGATGCTGCATCAAGGTCTGTTCCCGCAACCTCATCCCTTGTCCCCGGACTCTGTGGTGTCTCGATCTCCGGCCTCAAACGCAGGTGGCTCATCAGGCTGATCTATGTCTTCGCCTTCTGGCGGCATCTCGGCCCGCATGGGAACGCCCGGTAAAGGCGCCATCTGAGGATCTGGTTTCTGGTCTTGAAGGGTTGCCGGCCGGGAGGGCCGATCCATAGTCTCAACGGTCATTGCGCTGGTCACATCACCAAACGACCGCTTCAAATCACCCAGTACCTTGCCCACGTTTTTAGCCATATCGATGGCGCGGGCCGGTCCCAATACAAGGAAAGCAACCAAGAAGATAACGCCCAGTTCCGGAACGCCCATACCCATAAAGTTCATCAGGTTCCATCCGTCTGGCGTGCCATCACGGTGGGGCATTCATCATCGCAAGCAATGTCGTCAGGCATCGACCAGCCATCAGGAAATTGGTATCCCAGTTCTTGCAGCATCTCGACCAATCGGCAAACCGGTAGGCCCACGATGTTGTTGTAACAGCCTTCCCAATCTGCGGCCGGTCGCAGTTCAGTATCCTGGACGGCGTAGGCACCGGCTTTGTCTCTGGGAACGCCAGATGCGATCGACGCGTCAATCTCCTGATCTGTCAGGTGCCGCAGGGTGATTTGGCTAGTCATGGCGTCACTTATAGAACGTCCCGACGCCGCATCCACAACCGTTAGTCCAGTGGAGACGTGATGCGTGGTGCCGCTAAGTTCGTGCAGCATCCGGCGCGCATCATCGTCATCGACTGGCTTGCCTACGGCCTGACCCTCAAACACCACTGTGCTATCAGCGCCAATGACTAGGCCAGAATCCAAGTTGGTCGCCACCGCCTGCGCTTTCTCCAAAGACAATCGACGCACCATTTCCACAGGGGTCTCTCCGGCAACCGGGTCTTCAGAGAGGTCAGCCGGAGTTACTGCGAACGACAGCCCTAGAATATCCATCAACTCCTGTCGTCGCGGCGATGCTGAAGCAAGCGTGATACCGGGAGTGTCCTGCCTTGTTGTTACATCAGACGATTCTGACTCAGCTTCTGATGCGAGTTCAGCCACGCCCAATTCTTGGTGCCCCTGAGAGAGCAGCGCAACGCATTCAACATGGTGGGTCTGGGGGAACATGTCCAGCGGCGCTACTTCATCTAACTTGTAGCCGCCCTGGCAGAGGACTTTGAGGTCTCGGCCCAGCGTCTCGGCGTCGCAGGATATGTAGGCCACCCGGGAAGGAGCCATCTCAATCAGGCTTTCCAGTGCCCGAATCTGGCAGCCAGAACGGGGCGGGTCAAGCACCACAACATCGGGAGTCTCTGGCAGGTTTCTGAGAACATCTTCGGTCCGGCCCAAAACAAAGAAGAGGTTATCCAAGTCGCCGGCGTTCTGCTTGGCGTCGGCCACTGCGGCGGACGATTCCTCCACGGCAATTACCTTCTTCACAAACGGGGCCAGCATGATGGCAAACGTCCCCACACCAGTGTAGGCGTCCAACAACACGTCGTCGGCTGTGAGCTGCAGTCGGTCCTTTACCACACTAGCAGCGGCGGCGGCTTGGTCCACATTGACCTGGAAGAACGAGGGTGATGAAACCAGGAAATCCTGCCCGTCAATGGACTCCGTGTACTTTTTCTGTCCCGTGGTGACGCTGATATTTGGGTGGACCAGATACGGCTGAATCAAGAAATCGCCGGAGTACTTCCCGGCCCGGATGGACAACTGGGTGGTCTCGGCGCAGTTGTCCTGCAGGTCTTCCAACAGAGTATTGACGCCGTCGTGCATCAGGAGACATTTCTCGATGCGAACGAACTGGCGGGTCTCCCGATTAACAAACCCCAGCGAGCCTTCCTTATTGATGGTGAAGCGCGCGTGGTTTCGGTAGCCGTATTGGTCGTGGGATGGGTTAACTGCCACGACATTAGGGTTGACCAAATCACCGACGCGTTGGAGAGCGTCGAACACTTTCTCCCGTTTGATCCTCAGTTGTGCCTCGTAAGACAGGTGTTGCCATTGGCAGCCGGTGCATTCGCCGTAATAGGGACAGGGGGGCTCCACCCGGTCTGGTGATGCCTCAAGCACCTGCACAACCTTCGCGGAAACGTACTTTCGGTGGACTTTAACCACCTCTACCACCACTCGTTCTCCGGGTATGCCACCGGCCACGAACACGTTTTGTCCGTCAAATTCGGCCATGGCTTCGCCCAACCTACCCCATGAGGTAAGTGTTAGGGTGGCACGGTCTCCCTGTTGTTTGATGCGCTCGGATATCTCCATAGGTTCCTAAATACTATAAGCCAACGAGGGTAAGAAACCAAGGAGTGCCAACCAAATTCACAGGCTCGGCGCGTGCCTGACCTGTCTGGACAATGAATCGAGACTGCAACCAACCGGTAACCAAGGTCAAAGCAGACATCAGACGGTGACTAATTGGGACCCTCGTCAGTTGACCTTCATCTATACGGCCAGTAAACTGATGCCACACCAGATTGGTTCCTGTTGGTCAGCCCAGTCTTGCAGGTTCACCTTCGGGTGAACCCAAAACCAGTAAATCGCATCCAAGATATTGCGCATGAAAAATGCGTAAGAGATTCCGGAGGATGGAAATGGCAGAACCTATTGAGGTAAACGACGACACTTGGCAAAAGATAGTACTAGAATCGGAGACACCGGTCATGGTGGACTTCTGGGCTGAATGGTGTGGCCCCTGCAAAATGATTGCTCCCGCTGTGCATGACATGGCTGTAGACTTTGACGGCCAGTTGACCGTGGTTAAATTGGACGTGGACGCCAGCCCGAACACCGCGATGCAGTACGGCATTCGCAGCATCCCGGCCTTGCTCTTCTTTAAAGACGGGCAGCCCGTGGATCAGATTGTGGGTGCAGTGCCCAAGGGCGCACTCAAAAAGAAGGTAGAGTCCGTACTCGAGAGCTAAACCCTCTTTTAGCAAGTAGATAACCTAGCCGCCGCCCGGCGGCGTCTTTTATTTGCGACCGTGAAAAATCAGTTGATTGATTGCGGCGCAATCCCTAATATCTGCCATGATAATCGACGATTGGCACAGGCAGTAATGGGAGTGGATGGGGCCCGGTGGCTCTTACGGACTTCAAATCCGTTATGCCTCGTGACGAGCGGGGTAGGTGGGTTCGACTCCCTCGCACTCCCGCCAGACATATTTAGGCACGAAATCACCTGATTTCGGCTAAGAAT
>DUCU01000092.1 GCA_012959605.1 Dehalococcoidia bacterium | reverse complement strand
CCGACCCGTCTACTGCAGCGATTGCTTCAGTCGTCAGGGTGGCGGCGGCGGCGGCGGCGGACGCTACTAGGCTAACAAAAAGAGCGGCCTTCGTCCCCGGCACACAATATAGGCATCAAAACGCCCCCGGCAGTAAGTGCTGAGGGCGTTTTCTTTTTCTGGTCCGTGGTTTTTCTAGACGGAACCAGCTGTCTTCCTGCCTAAGCTCCATTCCATCAGCTCAGAATCCGGCTTTTAGATTGAAGTACGTCAAGGTCTTCGATTGCAGCATCTGGAAAGAAACCAAAGCTGTAGCTTCTGACGACTCGTCCCGAGTTGGTCGAAGGACCCGCATGTGATATGGCGTTGCGGTGATGAACTTGGCATGCACAAAATAATGGTTCAACATACTCACCACAAAGGGGTATAGGCGAAACCTCACCGGTGTGGTTCGGTAACAATTACGGTACCTCACACGGATTGAACCTGGATTTCCAGTATTATCCGATTCCACTGCATCTGGAAGGGTTCCTAACACCAATCGCTCCAGCGGGTGCTATGTGGTCCAATGTGCAGGACTTAGGACGCTATCTCATCACCGTGTTGAACCAAGGAGTTGTGCCGTCAGGCCAAGGGTAGTTTCGGCCGAGATCTTAAAGTTAACCTGGGAACCACAAGTTCCGATCTCCGCGGACGTCGATTACGGCCTCGGATGAATGATGGGCGAATATGAAGGTGTGCCACAGATTTGGAATGAAGGCAACACCATGGGTTTCACTGCAACTCTAGCTTTCTTGCTTGACCAGGACCTGGGCATCAATACCATGTCGAATACTAGAGTCAGCAACGGTTTCAACCAGGCCATTCGTTTCCGGTTGCTTGAGTTGATATTCGGCCTGGAGTCGGAATTTGAAAAACAGGCGGTGTTCGGCTTTGTGGCCTGAAAGGACGCTATTCCTAAGTTTGCTGGCGAACTGGTTGAAATCGACTTGGTATCAATAGCGCCGTATCTTGGCCAGTACTTGAGCGATGTGATGGGCGAAATGACCATCGAACTTAAAGACGGAGAACTCATCATCGACGTAGGGGGTTCCGGTCGAGAATCCGTTCTAATGCCAGCGAAAATGAAGGTGACGTCAGCTATATACTTTCGGATTCTGTGCTTCTCGGCCTTCGGATTAAGTTTGCCGAATCAGATTCGGGCGATCCAATCGTTGTCCTCGGCGTAGGTGTAATTGAATACACGTTTCAGAACGTGAATTGATTTAAAGAGATTCTTCGGCTAACGCCTCAGAATGACAAGTCGGAGTAGTTGTGATTATTCTGCAGCCGCGCTGTTGAACTGCTTACAACAGACACTGCTTGGGATATGCTGTTGACATCTAAGTACCGGAGGGAACTGCGCTTGACGGATATTAGATTTGGGACAGACGGTTGGCGCGCTCTTATCGCCGACGAATTCACCTTTGAGAACGTTGCCCGTTGCGCCGAAGGGCTCTGCGCACACCTGAAGGACGTGGGTGTGGCTGACCAGGGCCTGGTTGTAGGCTACGACACACGGTTCCTTTCGCCCGAATTTGCCCAGACCGTGGCCGACGTTTGTTCCGCTCAGGATATCAAGGTTTATCTTGCCGATAAATCCGCCCCGACACCGGTACTGAGCTACAACGTGCTGCACCACCAGGCCGGCGGGGCCGCCATCATCACTGCCAGCCACAACCCGAGCCAGTGGAACGGATTTAAGTTCAAACCCGATTACGCCGGCAGCGCCACCCAAGAGATCACCGACCGGTTGGAACAATCAATCGCCCAAGTACCCGCCAAACCGGCCAGAAGCGTTGCTGAGGGTCGCAATAGTAGCCTTATTACGACAATAGACCCATCACCACCATATTTAGAGCGCATCGCCGCTCTGGTGGACCTCGACGCCATCAAAGCCGCCGGATTAAACGTCTACGTTGATTCAATGTACGGCGCTGGCGGTGGATATTTGCCAACACTTCTGTCTGGTGGCAAGACCACGGTCACAGAGCTACACGGCTACCGTAACCCGGCGTTTCCCGGCATGGAGCAGCCAGAACCCATTGCCCATAATCTAACAGAGATATCGTCTCTCATCGCCAAGAACGGGGCGTCAGTTGGTATCGCCCTGGATGGCGACGCCGACCGTGTGGGAGTCATTGACGAGAATGGTCAATTTGTGACCACTCTCGATACTTTCTCGATTCTGGCCCAATACCTGCTGGAGCAGAAACAGCAGCGCGGAGCCCTGGTCAAGGGTGTCACTTCATCCATAGCCCTTAACAAGCTGGGCGAGGCCTACGGAGTAGACGTGCACGAGCTGCGAGTGGGCTTCAAGAATATCGGCCCCAAATTCACTGAAGTTGACGCGTTAGTGGGCGGAGAGGAGAGCGGTGGTTTCGCGTTCCGGGGCCACATACCAGAGCGTGACGGCATTCTCAGTGGCCTATATTTCCTCGAGTACATGGCAACCACCGGCGAGAGTCCAACCCAATTGTTGCAACGTCTGATCGACAAAGTTGGTCCTCACTCATATCACCGCAGGGACATCGGATTCCAGGCTTCAGACCGACAACGCATCCTCGATCAGTTGGAAAGCGGTGATCTCACGGAAATAGCTGGAGTTCCTATCCTGGATACCGACTCGATTGATGGCAAAAGGTTCCACGTGGATGACGGCTGGCTGGCGGTCCGGTTCTCCGGCACAGAACCTCTCCTACGCATCTACGCAGAGGCCGCCACTCAGGAGATGGTGAACCGGTTGCTAGATGGGGCAATGAAGTATCTGGGGGTATAACGGGTAGGCTTCGAGCAAGGATACCCGTCATTACTTAGTCACCTTGAACTCGTAGACGCCGAACTTTAACTGGCCATGTTTGCGGTTAACCTAGCGTTCGGTGGCAATGCTGTTCTGGGCCATAGATTCATTGGCGGCACGTAACACCCTTTACGATTACCAGGACGGGTTAGAAACCCGCACCCTACGCAGGCAAACGTGTTTTCTTGTTGAAGCCTTGCCTAGCGGATGAATCGTCTTCCATTTCGCCATTAAAACAGATGTCAGAAGTAACAAAAGGCCCGGTCCTTTGTCGAAGGACCGGGCCTTTTGTTGGTTTGCTGGTTGAGGGTCTTTAGCGCTTGGTGTACTGAGGCGCCCTTCTGGCACGCTTGAGACCGTATTTCTTGCTTTCCTTGATCCGGGCATCGCGGGTGATTAGACCAGCACGGCGGAGTCCGGGTTTAAGCTCGGCATCAAACACGACCAACGCTCGGGCGATACCGTGTCGGATGGCTTCGGCTTGGGAGTTAACTCCACCGCCGGCCACTTTAACAACAACACGGAACTTGTTAACAGTGTCGCTGATTCGGAACGCTTCGTTAATGGTCTTCTGCCAAGGCGCCCAGTTGAAGACCTCATCCATGGGTTTGCCGTTGACCAGGATAGGACCACCGTCATCTAGATAAAGGCGAACTCTGGCAATGGAGGTCTTACGCTTACCAGTGCCGTAGTAATAAATCTGGTTTGTTTCAGCTTGTACCAAGTTAAGTTTATCCTCTGTCCTTTACGCGTCCGCGCCTGAGTAGCCGGCAACCTGTGCCTCGTGGGGATGATCCGAGCCACTGTAAACCTTGAGGCGGCGCAACATCTGGCGACCGTTGTGGTTCTTAGGAAGCATTCCTTTAACGGCCAGTTCCAAAACCCGGTCAGGCTTGGACTCCATCAATTCTCTGAGCCTGAAAGTCTTGATGTTTCCGACGTAACCGCTGTGGCGGTAGTACATCTTTTGCTCAAGTTTCTTGCCGGTAACCTTTAGGTCTGAGGCGTTGGTTACGATGACAAAATCGCCCGTTAGAGTGTGGGGCGCATAGTTGGGTTTGTCTTTGCCTTGTAGAGCGATGGCGATGTTTCGCGCCAGACGACCCAAGGTTTGTCCCTGGGCATCAATGACCCGCCACTTTTCGGGGGCCTCGCCGGGTTTGGCAAAGTATGTGCTGGTTCGTTTCATATTCTGTTATTCCGATCCTATGTTGTCCGGTCTCTGTTCTGCTGTTTAATCTTTAGAGACGAGCCCGATTTTTACGGAACTTGGATATTTTACACTAATTAAGCACAGCCCGTGGGCTGGTAGGAGCGGACTTCCGCTATCATTGCCCGATAGTGCCTCTGTTACCCGTTCTACTGGGTATTTCCCCCGTCCAATGTCCGTTAATATTCCGTTTGCTTTCCTGATTTGCTGTTTCAAGAAGCCGTTGGCTTCACACTCAATCACTATGTTGTCTTCTGATCTTTTTACGTCCCACAGCATTACTTCCCTCACCGCGCTGCGATCTAAAGGGTGCCCTACGGCCAGGGCTCGGAAGTCATGGACTCCCACCAGAAGTTGGGCTGCTTCCGTCATTTTCTCTGGGTCCAGGTGTTCCCTGATCCACGTATGGGTGAAACGCCTGAGCGGTGACGGTGCTGACCGGTTTAATATGCTGTATTGGTAGACCCTGCTCAGTGCGCTTCTTCTTGAGTTGAATTCCTCATCCACCCAGTGGGCCTCAATGATCTTAATGTCATCTGGGAGGTGGTAATTCAGCGCCGGGGCGAATCGTTCCAGCGGATGTTGGGTAGCGGTGAGGAAATCGACCACTTGCCCTTTTGCGTGGGCCCCGGAGTCGGTGCGGCTTGCGCCTCTAATCCTGGTTGGCTGCCCGGTGAAACTGGCCAGTGCTTTTTCCAGCTCCCCTTGAATCGTCGGATGTCCGACTTGGAGTTGGAAACCAGCGTAGCTGGTGCCTTGGTATTCCACCAGAAGGGCGGCCCGCTTAAGTTGCCCGCCCATTCCGTTATCTGACTCGCCTTCTGAGTTATGGTCTCTGCCTTCTACTATCTAAGTTCGACCTCTAATTCGTTGTTAATTGATTCCGACCAGAAACGACCAGTGGTTAGACCAGCTCGATGATTGCCATTTCTGCGGCATCACCGTTGCGAGGTCCAAGTTTCAATACTCGGGTGTAGCCACCGGCGCGATCTGCGTACCGGACAGCAACGTCGTCAAAGACTTTCTTGACTACCTGGGAGTTGGGCAGTTGAGACATCGCCAATCGGCGGTGGTTCAGGTTGCCTTTCTTACCGTGGGTAATCAATTTCTCCGCCATCCTGCGGGCCTCTTTGGCCTTGGCCAGGGTGGTGGTGATTCTTTCATGGATAATTAGTTCCGCAACCAAACCTCGCAGCAATGCGACGCGTTGATCTCGGTACCGGCCTAGTTTTCTACCGGCTATTCTGTGGGAGGCCATGGTTACTCTTCTTCCTCATCCGGGGCATCATCAGTATTTTCGTCGTCCGAACCACCGTCTGAGTCTTCCACGGTGTCTTCATCGGCACCTTCAATTGACATCCCAGGGGCTTCAGCAGGTGAGTCGGAATTCTGTTGGTCGTCTCCCATCAGCTCGCCCAAGTCTTCGGGAGAGATGTCGGGTACCGAACCGCCGGCGCCGCCTATCATGTCAGTGACGCCGTGTTCAACGAGTTTCTCTTTCAATTCATCCAGCGACTTCTCGCCAAAGTTACGAATCTTAAGCAGTTCATCGTCGGACATCTCCAGCACTTCACCCACCTTGGAGATGTGGGACCGCTTCAAGCAGTTCAGCGTGCGGGGAGACAATTCCAGTTTTTCAATTGGGGTCTGATAAATCTCAGGAGAGACCACCAGTGGCACCCGTTCGGTTCCTTCTTCAGCCACTTTATTTATATTGCTGAATAGGAAGAAATGATCCACCAGGTTCTCTGCAGCCTGTTGAATCGCTTCAACGGCCCTGATTGTGCCATCAGTCCATACTTCCATGATCAACCGTTCATAGTCGGTGACCTGGCCCACGCGGGTCCGCTCAACGTTGTAGTTGACCTTACGCACGGGGCTGAACACCGCATCCACGGGCAGAACGCCCACGGGCGGATTGGAAGTACCGTCTGCTTGGGCCGCAACCTGGTAGCCCACGCCCTGTTCCACGTTGAATTCCATGGATAGGTGCGCTGTGTCAGAGTCCAGGGTTGCCAGGTGAAGCTCAGGGTTAACAATCTCAAAATCGCTTGATGTTGAGATATCCCCGGCGCAGACCCGGCCTTCACCGGTAACATCCAAACGCATCTTCCCGGCGCGGTCTGATTGAGACCGAATCCGAATGCGCTTGACGTTGAGAAGAAGTTCCATTACCTCTTCTTTGACGCCGGGAACAGCCGTATATTCGTGGACAACATCGTCGATCTTCACCCACGTGATTGCGCTTCCGTTGGTGGAACTGAGCAAAATCCTCCGAAGAGGGTTGCCAATGGTCAGACCAAACCCACGGGGCAGTGGCTCTACAGCCACTTTCCCGTAAGTTTCTTCTGACTCTAGTACCCGAATCTCGGGTTTGAGCATTTCTGTACCAGCCTCCGGCGAACCCGGAGTTAGGATTAAGGTGTCCAGCATGGACAAACTACCTCGAGTAAAACTCTACTATTAGCCTTGAATCTACAATCGCCTGAAGGTCTTCGTCCGCAGGCAAAGACACTATGGTTCCGACCATTTCGCCTGAATCCAGGCTTAGCCACGCGGGCACTGGCCGTTTGGGAATGCCGTCAATACGACCGGCATAGAAATCTGTGGTCTTTATGGACTCTTTCCAGGACAGCACGTCTCCGGGCTTCACTTGGAAAGATGGCACATCTGTTTTCACTCCGTTAATACGGAAGTGGCCGTGCATGACGCTTTGTCGGGCCTGCTTCCTGGAATCGGCAAAGCCAAACTGGAACACCACGTTATCCAGACGGCGCTCCAATGAGCGGAGCAGGTTCATACCTGGTACACCAGGGGTGTTGAAGGCTGTGGTCATGTAGCGGCGAAATTGGCCTTCCATCACGCCATATATGTACTTTGCCTTCTGCTTTTCCCGCAGGTGAACGGCGTAATCCGTGGGTCGACGGCGGCGTCTTGACACGTCACCGGGGGGATTGCGGCGCTTTTCAAAGGCACATCGGGGCGTGAAACACTTGTCGCCCTTCAGGAATAATTTTTCACCAGACCGCCGACAGAGGCGGCAAGAGGGTCCTGTATATCTTCCCATAGGATTGGAGTTACACTCTCCTTCGTTTTGGCGGGCGACATCCGTTGTGAGGGATGGGCGTCACGTCCCGGATACTAGTTACAAACAGGCCTGCACCCTGGAGAGACCTGATAGCGGCCTCCCGTCCGGCGCCCGGACCTTTAATCAACACATCAATCTGGCGTAGACCAGAGTCCATACCCTTGCGGGCTGCTTGTTCAGCGGCGCGCTGGGCGGCAAAGGCAGTTCCTTTACGAGAGCCTTTGAAACCTACCGTTCCTGCGCTGGCAGTGGCAATCACGTTCCCCTGAGGGTCTGTGAGGCTCACCAACGTATTGTTGAACGTAGAGTAGATATAAGCCCGTCCTTGGGGTACCGAGCGACGCTCGCGACGTCTAGTCCTAGGTCTAGCCATAAGTTATTCTCACTCAGCCGTGTGTAGTTAATTACTTAGTTAAATCTAAATTTACTTGCCGCCGGTGCGTCGGCCTCGGCCGGCAACGGTGCGACGTGGGCCCTTGCGGGTGCGGGCATTGGTTTTGGTGCGCTGTCCCGCTACTGGAAGGTTCCGGCGGTGTCGTAGACCGCGGTAGGAACCAATATCAATCAACCTGCGTATGTTCTGGCTGACTTCCCGGCGCAAATCACCTTCCGAGATGTAATCCCGGTCCACCAGTTCTCTGATGAGGTCAATCTGTTCCTCCGATAGTTCATTCATCCGGGGAGGAATTACTGGATCAAGGTTGGCCTTAATCAAAATCTCTTCAGCTATCTTTGGACCAATGCCATAGATGCTTCTTAGGGCAACGTGCGCCCTTTTTCGGTCGGGAACGTCTACTCCAGCGATACGGACCACTCCGGGCCTCCTTTACTAGTCGCTTAACTGGTGTCGTTCGGTTGGATATCTTCTAAATATCTACCGGGCGCCACCTGATTGAATACTGATTTGTTTAGCCTTGCCGTTGCGCGTGACGGGCGTTGGAACAGATGATTCTGACGACGCCTTTGCGCTTAATCACACGACAGTTGTTGCACCTGGGTTTAACCGATGCTGATACTTTCATAATCTTTCATCCTGGTTGCTAGAACCTGTTACTTGAGCAGGTTATTTAAAGCCTTTTATTTGAATCGATAGGTTATCCGACCGCGGGTCAGGTCGTATGGAGAGAGCTCCACCAACACCCGGTCACCAGGCAGTACCCGGATGAAGTGCATCCTGATCTTGCCGGACACGTGGGCCAAAACCTCATGGTCATTGGGCAGCTCCACGCGGAACATTCCGTTTGGTAGGGCCTCTTTGACACTGGCCTCAACCTCGATTGCTTGTTTTTTCGCCATAAATCCTCTTTACATGCGACGTGCGGATTCCCGCCTGCCCCGGCGTATTTCCGGAATCAGGCGCTGGTCCGGAGATACCGTCCCCGATGTTACCCGTGAACGGTCAAAATCTCCGGTCCGTCCTCGGTTATGGCTATCGTATGTTCAAAGTGGGAAGAGAGCTTGCCATCGGCAGTGATCACCGTCCACTCGTCATCCAATATTTTGGTGTGCCAGTCTCCCATGTTGAACATGGGTTCTATTGCGATGCACATTCCAACCCGTAACAGCGGGCCCATGCCTGCCTGTCCGTAGTTGGGCACTTGTGGGTCTTCGTGAAGGAACCGGCCTACGCCGTGCCCCACAAACTCCCTAACGACGCCATAGCCTCGACTTTCGCCGTAGGCCTGCACCGCAGCGCCTATATCACCGACCCGCCCACCGGGCTGAGCCGCTTTGATACCTTCTTCAAGGCTGAACCGCGTGTGATCCATCAATGCGACGGCTTCCGAGGATACTGTGCCCACTGGAATCGACACTGCGGCGTCGCCAATGAAACCTTCGATGGTCGCGCCTACGTCGACTTTGACGATATCACCCTCAAGTAACACCCGTTTGCCGGGTATACCGTGGACTATTTCCTCATTGACCGACGTACAAATACTGGCCGGGAAACCCTGATAACCCATGAATGTGGGTTTGGCTCCCTGCCTGGTTATCTCTTTATAGGCGATCTTGTCTAAGTCCAGTGTGGTCATACCGGGTGCCACAGCAGCCTTTAACAAGTCCAAAACCACGCCGACAATTCCACCGGCGCGGCGCATCGAATCTAGTTCCTGGGGCGACTTGATAGTCACTCCGCCAGAGTAAGTAGACGGGGAGTTAGAGGCGGTCTTTGGTTTTTGGCCGCGATTCACCTTAATCATTCTACTCCTGAAAGATTATCTTGGGAACCCACCACAGCTATGCGATGAGGACCTAAGAACTAAGATCGGTCTTTATGGCTGCCGTTTGACTAGGAGCCCAAGGCCGCCATGACCAATTTGTTGACTTCGTCAACGGGATTATCCCCTGATATATCCACCAGAACTCCCCGTTCTCGGTAAAAACCGAGTACCGGGGTGGTTTCTGTATTATAGACTTCTATTCTTTTCTTAACTGCTGTCGGTGCGTCGTCGTCTCTTTGATAGAGTTCGCCGCCGCATTGGTCACATTTCTTGGCACTGGCGTCTTCGCCCGATCCGATGAAGTGGGGAGACTGACAAGCCCGGCAGATATAACGTCCGCCCAGCCGACGCAGCAGCTCTGGTTCAGAGACATCGATGTGAATCACTTTATCCAGGTTTCGGGACTCAGTAGAAAGTTTCTTTTCTAGTACATCCGCCTGATTGGGATTCCTAGGGAACCCATCTAGTATGAACCCATCATAGTTTGGAATCGACATAACCTTGTCCAAGATGATGTCGATAGTAACTTCGTCGGGGATCAATTCCCCTTTGTTCATGTACTCTTTGGCCCGCAAACCCAACTCGGTTCCCTGTCCTAGATGATGCCGGAACAGATCCCCGGAGCTGATATGCGCAACATTTAAATGCTCGCGCAGCAGTTGCGCCTGAGTACCTTTGCCGGCACCGGGAGGGCCGAACAGAACCAATCTCAATCCCTGAGCCATGTTATCTCAGGAACCCTTCGTAGTTCCGCATCATCAACTGGGCTTCCAGTTGACGCAGGGTATCTAGGCCAACACCCACCATAATCAGAAGGCTGGTGCTGCTCAGTGATATGGCCTGCACACCGGTGATGAGCGAGGCAATATACGGCATAATCGCAATGGTACCCAAGAACAGGGCACCACCCAGTGTTATGCGTACGATAACTCGGTTCAGGTAGTCTTGGGTCGGCTTACCCGGCCGGATACCCAATACGAAGCCGCCATTCTTCTGTAAGTTCTCAGCCAGCTGCTGCTGGTTGAACACCACCAGGGTGTAGAAGAAAGTGAAGATCACCACCAATACAAACACCATTACCCAATAGATGGGCGAGGTCGGTATCAGCAAGTCAGCAAAGAAGTTTGCGATGTCGCCGATGAACGTTGTGTTTGTGGCAAAGTACGTCGCAATTGTTCCAGGAAGAATCACAATAGAGAAAGCAAAGATCAAAGGAATCATGCCCGCTGAATTTATGCGCAACGGTAGGTAAGTAGCGCCGCTTTGCCGGTACATCCTGCCGCCCCTAAATATACTGCGGCCGTATTGCACCGGGATACGCCGGTGTGCCTCATTGAACAGCACGATGGAGGCGATGATTATCACGCCAATTAAGGCGAAGAAGCCGATACCTAGTACGTTGTCTCGGTCCAAGAATCCCTGGGTTAGAAGACGGGGAAAACCGGCTACGATACCGGCGAAAATCAGGAGCGAAATACCGTTTCCGATGCCTCTTTCCGTAATCATCTCCCCCAGCCACACCAGGAACATGGTTCCGGCGGCGATGGAAAACAGGGCTGCCAAAGTGGGCAACAGGGCGTCTCCGGAGAATCCCACATCAGCGATAACGTTGCTCTGTTCCAAGAGCACCAGTTGCCCATAACCTTGAGCGAATGCGATGGGAATAGTAATCCAGTGGGTTAGCCGGTTCATCTTGGCCCGGCCTGACTCGCCTTCCTTGGCCATGTCCTGTAATTGCGGAATGACCGGGGTAAGCAACTGGATGATGATGGACGATGTGATGTACGGGAACACGCCCAAGGCAACGATGCTCATCCGGCTCAGTGCGCCGCCGCTGAACAGGTCTAAAAAGCCCAGGAGCTCGTTGTTCCTGAAAAGGTTATCTAACTGTACTTGATCAATGCCCGGGAGGGGAATATGGGCTACGAAGCGGTACAGAGCCAAAATAGCCAAGGTAAATAGGATTTTGGCACGCAAATCAGGGAGGCTGAATGCGTCTATTGCCGCCTGTATCAGCTTAGGAAATTTCCCAGATTGGACATCGGCGTTCATCATTACGCCGCTGTTTCCTCCGCCGTTCCTTTTGCTGCTTCAATCTTCTCTTTGGCAGTTCGGGTGAACTTGGCAGCCACCACAGTTAATGCCTTGCTGATCTCTCCATCACCGACAATTTTTACCGGCAGATTGAGATTGCGCAAGAAGCCTTTCTCCAGAAGGAGTTCTGGAGTGATTCGCTCGCCTGCGTCAAAAGTTTCCAGTGTCTCAATTTTGACCAGAGAGTAGTAAGTCTTAAAGGGGTTGTGGAAGCCGCGTTTCATCGGCAAACCCTTGATTAACGGGTTCTGACCGCCCTCAAACCACGGGGATACTCCACCACCGGAGCGGGATTTCTGTCCCTTCATGCCCCGACCTGCGGTGCTTCCTTGACCGGCAGCGTCACCGCGACCGATTCGTTTCCTATTTTTTCTGGCTCCCTTGCTAGGGGCCAGTTGATGTTCCATCATGGGCGTGCCTCTTATTCCCTTACGCCGTGTAGATTGATTTTAGATGCATTGTGGGCCGTGGGTAAACCGTTTAAGAGCTGCTGAAAAACCGGTTTAGCGGCCAGGTGGACCGGGTCATAACTCGTAGACCAGGGTTTATTCCCTAAAACTATCTTAAAAGACAGTTATTTAAGCTATTTCCAGCTTCACCAGGTGACTAACTTTGTTAATCATCCCGCGAATGGTCGGTGAGTCCTGGTGCACCACGGTATGATTCAACCGGTGAAGGCCCAACGACTTGATAATCCTGTGTTGGTTCCCCGGTTTCCCTATCGTGCTCTTTACCCAGGTGATTTTTAATTCCGCCATAATCGTTCGACCGTTTGTCCGTTTAGGGGGTTCGGCCTATATTCTCCCTTAAGGGGTATCCGTCTCAGTTACAGGGACAGTGATTACTTCTTGGGCTGCATTTGGCATTGGCCGACCCAATCTGCGGGCTAGTTCAATGTCCGGGTCCCGCAATTGCCGTAGCGCTTCAATGGTGGCGTAGACAATGTTGATCGGGTTCCTGGAACCCAGGGACTTCCCGACCACGTCTTTGACGCCGCCCAGTTCCAAAATGGCTCGCATGGCGCCAGCGGCAATCACTCCGGTACCCTCACGGGCCGGCTTGATCATTACAATGGTGGCGCCCTTTTTAACGGTGATCTTCTGGGGAATGGTGTTCCCGCGCAGAGGGATCTTTACGGTATCACGTCTGGCAACTGCATTGCCTTTTCTGACCGCGTCTGGTATGACCAGAGCTTTGCCTAGGCCAACACCCACTTCGCCCTGTCCGTCTCCCACAACGACCAATGCGTTGAATCGGAGGCGACGGCCTCCCTTCACTACTTTTGAAATTCGGCGAGTGTAGACGACTCTTTCAGAAAAGCCACCAGTATCTTCGTCTCGTCCTCGACCACGGTCTCGATCGTTGAAGGACCTATTAGGCGCTTGGACCATAAGCGGGTTAGACCTCCCAGTCTATGCGGTTTAATAACCTATTCTTAGAATACCAGTCCGGCTTCGCGAGTTGCTTCAGCCAGAGCTTTGACCCGACCGTGGTATTTACAACCACCCCGGTCGAATACTACTTGAGTGATGCCTTCAGCCTTGGCCCGCTCCGCCACCAGTTTCCCCACCGCGGTGGAGAGAGTGGTCTTGGGAGTGATGGGTCCGCCGGCTTCTTTGATAGCATCGTCGCTTGAGGCCGACGCTAACGTACGGCCAGTCGTGTCATCAATTACCTGTGCGTATATATGGCGCAGACTACGAAATACGGCCAGCCTGGGACGGTCCGGCGTACCGGTAACCTTCTTCCGTAAGCGAATGTGCCGTACCGTTCTGAGGTGTTTAGCGTTCTTATCTTTAGGCATGATTAATCTTTTTAGAGCGGGGCAGTTCAGAAAGCTGTTAAGCCTTTCTTGCCGCCGCCTTCCCGGGTTTAAAGTGAAGTACTTCTTCAGAGTACTTGATGCCCTTTTCTTTGTAGGCGTTGGGTGGGCGAACCCTTCTTATCCGTGCAGCTACTTGGCCGACTTTTTGTTTGTCGATGCCGCGGACATGAATTTTGCTGGCACTTTCAACTTCAATGGTCACGTCGTCGCCATCTGGATGAATCTCCACTGGGTGGCTGTAGCCCACGTTCAGGACAACGCCCTTTCCAGCTTCAGCGCAACGGTAACCAACGCCCATGATGTCTAGAGACTTGGTGAATCCCTCAGAAACACCTTCTATAGCATTGGCAATCAGGCTCCTGGTGAGACCGTGC
Source organism: Dehalococcoidia bacterium (assembly GCA_012959605.1). Classification (GTDB taxonomy): domain Bacteria; phylum Chloroflexota; class Dehalococcoidia; order Lucifugimonadales; family UBA3495; genus UBA9611. The sequence goes on along the minus strand of DUCU01000092.1, from coordinate 68,146 downwards.
AGGGAATGATGGAATTTGTTGGCTGACTGCCGCTCCACCAAAACCTGACCTTCTTCAACCGTGACCACCACTTCTGGGTGGTACTTCTGTTCCATGGTGCCTTTAGGGCCGGTGACTTTGACCCCGCCGTACAGGACTTCAACCTTTACCGAGTCAGGAAACGGTATGGGCTTGCGGCCAATACGGGAGAGTGTTTTTTCTTGTTTAATTTCATTCATAAGAGGATTACCAGACAAAGCAGAGTAGTTCTCCGCCGACGCCTTCACGCCAAGCTTTACGCCCAGCCATAACGCCTTTGGAGGTTGATACGATAGCCAGGCCGATTCCGCCGTAAACCCGCGGAATTTCGCCCTTGCCAACGTAAACCCGCAATCCGGGTTTGCTCACCCGCTTGAGGCCAACAATCGCTGATTGTCTTCCTTCACGGTAGGTGAGATGGATTCGAATCATGGGATGGGTGGTTCCACGGGGGATGTCAAAATCCCGGATGAAACCCTCTTCCTTAAGAATTTTGGCTACGGCCAGCTTCAGTTTGGAATGGGGAAGAGAGACAGAATCATGACGCACTTGTATTGCGTTACGAATTCTGGTCAGCATGTCTGCCAATGGATCGGTTACCGGCATTTTAGGTCTTTCTCCCCTCTCCGCTTGAAGTTAAGTACTTTGATTTAATTTTGCTGTGATAGTGAACGCCAGGCTATAAACTGGCCTTGCGAACGCCGGGGAGTTCCCCGTTAAGGGCCATCTCCCGGAAACATATGCGACAGAGTCCAGCGTGTCTGATGTAGGCTCGCGGACGGAAGCATCGATTACACCGGTTGTAGGCCCGAACCGGGAATTTTGGCTCTTTAAGCCATTTTTGGACCATTGATGTCTTTGCCAAAGATGCCTCCCTAGGCCTCAACCGTGTCTTTTATAAAGGGCATTCCGTACATTTCCAAGAGGCGTATGGCCTCTACATCATTCTTGGCTGTGGTGGCGATTGTCACCTGCAGACCGCGAATTTTATCGATGTCATTATAATCAATCTCCGGGAAGATAATCTGCTCCCGGATACCGATGGTGTAGTTGCCTCGTCCGTCCAATCCACGCCTGGCCAGGCCACGGAAGTCACGGATACGAGGGAGAGCGGTGTTCACCAGACGATCCAAGAAATGGTACATCCGGGGTCCACGTAGGGTAACCGCTGTCCCGATGGGATTACCCTCTCTCAGCTTGAATCCAGCGATGGATTTTCGGGCCAACGTTACAACCGGCTTTTGACCGCTAATAATCGTCAAGTCCCTGGTGGCGGCTTCGATTGCGCGTCCATTGGTTAGGGCTTCGCCCACGCCAATGTTCAACACTATCTTCTGCAACCGCGGGACTTCCATCGGGTTACTGTAGTTGAACTCCCGCACCATTGCGGGAATTATTTCGTTCTTAAACTGCTCATAGAGACGGGGTGAAGGCGGGAGTTCGGTCGGTGCCTCAAGGACAACATCACCGCTTCTGCCCACACGGGCAGTTGCACGATCACGGCGCTGTCGACCCTCGGTCGGTTGCTCCGCAGCCTCTTCGCCGCCGTCTTCAGATGTCGCTTCCGCAGCATCAGCATTTCCAGCGGCTTCTTCCAAAGTCTCTTCAGTTGTTTCTTCAGCCTCGTTCAGGTCTTCAGGCTGTTGTGTTTCTTCATCGAGCATCGTCGATAACTTCCTGGCATTTGGTACAAGTGCGAACTCGCGAGCCTGTGTCCAAGAACGTGTTCTTGGGCTTGGTCGGCTGGTTACATTTGTTACAAATCAATAATACATTGGACGCGTGGATAGAGGCCTCTTTCTGAATCCGTCCCGATTGACTAACGCCCGGGCGGGCCTTCATGTGCCGAGTTACCATGTTCACACCTTCTACTATCACCCGATCTTGTTCGGGGAAGCGGCGCTCAACTCGACCGGTCTTGCCTTTTTCTTTGCCGGCTATCACCAGCACGTTATCGCCTGTACGGATCCGCATTAGACGACCTCTGGCGCAAGAGAGACGATCCGCATGAATCCGCGGTCTCTCAGTTCACGAGCTACCGGGCCAAATATGCGCGTGCCTCTGGGAAGTTGGTCATCCCCAATCAGCACGGCGGCATTGTCATCAAACTTGATATAGGTGCCATCCGGGCGACGACGTCCTTGGGCCTGGCGTATGACCACAGCTTTCACGATTTCTCCCTTTCGTACTGGAGAATTGGGCGCTGCTTCTCTTACGTTGCAGACGATAATGTCGCCAACGTGAGCGTATTTCCGTTTGCCGCTGCCGGGTATGTTAATGAGGCGAATCAATTTGGCCCCACTATTGTCAGCTACCCTCAGCCGGGTATAGGTCTGGATCATTCCTTTTCTTCCTGTTCATCCGGCTCGTCGGCGCCTTCAGACTCTTGGTCGTCTTCGCCTTCGGGCTCCTCAGCTTCCGGTTCTTCGGTTGTTTCTTCTATAGATTCTTCAGGAGCTTCGGTTTCGGGTTCTTCGGTTGTATCCGCTGTTTCTTCTATAGATTCTTCAGGAGCTTCTTCAGGAGCTTCGGTTTCGGGTTCTTCGGTTGTATCCGCTGTTTCTTCTACTGCATCGGCAACTGCGGCTTCCGCTCGGGCTTCTGCGGCTAAGATGCGGGGCTGGGTAATCTCTTGGCCTACGTCGGTCTCCAAATCAATGGGACGGACGTCTGCAACGAGCTTGCGCTCGAGTATAGCCATGAGGCGCCAGTGCTTGTTCTTAGATATACGCCTGGTCTCTTCAATGCGGACGGTGTCGCCCGGCTGACATTGGTTCAACGGGTCGTGTACGTAGAACCTTGCCACGCGACGCATCTGTTTCCGGTACAACCGGTGGCGTTGCTTCCAAACCATCTCAACGATGGCAGTTTTGTCTTGGTTGGTCCGCACTACTGCGCCGACGCGGACCTTGCGCATGGATCTTGCCACTAACCAGCCTCCTGAATTTGCCGTTCTCTGATTACTGTCCGGAGCCTGGCTATAGTCTTTTTCACCGAGCTGGGTTCGTTGGTGTTGGTCAACTGGTTAGTTGCTGCACTGAACCTTAGGTTCATCAGCTCCTTGGCCGATTTTTCCAACTCCTCGTACAACTGGTCGTTGCTGAGTTCTCTTACTTCATGAACACGCATAATTAAGCCAAGCCGTTGGCCACTGCTGCGGCCAGTCTATCTCTTACTACCGTCTTGGTAGGAATGGGCAATTTACGGGACGCCAACTTTAGAGCCTGGACTGCTTCATCGTGGGGCACACCGGCCACCTCGAACATGATCCGTCCGGGCTTTACCACTGCTACCCAGTAATCACCTGCGGCTTTTCCGCCGCCCATGCGGGTCTCAGCAGGTTTCTTGCTGACTGATTTGTCCGGGAAAATCCGGACCCAAACCTGTCCGCCGCGCTTTAGGTGCCTGGTTACGGCAACACGGGCAGCTTCGATCTGGCGTGCGGTTATCCAGTGGGCTTCCATGGCCTTAAGGCCAATCTCCCCAAAAGAAACCGTGTTTCCGGTGGTAGCGGTTCCCCGCATCTTTCCTCGGAAATGCTTTCTAAATTTTGTTCGCTTGGGCTGCAGCATGGGTGGCTCCTAGTCCGTTCCCTATTCGGGGTTTTCCAGGTCGACTGCCTCGAGCGCTTGATCGATGTCTTCGGCCTGAACTGTTACTTCAATGTTGTCTAATTCCTCAACAATTTCCAATTGAGGAGGTAGAATCTCGCCGTGATAGACCCAGGTCTTAACGCCGACCTGTCCCATGACTGTGTGGGCCTCCGCCAGGGAGTAGTCAATGTCTGCCCGCAGTGTGTGCAGGGGAACTCGTCCCATCATGAGCTTTTCAACGCGGGCAATTTCAGAGCCGGTAATCCGCCCCTTGATGATTATCTTGACGCCCTCTGCGCCGGCTTGCATGCATCGCTGCGCTGCCTGCCGCATGGCTCGCCGATAGGCAACCCTACGTTCCAGTTGATCGGCCACGTTCCGGGATACCAGATAGGCGTTGGTCTCTGGTTGTTCAATCTCAATGATATTGAGTTGTATTCTGCTCTCAGTGATCGATTCAAGTTTGGCGCGCAAGTTCTTGACCCGCTCACCGTCACGCCCAATCAATATGCCGGGGCGTGCTGAGTGAATATTAATCACACTGTCTTGAGCACCACGGTCAATCTCAACTCGGGCAATACCCGCGTCGGAGAACGTTTTGTACTCATTCTTAATACTTTCTCGCAAACGCAGGTCCTGTTTTACCAGGTTGCGGTATGAGCTGCCATTGGGCGCGAACCAATGGGCTTTCCAGTCTTTGATGATTCCCAGACGGAAACCGTAAGGGTGGGTTTTGTGCCCCATTCCTAGCTCCTACTCTCGTCTTCGTCCACTTCCACAATGACGTGGCTTGAACGCTTGATAATCGGGCCGATCCTGCCTCTAGCTCGGGGCCGGAATCGTTTCAGTGATTTTGCGTTATCGGCTGAGATCCTGGTAATCCGGAGGTTGTCCCGGTTCATTGCCATGTTGTTCTCAGCGTTGGCTGCCGCAGATGCAACAACCTTAGCGATAGTTTTAGCCCAAGGCGAAGGCAACAGACTCAGTGTATCAAGCGCCGATTTAACCCTCTGGCCTCTGACCAAATCTATGATGGGCTTGAGCCTCTTGTGGGAGGTGCCCAGTGATTTTGCTACTGCTCTTACGGGTGGCATTTGTTACCTCACCCGACTTGTTCGTTCGGACTTTGAGATATGACCACGGTAGGTTCTGGTGGGAGAGAACTCACCCAACCGGTGGCCGACCATGTTTTCTGTAACAAACACCGGCACGTGCCGACGACCGTCGTGCACCCCAATGGTCAATCCGACCATCTCAGGCATAATCATGGAGGCGCGAGCCCAAGTCTTGATGACCGTATTGGCCCCAGACCGTTGAACGGCTTCCACGTGTTTCATAAGTTTGGGATGTACGTATGGTCCCTTTTTTATCGATCGGGACATACTAGCGTCTCCTAGTTCTGCGCATGATAAATTTGCTCGACGCCTTCTTCTTGCGTCGTGTCTTGTAACCCAAAGTTGGCATACCCCAGGGCGACTTGGGACCCGGCATACCAATCGGAGAGCGACCTTCGCCACCACCATGAGGGTGGTCTACAGGGTTCATGGCCACACCGCGAACCTTCGGGCGACGACCTCGGTGACGGGATGCACCCGCTTTACCAAGGCTTTCATTCTTATGGTCAGGGTTGGACAATTGGCCAACACTGGCTCGACAGCTAAGTAATATTCGGCGCATCTCTCCAGAAGGTAGACGAATCAATACGTACTCGCCCTCTCTAGACAGCACCTGAGCGCCGGTTCCGGCTCCGCGGACCATCTGGCCGCCCCGCCCCGGTGTCAATTCCAGGTTGTGGACAATCGTTCCCTGGGGAATGTTGATCAATGGTAGGCAGTTACCCAAGCTAATCTCAGCGTCTGCACCGGACTGGACCATAGCACCAACTTCCAAACCGTGGGGTGCCAAGATGTAGCTCTTTTCGCCATCGACGTAATATATCAAGGCGATACGCGTGGTCCGGTTCGGATCGTACTCAATGGACTTTACCTTGCCTGGCACGTCGTCTTTGACTCGCTTAAAGTCGACCAAGCGGTACATCTTCTTGGATCCGCCACCTCGATGGTATGAGGTGATTCTGCCCCGGTTATTCCGGCCACCGTGTCTCTGCTTGGCTTCAATCAGAGATTTCTCCGGCTTTTGAGTTGTTATCTCCTCAAAGGAGGCAACAACCGCGTTCCGGGTTCCCGGTGTCCTTGGTTTTAGATTCTTTAATGGCATGGGTAGTTATCTACAGACCTTCGATCAGGTTAATACGGTCGCCTTGCTTAAGCGTTACGACCGCTTTTTTCGTGTCTGGTTGCTTTTTAATACGGGGGCCGTAACGCTTCATTTTACCGCGTAGCTTGGTGATGTTCACATCAAGCACAGTTACATTGAAGTTTGACTCAACAGCCTGTTTAACTTCTATCTTATTGGCTCTGGGAGCAATGTGGAAAGTGTACTTTCCAGACTCTTGCAAAAGAGTGCTCTTCTCCGTGATGGTCGGCTTAATCAGAACTTGATGGATATCCATTTAAGCCTCCTCCTCCGGAGTGGTTTCTTCTGTGCTGTCAGAAGCTGACGCTTCTGGTGTAGTCTCTTCAGTCGTGCTGGCCGTGGTCCGGCGTCGTCTGGTCCTGGGCTTGGGAGTTTCTTCATCCACAGGAGCGTCCGTGGCAGCGACATCTGTGACCGGGGCATCTGGCGTCGCTGCGGCTGCTCGTCGACGACGAGGCTTGGGCGCTTCTTCTTCTACGGCTGGCTCTTCAACCACCGGTTCAGCTACCGCTACTTCTTCTGCAACCGGGGCGTCTGCAACAGCAACTCCGCCGGTTATCTTTAGACCACGCCGTCCGTGAGGTTCAGAGGACAATGTCTCTTCAACCCACCGGGCAGCTTCCACTGTCATTATCACCATGTCTCTAGACAGGAGTTCCTGCGCATTTAGTTGGCTCACAGGAAGAGTCCAGATTTTTTGGATGTTGTTGGCCGCCAAGACAACATCTCGATCAGTGCCTAGGGTCACGATCAAAGCCGAAGTGGCAACTGACAGGTTGGTCAACAATTGGGTCATCGATTTTGTCTTGCCGTCGATTGTGCTGGTGGAGTCTAGGCAGAACAATCGATCGCCTCTGGCCTTCTCAGACAGCATGCAGCGCAGAGCCTGTCTTTTCATGCGCTTGGGCAACGCGGCCCGGTAGCTGCGTGGGTGCGGTCCGAAGACCACGCCGCCGTGACGCCACTGTGGAGACCGGGTGCTACCCTGACGGGCTCGACCGGTATGTTTCTGGGTCCACGGTTTGCGACCACCACCAGAGACTTCTGCCCTCGTTTTAGTGTCGTGGGTCCCGTGGCGCTTGTTGCCTTGGTAGATAACCATGGCTTGGTGCACCAGGGACTGGTTCATGGGCACATCAAAGACTGCATCGTTTAGTTCGATACTATCCAGTGAATCCCCGTTTTGATTTTTTACTGATACTTGCATTTGTATTCTTTATTAGCCGTTTGTTTCAATCAAGCTGCGCAGTTAAGCGCCGAATCTTCTAATCTGAATTAGGCTGTTTGGTGCACCGGGGATTCCGCCCTTAACCATGAGCAAGTTTCTCTCGGTATCAATCTCTATGATTTCCAGTCCCTTGACTGTGATCCGGCGGTTTCCCATGTGTCCGCCCATCTTCATGCCTTTATAGACCTTACCCGGAGTGGTACCGCCGCCGATAGAACCCGGGGCTCGGGCACGGTCTGACTGACCATGTGTCCGAGGACCGCCACCGAAGTTCCAACGTTTCATTACGCCGGCAAAACCGCGGCCTTTGGACGTTCCAATGACATCTACCTTTTCACCGGACTCGAAGATATCAACGCCGATCGACTGACCAACAGTGAACTCGTTTGTATCGTCGGTCGTAACTTCACGGAGGTACCGTGATAGTTTGCTGTTCTTCAAGTGGCCCGCCTGGGGCTTGTTCCGGCGTTTAACATCGCCGAACCCTAGCTGGACGGCTTCATAACCGTCGGTTTCCATTGTTTTCACCTGAGTGACAACGCAAGGACCGGCTTGAATCACGGTAACGGGGACTACTTTCCCGTCTTCACGGAAAATTTGAGTCATCCCAATTTTCGTTCCCAGGAATCCCTGGAGCATTATATGTAGCCTTTATTCTTTATAAGGTTGAGCCGCCGAAGGCTCGTTCGCTTGGATGGTTCGTTTAGCCTAATCGCTTGAACCAGAGACTAGAGCTTAATCGAGATGTCCACGCCCGCTGGCAGGTTCAACCTGGTCAGTGAGTCGATGGTCTTTGATGTGGGCTCTAGGATGTCAATCAGGCGCTTGTGAGTCCTAATCTCAAAGTGCTCACGTGAGTCTTTGTCCACGTGGGGTCCGCGAATAACGCAGAACCGACGAATGTGTGTGGGCAGCGGTACCGGACCAGCAACACGTGCTCCTGTCCGTTCAGCTGTTTCCACAATCTGCCCAGTGGAAAGATCCAACATTTTGTGGTCGAACGCTTTCAATATGATTCGTACTTTTTGCCGAGTTACCATATGCCTGCTTTTGAGATTACTTTTCTTTGTTTGTGCTTACGAGTTACTACGAATAAATAAGACTAGAGCTGGGCCAGCGTCTTAACGATATGCTCTGGCACCTGCTCGTAGTACTTGAATTCCATGGAAAAAGAGGCCCTGCCCTGGCTCAATGAACGAAGAGCAGTGGTGTATGAGAACGTCTCACCTAGTGGCACCAACGCCCTCACGGACTGTAGTCCGTCCTGTTCTTCAATGTTCTGAATTTGGGCTCTTCGTGTTCCCAAGTCACCTATGACCTCACCGAGGTATTCACTTGGGGTTACCACTTCAAGATCCGTGATGGGCTCTAACAGGACCGGCGAGCACTTGGGCGCCCCTTCCCTGATGGCCAACATCCCGGCGCTGCGGAAAGCCATTTCAGAGGAGTCCACCTGATGAAAGCTTCCGTCCACCAGGGACACTTTCAGATCCACCAGAGGATACCCAGCAATGGGTCCATTGTCCAGCGCTTCCCTTACGCCTTTCTCCACCGCAGGAATGAATTCCCGGGGGATTGCGCCTCTGGTGATCTTGTTTTCGAATACTATGCCTCCCCCTTGTTCCAGGGGAGAAAGTTCTAAGACAACGTGGCCAAATTGACCGTGACCGCCGGTCTGGCGAACAAATCTGCCTTCCACTTCACGGGCTACCGTGAGGGCTTCCCGGTAGGAAACACGGGGCATGCCAACCTGGGCTACAACGTTGAACTCGCGTCGCATCCGGTCCACAAGAACCTCTAAATGAAGTTCTCCCATTCCGGAGATGATTGTCTGGCCGGTTTCGTCGTTCACGCTGACCAAGAATGTGGGATCTTCATCTGACAGTTTCTTGAGAGCGTCTGAAAGGCGGTCTTGGTCGACTTTGGTGCTGGGTTCTACTGCAACTGATACAACTGGTTTGGGGAATTTGGGCGGCTCTAGAATCACGCCGTCTTGTTGGAAACAAATGGTGTCTCCGGTGAAGGTGTTCTTCAAACCAATGGCGGCACAAATGTTACCAGCCGTTATTTCTTCAAGTTCTTCTCGTGAGTTGGCGTGCATGCGGAGGAGTCGTCCCATCCGCTCTCGTTCATTCTTGGTGATGTTATTCACAACAGCGCCCGCTTTAACGGTGCCGGAATAGACACGAAGGAAAACCAAACGCCCTACATAAGGGTCAGTGGCCACTTTAAAAGCCAATGCGGCAAGAGGTTCACTGGCGTTCGGGTTTCGGAGTTCAATTTCATCGGTTCGCGGGTTGAGACCTTCCACTGCAGGGACATCAGCAGGGGATGGCAAATAATCCACGATGGCGTCCAGTAAGTTGTGCACGCCTTTGGCAAACATGGCGCTGCCGCACAGGACCGGCACAATTTTATGGTCGATTGTGGCCTGGCGAAGGGCGGCCATCAATTCTTCTTGGCCGATTTCTTCGCCTTCGAGGAATTTCTCTAATAGGGCATCATCGGTCTCGGCAATCTTCTCAAGCATGACTGCGCGGTACGACTCGTAATCTGCTCGATTGGCCTCTGGTATTTCCGTGTCTTCAGGTCGATCTTGGTTACCTTCATTCACCCGACCCACGGGGAACTCCGTGGCAATTCCGGCAACTAGGTCAATCATCCCAGCAAATTCGTCTTCGGCACCGATGGGAATCTGGATGGCGACGGGGTTGCCGCCAAGACGACGACGAATGGATTCAATCGTGCGCTCAAAGTTGGCGCCGATTCGGTCCATTTTATTTACGAAAGCAAGGCGTGGGACTTTGTAGGTGTTAGCTTGCCGCCAGACGGTTTCTGACTGGGACTGAACGCCAGCCACGGCGTCAAGCACGACAATACCGCCGTCCAAGACACGGAGACTGCGTTCTACTTCGGCGGTGAAATCAACGTGGCCTGGGGTGTCGATTACGTTGATTCGGTTGTCCTGCCAGTAAGTGGTGGTCGCTGCGGCGGTGATGGTGATACCCCGTTCTTTTTCCTGGGGCATCCAGTCCATCGCAGTATTGCCATCATCGACACCACCGGCTCGGTGGATGCGACCGGTGGCAAAGAGGACTTGTTCAGTTACAGTGGTTTTACCGGCGTCAATATGGGCAATGAACCCGATATTGCGAATCTTCTCTATCGGAAATGTTTCTTCCATCAGACTGGGCACAGGATACTTATAATGAAGACAGGGCGCTGGGGCCTACAAGCGGGACTATCTGAAGCGATAATTACCTACGGTAGTGCACAAAGGCCCGGTTGGCTTCCGCCATCCGGTGCAATTCCTCCCTTCTACGGACTGCAGTACCCTCGCCACGGGAAGCATCCATTAATTCTTGTGCCAATCCTCGCCGCATCGGCATCCCGTTCCGGGACCTAGCCCCTCTAATGATCCAGCGCATGGCAAGCGCCTCGCTACGTACCGCACGGAGTTCCGTGGGTACTTGAATGGTTGATCCGCCAATACGTTTGGGGCGAACCTCCACTGCAGGGGTGGCATTTCTCAATGCCTGTTGGAAGACCTCCAGGGGTTCCCTGTTAGACTCTTCCTGAATAATGTCAAAGGCGTTATAGGTGATGCGCTGGGCAATTGATTTCTTGCCCTTCATCATCAACCTGTTGATAAACCTGCCCAACTCTACGTCGTTAAAACGTGGGTCGGGGGCTATGTCTCGTTTTACCGCGGGGCGTCTTCTAGACATGCGTAATCACACCTAAGTTGAGGTCTCACCTAAATCCGGGTTATTAGTCCCGAAAGCCTGAAGGTGAAAGCCGAATCAACCGGCTAAGCTCCTTCGCGAGGCTTGAGCGCCCCGTATTTGCTGCGGCCTCGGCGGCGATCCGGTACACCTTCACAGTCGAGCGCAGCGCGCACAACGTGGTAGCGGACACCGGGCAAGTCTTTAACACGACCGCCCCTAATCAATACGACCGAGTGTTCCTGAAGGTTATGACCTTCACCGCCAATATAGGCAGTTACTTCTTGTCCGTTGGTCAAACGAACTCTGGCAATCTTACGAAGTGCCGAGTTAGGCTTTTTCGGCGTCATTGTGCGTACTTGAAGGCAAACACCACGGCGCTGCGGACAGCCGGGACCCCATTTTGTTCTATTGGTCAGCGAGTTCTGCACCCAGTGCATCGCTGGCGCTTTAGTCTTTTTACGGACAGGCTTTCTGCCCTTTCTAACTAACTGGTTAACTGTTGGCATAGGAATATCCCCTCGCCACAATGGGCGCGATATATAACTCTATCAATCGAGTCTGGGAATGTCAACAGAATTTACGAGTGATTAGCCTGTGATTTAGACTGGTATTTTAGGATACCCGTTGGCTTGATTTCACGTGTATTCCTTGAGTTGGATTCCCAAATTTTTCCACAATCAAATCTGCTGCCTGATTCGCCAGAATCGAATGCTTTCTAGATTCTTGACATACCCATCCACCAATCATAAAGTAGCTTTGATTCCAGGTTGCGAATTTGATTCCCTCATGTCACTCATTCATTGATTGATACCAGGGTTTTTCACCCAGGAATAAGCAACCTCCAGGACCGTTATCATTCGGTATCCAAACTCACTCGGCCAACTAACGCCAGCATTGTGCGTTATTTATTCACGGCCCAAAAGGCACTAGATGACCTCCAGTAATAAAGAAACTCGGGCTACTATCGTAGCTGTTGGCCCGGGAGACAACGGGTTTTTAACCCTTAAAGGGAAACAAGCTATAGAAGATGCCGACCTTGTTGCCGGCTTCGAGACCGTTCTAAACGTCATTCGCCCCTTCGTTAAAGGCGCTGAACTCTGTTCAATGGCCTACCGAAACCAAGAAGAAGTCTTGGACTACGCCGTAGACAAGGTTATCAACGAGGGCAAGAGCCTGGTGGTCTGCGCCTGGGGAGACCTGAACGTCTCAGCCAAGGAACTCTTGGACCGCGTGCGAAAACGGGTTGACCACGTGGAACTGGTGCCTGGCATCAGTTCCGTCCAGATTGCGATGTCTCGGACTGGCATCTCCCTAGAACACACAGTGTTTGTCACACTACATGTCCGGGCCGGGACCGAAAACGCCCTGGATGAGCTGATTCACTATCTAAAGGATGGACGCCGAAATATCATCCTTCTGCCCCGCCCCTACGACCTGATGCCTGCTGGCATTGCCACCGGTATACTCAGCAAGGGCGTCTCAGCAGACCGTCAGATGACTGTCTTTCAAAGACTAACCTACAACGATGAGCAATCTTGGAGTGGCACTATTAAAGAATGCTCTGAGATCACCACGGAATTTAGCGACCTTTCACTAATGGTATTTCATCAACCCGATACAAATTAGACGGATCAGGCCATTCAAACAGCCGGCTAATCTACTCAATTAATTTCATCGGCCTGTCTTTTTTAACATGGAGGGCCGGAAGAGACTGTTCCCAATTTGATCCTTTTTGTCACAACCGCCGATACTGACCTACTAACCGCTGACCGCGCCTTGGAGGATCTACCTGCAGATTTTCCAGAGGTTAAGGCCTTTAACCCAGCCAACATGTCCTCACCGGCCTCAATCAAGGCTTCTCCAGATGGCACTTCTAGTGACTCCCCTGAAGAGAGCGAACAACAGGCAATATTGACCGCGGCAGCGGAAGCAGATGTTGTGGTGCTAAGGCTTTTGGGCGGCAAGCGGGCCATGCCTGAAATGTTTGACCCGCTGGTGCGTATTTGCCACGACCGAGGAATCCCGCTGATTGCCTGTCCTGGCCACCAGGAATGGGATCAAGAACTGGTCACCGCCTGCAATGTACCCCCGTCTGAGCTTGATGCCATCTTCTCTTATCTAATTAGAGGTGGCGTGCCCAATTTCCAGAACCTGTTCCTATTCTTGAGCGATTCTTACCTGGGTTCTGATTACGGCCACGAAGCCCCGGCGGAGGTGCCCTGGGAGGGCGTTTACCATCCGGAAGAAGCCGATGGCCTGACCGCTCAGGATTTTGTTGACCGTCGCTTTCAGCCAGATCGACCCAACATTGCTATCTTGTTCTACCGTGCCCACTGGATGAGCGGCAACTTGCTGACGATCGACTCTCTTATTAATCGCTTTGACGAGCTTGGGGCAAATGTGCTGCCGGTCTACTCCTTCAGCTTGAAGCACAACCCGGAAGGCGACGGGCAGGGGAACCGAACCTTCTCCGAGATTCTCTGCGACGCCAACGGAAAGTCACGCGTTCACTGCATCGTTAACACCATGGGGATGTCCATGACGGACCTGCAACAGGACGGTGCAACATTTGCCACCGGGCCCCAGGTCGATTATCTGGACCAGCTCAACGTTCCGATAATTCAAGGCATCTTCAGTACTGGCAGTGAATCGGACTGGGATAAGAGTGAACTTGGTCTGGGACCGATCGACACGGCTATGAATGTCGCCCTACCTGAGTTTGATGGGCGAATCATCACGGTGCCAATCTCTTTTAAAGAAGAAGTGGCCTCCGCAGTTAACGGACGCAGCGGCAAGATGGACGCCCGCCTGCAACGGAACATACCCCGACCCGACCGGGTAGATTTCTTGGCCCGTCTGTCGGTCAAATGGGCTGGACTCAGGCTCAAGACCAATGCCGAAAAGCGCATTGCCATCATCCTGAGTAACTACCCGACCAAAGATGCCAGGGTTGGCAACGCAGTCGGCCTTGATACTCCCGCGTCAGTTGTGAATATCCTGAACGCCATGAAGGACGCTGGCTACCACGTAACTGACATACCCGAAGACGGCGACGAGTTGGTCCACCGGATTATCGAGCGTTGTAGCAACGACACGGACACTCTCACCGAGGAACAGCTGCGGTTGGCTGCGGGACACGTCACGGGAAAGCAGTACAAAGATTGGTTCACGACCTTCCCAAAGCAGGTCCAAACCGAACTTAGAGCAGCCTGGGGAGAGCCGCCCGGCCAGGTATACCGCACGGGTGACGACCTAGCCATCGCCGGTATCGACCTGGGTAACGTGTTTGTGGGTCTGCAACCGCCCCGGGGATTTGGCGAGAACCCGATTGCGGTATATCACAGCCCAGACCTGGCCCCAACCCACCATTACGTGGCCTATTACCGCTGGGTCAGGGACGTCTTCAAGGCGGACGCCATGGTTCACGTGGGTAAGCACGGCACCATGGAATGGCTTCCCGGCAAAGGTATTGGACTTTCCAATACCTGCTACCCGGAGGTGACCCTGGAAGATGTGCCTCTGTTCTATCCGTTTATCATCAACAACCCTGGTGAAGGCGCCCAGGCCAAACGCCGGGCCCACGCCACGATTATCGATCACCTGATACCGCCCATGACCACCGCTGATAGCTATGGCGACATTGCCCGGCTGGAACAGTTGATGGACGAACATTACCAGTGCCAAACCCTGGATCCAGCGAAACTCCCAATGCTGGAGGGCCAGATTTGGGACATGGTTCGTCAGGCCGACTTGGACCGCGACCTGGGGGTGGACGAGCAACCGGAGGACTTCGGCGGTTTTATCCTCCATATAGATGGGTATCTCTGTGAGCTGAAAGACGCTCAGATTCGCGACGGCCTACACACACTGGGCGAAGTACCAGCTGACGACCAGATGACCGGCCTACTGTCTTCATTGACAAGGTTGGATACCGGAGGGATACCCAGCCTTAGACGGTCACTTGCTGAGGCTATGGGCTTGGATTACACCAGTCTACTAGATGAGCCATCCCTGCCGGCCCCGGATCCGGTTCCGGCCCAATTGGCGGTCAACGATGACACGCCCGTCCGCACCCAAGGTGACCTACTGGAGCGGCTGGAACTCCTCTCTCGCACGGCCTACACCCTGCTTGATGCCGGTGGGTTCAGAAGCCAAGACGTGGCCGGAACTGTGGAGCAACTACTCGGCACCAGCGATGCCCAGGCCAGCCAGGTGCTTAACTATGTAACCGACACCCTGCATCCGGCGCTGCTGAAGACCACCGACGAGATTGGCAACCTGCTGCGCGGGCTGAACGGTCAGTTCGTTCCCGCTGGACCTAGCGGAGCGCCGACTAGGGGCATGTCCAACATATTGCCCACCGGAAGAAATTTCTATTCGGTGGACCCCAAGACCATTCCTTCCCCCACTGCCTGGGACATGGGGGTTGGCCTGGCTGATGCCCTGCTTAAGATGTATATAGAGGAAGAGGGATCCTATCCGGAGATGGTAGGCCTGGTTATTTGGGGCACCTCAGCCATGCGTACCCACGGCGATGACATTGCCCAGGTGTTCAGCCTTTTGGGAGTGAAACCCCTCTGGCAGGAAGAAAGTAGGCGTATCACCGGTCTAGAAGTGATACCACTCGCAGATCTAGGCCGCCCACGGATCGACGTTACTGTGCGCATCAGCGGGTTCTTCCGGGACGCTTTCCCCAACTTGATTGAACTCATTGATGAGGCTGTTCAACTCGTGGCCTCGCTGGACGAGTCTCCTGAAGACAATATGATCGTCAAGCATGTTAAAGAAGACCAAGCCGCCAAGGAATCGGGCGAGAAAGAGTCGGATGATCCGACTCAAGCCGAGGGCAACCCAGCCCTCTACCGAATCTTTGGCAGCAAACCAGGGACCTACGGCGCGGGAATTTTGGGCGCAATCGACGAGCGCAACTGGGAGACCGTTCAGGACTTGGCAGAGGTCTACACCGCCTGGGGGGGTTATGCCTATACTCGCCGAGACTTTGGTGTCCACGCCAGAAACGAGTTCCGCCGCCGGTTCAGCCAGATTGTGGTTGCGGCCAAGAATCAAGACAACCGAGAACACGACATCTTTGACAGCGACGATTACATGCAGTACCACGGCGGCATGATTGCCACGGTGCGAGCATTGACCGGCAGCAATCCCCAGCAGTTCTTTGGGGATAGCTCAGACCCCACTCGCGCCAGGGTCAGGAAGCTGGAGGACGAGGCTCGCAGAGTGTTCCGCACCAGAGTCGTGAACCCCAAGTGGATTGACTCCATGAAGCGGCACGGCTACAAGGGTGCGTTTGAGCTTTCAGCCACCGTTGACTACATGTTTGGCTACGACGCCACTGCCCAGGTGATCGAAGACTGGATGTACGAAAACGTCACTGAGTCATACGTCTTGGACCCAAAGACTCAAGAGTTCTTCCAAAAGAGCAATCCATGGGCACTCAGAGACATCGTGGAACGACTCCTAGAGGCCATCGAGCGTGGCATGTGGGAAAACCCACCGCCAGATATGAAAGAAAAACTGCAACAGATGTTCCTGGACTTAGAGGCAGACTTGGAAGCCCGCCAGGAAGAACCCAACGCTTAAATTAACCAATACCCGACCAAACAGATAGGGGGCCGGCCTTGGAAATAACAATGGAAGTGCTCCGTGAACTGACCCAGGATGAAAAGAAGACTTGGGTGATCGGTGGCAGCAAAGTATCCAGCGAGAATAGCGCCAAGGGGATTAAAGAACCTGAGGTCTCAGGCAAATACGTCACCATTGAAGCTGACAACTGGCATTTCCATCTGGCTTTGGAAGAAGTTACTGGGATCCAGTTCGTCGTGGCTGAAAGCCATGGTGACATGCACTCCTATTACGTCAGGTTCTCCGGCCCAGGGTATGAAGATACGTTGGTCCGCAGCTACTTCTCCAACCCCAACCTGGACGACAATGAAAAGCGGACTGAATTTCAGCCCGATAAACTCAAGGTATTCGAAGAGTTTAGAGACCGCTACGTGGGTCGAGAGGGCATCGTCTTCGTTGAGAGATAGCCGTTCAATGGTCCATGGCCTGCTTTGGAAATAGCGTGGGCTTAAAACCACCCGATGATGGTCAAGAAAACATATTGACCATCGTCGAATAACCGGATACCCTTTCAAGGGCTGTATAGAACAGAAGGTAAAACTTCTGGGGCTACGAGCCAATTAACAATCTGAAATCCGTCCATTGGTGGTCCCGAGAAATTGGGACTGAAAAGGGAAGCCGGTGAGATACCGGCGCGGTCGCGCCACTGTAACTGGTATAGTCCAACCCAAAAAATAGCCACTGTCCCGACGAGTCGGGGTGGGAAGGCTGGGTACGGATCAGAACCAGAAGCCAGGAAACCTGCCTACGGACTGACTTTGATGCACTTCGCAATAAAAGTGTGAGTCGTTATATCGCTATGACAACCCGACTTTGAAAGTCGGGTTTTTTATTGCCCGTCTTCTATCACAAACAGAAGGTTTGAACATGAATAGGCACACTCGGTTCTTGGCTATGGCCTTCGCCATATTAGTCCTAGCAATAGCTGCCTGTGGCGCAGACGCCACAGCGACGCCAGCAACATCGGATACACCCGGCGATTCCAGTACGTCTGCAACCACACCTGATTCTGCTGAAGAACGGGTCTTAAAAGTGGCTATGACTTTCTTGGATGAGCCTCCAGACCCGTTCCAAGCAGGTTGGCTGGCAGTTCCTACCGGCTTGTCTGAAACACTGTTCAAGCAAGATGAAAACCTAAACACTGCGCCATGGTTGGCGGCGGGAGCGGTTCAGGTTGAGCCCACTGTTTGGGAAATCACGCTGAAAGAGGGCGTCAAGTTCCACAACGGGGAGTTAATGGACGCTGCCAAGGTCAAGGGGTCTCTGGACTTAGCACTGCTTAGGCGACCAGGAACCAAGGTGCTATTGGATCTTGACCGCATTGAGGTCAAAGACCCGTCCACCGTGGTGATCCACACCAATTCACCAAACCCCATTCTGCCCGGTCTACTGACCAACCAGAACACCAGCATCGCTGACCCGGACACGGTGCCAACATCAGTGGACAGCTCTGCTGAGAATGCCGCCATGACCGGCCCGTATAAATTGGTGTCATTCACCGCAGACCAAGAAATGACGGTCGTAGCGCACACAGATTACTGGCAGGGCACGCCTGCTCTTGATCGAGTGGAGTATGTGGCATTCACCCAAAGCGCTACCCGCCTAATAGCCCTGCAGAGTGGAGACGTTGATATATCCATAAACCTCTCTCCACAAGGCGCAGTTGTCGTTGGCAATGACTCATCCTTAAGTGTGAGAGTCGCTGCCCCTTCCGGAATTCTATTCATGTTTGTGAACCATGAAAGCCCGCAGATGCAAGATTCTCTGGTTCGCCGGGCAATCGCAATCTCCATAGACCGGGAAGCAATGTCATCCGGCGTGGCAGACGGCCATGCCGTTCCGGCAGAGAGCATATTCCCACCGGGATTTCTATCCTGCCAGAACGCGACCAACTTCTCTTTTAATCCGGAAGCAGCCCGTGAACTATTGGCTGAAGCCGGGTACAAGGACGAAGACGGCGATGGCATAGTAGAAAAGGATGGCAAAGCCCTGGAGTTGGTACTACAAACCTACGTTGAGCAGCCTCTATTGCCTCCAATGCTGGAAGCGTTCCAATCCATGTTGAAAGACATTGGAGTGGGCGCCAAGGTGCAGATCGTAGAGTGGACCCTGGCCAGCCAGGGCGGATATGACCTGTTTGGCTACTCAAATGGAACAACCACGACCGGCGATCCGGGATGGGCGCTGAACCGCCAGTTCCTGACCGGAGGCGACGAGAACCGAGGTAACTTCAGCAACCCTGGTGTGGACGAGCTGATCGGACAATTGTCCAGCGCGTCTGACCCGGCCCAACGCCAACAGATTGCCTGTGATGCGGTGCAGGCCGGCAATGATGAAGTGGCGTTGATTCCTGTGATGTTCCCAACCAGGCTCTTCGGTGTGTCTGATTCCGTGGACTGGACATCTGGCCCACAGGCCGCCCGAATCTACTTCATCGACCACCTGATCGGCCTGAAGTAGAGTGCAAAGCTATCTGGCGCGACGCCTAATGACCCTGCCGCTGCTCTTGGTGGGCATCTCCATCATCAGCTTCATGCTGTTGAATTTTGCCCCTGGAGACGCCGCAGAGATTACCCTCATGCGTCAAAACGGCGGTGTGGCACCGTCCCAGGAGGCCATACAAGCGTTGCGCCAGGACTTGGGTCTGAACGATGCGTTGCCCATCCGTTACGGGCGGTGGGTGTCCAACGCTGTACGCGGAGACCTGGGTGAGTCCTATCGCACTGGCGGCTCGATTGCCGCAGAACTTTTTCACCGGCTGCCTGCCACGCTATTGTTAGCCGCCACCGCTTTAGCCTTAGCGGTGGCGGTGGGCATCCCTCTTGGGGTGATGGCGGCAGTAAAACGTGGTACCTGGCTGGATACCGGCTGTCGACTGATGGCCTTGGTCGGCGCGGCCGTGCCTAGCTACGTGATGGCCCCGGCTCTGATGCTGCTATTTGCCGTCAAGCTAGACTGGTTACCGGCCATCGGCTACGGTTCCCCTCAAAATTTGATCCTGCCGGCAATCGCTTTATCCTTTGGGACGATGTCCCAACTGATGCGGCTAACCCGGGCGAGCCTGCTAGAGGTGTTGGAGCAGGATTACATGCGCACTGCCAGAGCCAAGGGAATGACTGAGAATATCGTTGTCTGGCGTCATGGACTCAAAAACTCGCTTCTTCCGGTGGTAACTGTGCTGGGGACAAGCATGGGTTACCTCTTGGGGGGCGCTGTCATCGTCGAGACAATCTTCGGTTGGCCCGGTATCGGCCAATTCGTAGTGACCGGAATCTTTCAAAGGGACTATCCTGTCGTGCAAGGATTCGTATTATACGTTGCTGTCATATTCCTGTTCGTGAACCTGGCAGTGGATGTATCATACCGATGGCTGGATCCAAGGCTGCATTTTGATCGGCAATCGTCTTAGTAGTTGATGTTGCATTTTGATTGCCAGTCATTCTAGAGCAGGAGAACCCCGGTTGGCTGAAACACCCCGGTTGGCGAAAGAGCCCCGGTCGGACGAAATATCGCGTCGGTCAGACCGACGCCTGGCCATTTTAAGAAACTTGCGCCGCGACCCCGGCACGGTCCTGGGCTTTGTTATCGTGTTCGGCACAATCATTGTTGCGCTGCTGGCCCCTTGGCTACCGATTCAAGATCCCACCGACCTGGACCTAGGCAATCGCCTGCTGTCTCCCTCCCAAGAGTTTCCCTTGGGCACCGATCACCTGGGCCGCGATGAATTAAGCCGGATCATATTTGGTGCGCGAGTAACACTGCTCATGTCAGGCGCATCGGTGGCCATCATCATGTTGATCGCCTCCATATTCGGCTCACTTGCCGGTTACTACGGCGGCTGGATTGATTCCGGTTTGATGATGGTGGTTGACCTGTTGCTGGCCTTCCCGGCTCTGATCCTTGGTGTGGCGGTGGCCGGAATCTTGGGTCCCAGCCTAGTTAACTTGATGATTGCAGTTTCCGTGGTCTGGTGGGCCAGTCATGCCAGGGTTATCCGTGGCATGGTGTTGTCAGCTCGAGAACGCGAATACGTGGTGGCGGCCAGGGCCATCGGTGCCAGCGACCGGCGGATTGTGGTTTTCCACATTTCCCGAAACATCATCGGACCCTTCGTAGTATTGGCCAGTCTGGACATAGGCTGGATCATCCTGGGCATCGCCGGGTTGAGCTTCCTGGGGCTAGGGGCGCAACCACCAACGCCGGAGTGGGGCGCCATGCTTAATGACTCACGCTCTTACATGCAAACAGCGCCGTTATTACTGCTCGCGCCAGGCAGTGCTATATTCTCGCTGGTTCTGGGGTTCAACCTTCTGGGCGACGGGGTCAGAGACCTGCTGGACCCCACCACCTATCACTAATTTGCCTGCACTTCTTACAAAAATCTGCATTTGGCCCAATCGGTTCAAGCTTTATTGACCATGGTTCATACTAGGGATTAACATTCCGGGACGAGGTTCAGTCGGACGATTGATTCTTTGGAATTACCGCAAGGTTGTATTGGTACCAAAGGCGCAACGAAAAGGCTGGCAAAACTTTGATCCCTTAACTGGAGCGCCTGCCAGACTTTGACCCAAAATACCCATAAACCCAATCAATCCACCGGGGAATCCCGGTTCCCATTCACGGCCATCGTTGGCCAAACCGCCATGAAACGCGCGCTGCTATTGAACGCCGTCAATCCCAAGATTGGTGGTGTCTTGGTGCGCGGCAAAAAGGGCACTGCCAAATCCACTGCGGTGCGTTCTCTGGCCGCACTGCTCCCAGAAGTGACCGTAGTCCAGGGCTGCCCTTACAACTGCAGCCCTGAAGAACGGCAGGGACTTTGTTCTCGTTGTGAGCCTAATAGCGACTCGCAGAACGTGGTCCGCCAGATTCCAATCATCGACCTACCCGTTGGCGCCACGGAGGACCGGCTGGTTGGTTCGCTCGATATAGAAGAGGCCATCAAGACCGGCAACAGGGTGTTTGAACCAGGACTGATTGCCGCCACCCATCGGGGCATCCTCTACATTGACGAAGTAAACCTCCTCAATGACCACCTAGTAGATATCCTCCTGGACGCTGCAGCCATGGGTCGCAATTACGTGGAACGAGAAGGAATATCCATCACCCACCGCTCTGAGTTCATCCTGGTGGGGACGATGAACCCGGAAGAAGGCGACCTACGCCCCCAACTGCTGGACCGCTTTGGCCTGGCCGTTGAGGTGGACGGCCGGTTTACTCCGGAAGAAAGACAATCAATCGTCAAACGCCGCATCGCCTATGAGGCTAACCCCCAGGGCTTTATGGCCGAATGGCAAAACGCTGAAGAAGAAGAACGGGCGCGGGTGCTGCGCAGTCAAAAACTCCTGCCCCAGGTGGTTGTCAGTGATGAGATTCTTTCACTGATAACCACTATCTGCGCCGAGTATGACGTGGACGGTATGCGCGGCGATATCGTGATGTACAAAACTGCCGCAACCATTGCTGCCTACGAGGATCGAACGGACGTTAATGCTGAGGACGTGCGTGAAGCCGCCAACCTAGCCCTGTTGCACCGGCAACGCCGACAGCCATTCCAGCAACCCAACCTGGCCACTGACCAACTGGATTCCTTAGTTGACGACTTCCAGGGGCAAGACCACCAAAGAGAATCATCGGACCAGCCACAAGACCAAGGAGAGGGCGATTCAGAGCCCTCTGATTTACCACAGCAAGAAGACGAATTAGAACCTCCAGAACCCGAGCCGGATTCCGATCCGGACTCTGATAACGAGCCGGATAACTCCGGCCCCGGGTCTCTGGGTCAGGAACAGCAGTTCGAAGTTGGCGACCCGTTTGCCGTCAAACAACTGAACCTGAAACCTCCGGATCAGCGCTCACGCCGCGCCTCTGGCCGCCGCAACGTAACCATCTCCGACTCCACAGCCGGTCGCTACGTGCGCTCACGTCTGCCAGAGGGCAAAGCATCAAGTCTAGCCTTCGACGCCACCCTGCGCGCCGCCGCACCTCACCAGAAGACTCGCCGAGATGCCAGTAATTCCCAGAATGCCGTATTGATCGAGCCGTGGGACATCCGCGACAAGGTCAGGGAGAGCATGTCTGGCAGCCTGGTATTGTTCCTGGTGGACGCCAGCGGCTCCATGGGCGCCCAGCGCCGAATGGTCGCCGTCAAAGGCGCAGTCATGTCTCTATTGTTGGACGCCTATCAACGCCGAGACAAGGTGGGTCTGATTTCCTTCCGGGGCACCAAGGCCGAATTGCTCTTGCCGCCGACCAACAGTGTGGACCTGGCCCAAGTCCATCTTCAAGATATGCCCACCGGCGGCCGCACGCCCCTGAGCGCCGGCCTGTTCAAGGCCTTGGAGATCATCGAGACCGAGCGAATCAAGGACCGGGATGTGCTCCCATTGCTGGTGCTGCTGTCGGACGGTCGAGGCAACGTAGCCCTGGGGCAGGACTCGCCCCTGGACGAAGCCTACGCAGCGGCAGGGATAATCGGCGAAGAAAAAATCCCGTCAGTGGTAGTGGATACCGAGTCCGGTTTCCTCCGGCTCGGCATGGTCAAACCAGTTGCCGAAGCCATGGGTGCCCAATACCTGAAACTTGAAGACTTACGGGCCGACAACCTGGCCGAGGCTGTTCGTCTGCAAATGCCGGTCGTGGGCGAACCGCCGCCGCATATCGGATAACCGTGGATTAACACTCCCCAAACGTCAGGCCCGTTTACATCACCCACCGGACTTGATAACCTCGCCTATGGCCCATTTGGTGGGCTTAGATTCTTAGCCCCAATTCAGGAGGTACTCCCTTGGTCCGCTATCTGCCCCACGCCAACATGGACACGATGATGTCTTTGTCAAAGCGCCGGGGTTTTGTTTTCCAAAGCTCTGAGATTTACGGTGGACTGGGTTCTACCTGGGACTACGGCCCATTAGGAGTAGAACTAAAACGCAACGTAAAAGAAGCCTGGTGGCGCGCCGTGATATCTGGGCGTGACGACATGGTGGGCCTGGACGCCGCCATCCTGATGCACCCCCAGGTGTGGGTTGCCAGCGGTCACGTGGAGAATTTCTCCGACCCTCTAGTTGAGTGTAAAGAGTGCAATTCCCGCTTCCGCCAAGACCATCTGCTGGAAGCTACCGGCGTTGACCCCGAGTCCCCGGAAGTCGCCGCCGCGCTGAAAACCCTGGTCTGCCCCAACTGTAGCGGCGAACTGACCGAACCGCGTCGCTTCAACCTAATGTTCAAGACCTTCATGGGCCCAGTAGAAGAGACGGCCAATGAAGTATTCCTGCGCCCGGAGACCGCCCAGGGCATCTTTGTCAACTTCAAGAACGTTTTGGACTCCAGCCGCAAGAAACTGCCCTTTGGCATCGGCCAGATCGGCAAGTCGTTCCGGAACGAAATCACACCTGGCAACTTCACCTTCCGCACCAGAGAGTTTGAGCAGATGGAAGCGGAATTCTTCGTCAAGCCCGGCACCGACGAAGAATGGCTGGATAAGTGGGTAAAAGCCCGATTCCAGTGGTACATCGACTATGGAATCAGGCCCGAGAACCTGCGCCTGCGCGAACACGGCAGCGATGAACTAGCCCACTACGCCAAGGCTTGCTATGACATTGAGTACCAGTTCCCATGGGGCTGGGCCGAGCTTGAAGGCATCGCCAACCGTGCCGACTTTGACCTTGGCCAACACCAGAAGGTGAGCGGCCAGGATTTGACCTACTTTGACGATGTTGCGGCCGAAGGCGAGGAGCCTCGCTATTTGCCCTACGTGATCGAGCCATCCGGAGGCGTTGACCGCGCCACTCTGGCCTTCTGGTTGGACGCCTATGACGAAGAACCGGACGGAGACGCAGTTCGCGTGGTTTCCCACATCCACCGTGATTTGGCGCCGATCCAAATAGCCGCTCTGCCCCTAAGCCGGAACGAGAAGCTGCTGCCAACTGCCCGGAGAGTCTACGACACACTCCGTAAGCATTTTAGGTGCCAGTATGACGACGCCCAGAGCATTGGCCGCCGCTACCGCCGCCAGGACGAGATTGGCACGCCGTACTGTGTGACCATCGATTTTGACACTATCGACGACCATGCCGTGACCATCCGAGACCGGGACACTATGCACCAAGCCAGAGTGTCAGTTGCAGAGTTGGTAGAAATCCTCAAGGATAAGATCGAACACGCCTGGTAGGCCACACAGCCGAGTTTCCATATGGCGTCATTAACTAGAGATAGATATGCCTCCTAATCTTGTTGCGGCCACTGTCAGGCAGGGGTTGTTCACCCGCATTGTGGGCCGTCGACTGCTGTATTACCCGGAGCTTTCCTCGACCATGGATGAAGCTGGTAAGCTCGGCGAAGGCGACACTGAAGAAGGCGCTGTAGTTGTGGCCGAGGTCCAGAGCGCCGGTAGGGGTCGCCAAGGCCGCAGTTGGGTATCCCAACCGGGCAATCTTCTGGTTTCAGTTCTGTTTCGACCCAGCTTGGACGCACTCCCATTCATCAGCATTATTGGTGGAATCGCCGCCGCTCGGGCAGTCAGAAAAGTGACTGGACTAGAAGCCAATATTAAGTGGCCCAATGACCTGCTCATCGGAGGTCGTAAAGTCGCAGGCATACTGGCAGAGAGCGCAATTGCTGGGGATACCGTATGGTATGCTGTGCTCGGCGTAGGCATGAACGTGAGCCTGGACACCGATCAGACAGAAGAGATCGCGACATTTGCCACCAGCATCAATGCCGCCGCCGGACAAGAGGTCCCCAGGGCAGACCTACTCCGCCAATTCTTGATGGACCTCGATGCCCTTTACCTAGCGTTGGCTCAGGGCATATCCCCGATAGAAGAATGGCAGGGACTGCTTTCGACCACCGGCCAACGACTGATGGCAACTTGGGGCAACGATACATACAACGGCGTGGCCGAGGGCACCGACCCAATGGGTAACCTGCTCCTGCGCCAAGATGATGGTTCACTATTGACCCTGACCGCCGGTGACGTAACGCTCAGCGGCAATTGAAAATATATACCGTTAAATTGTCTCGTTCCCTTGATAGGGAACGACTAGGATGGGGTTCGCTCCCCAGGAGATGTAAATGCTGGAATCACTTAGCTTGGAAGGAACAACGGTCGTCATAACCGGCGGTGGCACTGGTCTGGGTCGGGCAATGGTCAAGGACATGGCTCGAGCCGGAGCCAACTTGGTCATTGCCGGCCGACGAATGGCACCGTTGGAAGAGGCTGCCGCCGAGGCTGAGACGTTTGGCGTCAAAGCCATGGCCGTTGCCACCGACGTCACCGACTCATCTCAGGTATCCAACCTGATGAAGACCTGCCTGGACGAGTTCCGCAAGATTGACGTTTTGCTGAACAACGCCGGCGCTGTCTCCGACAACGTCCGCAAGCCCATCTGGGAGCTGACAGACGAAGAATGGGACCGCATCATGCGGGTAAACCTCACTGGAGCGTTCTACTGCTCTAGAGAGGTGTCCCAGACCATGGTGGCCCAAGAGCACGGCAAGATCATCAACGTAGCCTCCGGATTTGGTCTGCGGGGCGGACGTGAGATTTACATGTACTGCTGCAGCAAGGGCGGCATGATCCAGCTCAGCCGGGTCCTGTCATTTAACCTGGCAAGGTACGGCATCACTGCCAACTCGATTGTGCCTGGGTTCGTGCCCACCGGCGCCACCGATAGCATGGCTGCCAGCCTGCCCCGCGGCGGGGAATTCCTGCCCAACGGCAAACTGGGCAAACCGGCCGATTTTGGCCCACTGGCCGTCTACCTGGCTTCAGCGGCTTCCGATTACATGACCGGCGAGATGTTCATTGCCGACGGTGGCGGTCTGGCCGCGGGTATCTATCCCACAGGCCACGCACCGGTAATCCCTCTAGAAGACTGATTCCACAGTTGATAGTAGCCTAATCATGAAGAAAGCAACTTGCAGATACATGCGCGGCGCATGCGACGCCGAGTTCGAGGGTGAAACCCCGGAGGAGATGGTCCAGTCAGGAGACGAAGCCCACAAAACCGCCATGGATAATATGCTGGAACTCGGAAAAGAAGAGCAAGAAAAATGGTACGAGGACTTCCCGAGTCGATCCGATTCTTTACAAGACGCCTAGTGCCGCGGCCTTTGGCTTTTAAGTAAAGCACGGGCGGTTACAAACCGATCAATCAGCCCAGGGATAATTTGACCCTGGTATCAGGAGAACATCCATGCCGATCCTATCCGAATATAACCTCACTGGCAAAATAGCGATACTGTCCACATCCGGCGGCACCGAGGCCCCTTTCCTGGGCCAGGCGCTAGCCGAGGCCGGAGCCGCCATTTTTGCCGTGGCCCGTACTCAAGCGCTTTTGGACGCCGTTCTGGCTTCCCTGCCATCTGGTTCCAGTGGAGCGCTGATGGACGCCAACGATCCTAATGGGGCCAAGAGTGCCTTAGAAAAATTCGACAATTCCCATAATAAAGTGGACATCCTAGTCAACGACCACCGCAGCATGTTTGCCCGCCCTTTGGAAGAGATCGGCGTGGAAGAGTGGGACGCCGTCCAGACCCGTAACGCCAAAGCAACTTACCTAATCAGCCAACAGGTTTTGCCCCGCATGGCCAAGGCCGAGTCCGGCCGAGTGGTCAACATGATTTCAGAGATGGCCGAGCGCGGCATGATTAACGGCTCGGCCTTTGCCGCCAGTCAGGCCGCAATACTGGCGTTAACACGGTCGCTTGCCGTGGAATGGAGCCATTTCAACATCCGGATCAACGCCATCGGCACCGGTCTAATGGACACTGAAAACCAAACCATCGAGAAGCAGCAAGAAGAGCTGCTGGTCCGCTACACGCCCCTTCGTCGCAAGGGAAACCCGTCAGATATTGGACCGCTGCTGGTGTATCTATGTTCCGAGTACTGTGATTACTCAACCGGGCAGCCGGTGTACGTTGACGGCGGTCTGAACGCCCACCCGTAGCATTCTGGCCGATATCAGCCAGATTCCCTCGCTCCTCGCTCATGGTGAGCCCGTCGAACCAATTTTCGCCACAACCATGCCTAACTCATACAATCCTTCGACAGGATCAGGATGAGCGAGAGGTCTTGAGGTTGGCGAGGATGGTTGTTGAAGAGCAATTACCCCCACCTTCGACTTCGTCGAGAGTCTCGACATAGTCGGACCTAACCGTCCCAATTTGAGGGGAGGGGATTTTCTGGGCCAACCCAGCCGTCATTCCTGCGAAGGCAGGAATCCACTGCGCCACTATGTTTGGCTTCCCTTGCCACATCACCCCGCTTTCCGCTCATGGTGAGTGGTTATTCTCCGTAGGGGCGGGTTTCTAACCCGCACTAGCACGCATTCGCCAATTTTATTCCGTAAGGCGTCCCAATTCGACCTTCAGAACCACCTCATCCACGGGACTCTATATTCTTGGAAGTAACTCCAGGCTAATGTACAATATCTCGTGTACTTCGGCGTCTCCCACCGTTCGAGGCGTCCTTATTTATTTGCCCAATTTGTGCACTCAATATTCTGCCGATTTGAAATGACGATCCAACCCAGACAAACCACCAACATCGTATCCCGGCTGCAGGGAATGCAAGACCTGCCGAAAGAGACACTGCGCCAAAAACAGGGTCTGCAGGAGCGTCTTTCTCAACTGCTCGGCGGCTACGGTTACCTACAACTCGAAACTCCTCTCCTAGAGCCCACTGAACTCTTCATGCGCAAGTCGGGTGGCGAACTGGCCTCCCAGCTGTACAGCTTCACCGATGCCGGGAGTAACTCTGTTAGCCTGCGGCCTGAATTCACTTCGCCCATCATGCGGCACTACTTAGAAAGCGAGTCCACGATTGACCTGCCAGCCCGATGGCAATATTCCGGACCGGTTTTTAGGTTTGATAACTCCCATCCGGAGGCCAGCGGACAGTTTACCCAGGTTGGCGGCGAGCTCATTGGCTCCTCAGAAATTGCGGCCGATGTTGAGCTGCTGAACCTGGCCGTGGCGGTGCCAATCGAGTTAGGGCTTGAAGGCTGGAGTCTTCGCCTGGCCGACTTGGACATTTTGAACAGCCTTTTGGACTCGGTGGGCATCTCAGACCGCGCCCGGTCATTTATCATCCAGAGCATGCCCAACCTCAAGACGGGCCGTTCCGCAGTACCAAATTTCTTGGACGAAGGGCGACACATGCACCTGGTCGGCGGAGTCAACGGTTCAGCAGATCCGGAAGACGCCGCACTGCGACGGGCGATTGATGGCCTAGATGACACCCAGGCACGTTCTGTGCTGCTGGGTCTATTGCAGTGGAACTCGGCTGACCAACTGGGCCAACGCACACCCGAAGACGTTGTGGAGCGTTTGCTGCACAAAATTAGGGGCAGCGATAACGAAGATAAACTGCGCCAGGGACTGGAACTTGCCAGCGACCTGGCAGCGATAAACGGCGCACCCGAACAAGCCCTGCAAATGGTCAAGGAGACCCTGGCTTCAGCGGGAGCCGACCAAGCCGCCGCAGACCGCCTCGGAGAGGTTATCGGTCTAATGAGCAGCGGGTCAGACGCCACAGGTCAGATTGTGTTGGACTTTGGTCTGGTACGCGGGCTGGCCTATTACAACGGCGTGATATTTGAGGTTAGTCACCCCAAATGGACCGGAACACTCGGCGGCGGTGGCCGCTACGACACCCTCTCCCGGGCACTGGGCGGCAGCGATGCCGTGCCAGCCTTGGGCTTTGCTTATAACTTGGACGCACTCATCGCCATCGGGGCGAGCTAGGCCTGATTATGACTGATACAACCAAAAACGGAAACGGGGTATTGCGCATCGCGCTCCCCAGCGACGGCGAGTTATACGACTCCACCATGGGCTTCATGCGAGCCTGTGGTATGCCCGTCTCCCGGCCCAACTCCCGACGCTACACCGGCACCGTGCCCGCCATTCCCGGCGTGGAAGTGCTATTCCAACGCACATCTGACGTGGCCCAAAAAGTAGAAGAGGGCAGCGCCGAGCTGGGCGTGACTGGTCTTGACCGAGTACTTGAGTACCGCAACGACGAAAAACGGGCATCGGTTCTGATTGAAGATTTAGAATACGGCCGCTGCGATTTTGTCATTGCCGTGCCCAATTCCTGGATGGATGTAACCTCTCTTACCGACCTGGCCGACCTGGCCTTGGAGTTTCGGCAAGAGGGCAAGCAGCTACGCATAGCCACCAAGTATCCCAGGCTGCTTCGGGGTTATCTGTACGAACGCGGGATCAATTACTTCACATTGGTCCCGGCCAGCGGCGCTATGGAAGCAGCCCCCGCCGCCGGTTACGCCGACTTGATTGCTGACGTAACCGCGACCGGAACGACTCTCAGAGAAAACCAACTTAAGCAGCTGGACGGTGGCACTATTTTGTCGTCCCAGTCCTGCCTGATTGCCAACCCGATAACGTTGGCCGAATCTAAAAAATCACTGGCAATGGCCCGGTCGATTGTCGAATTGATGGAAGGTCACCTGCGGGCAGAGCCGTACTACCGTGTTACTGCGAATGTGCGGGCATCCACTCCTGAAGAAGTGAGCTCAACGGTGCTGGCACGGCCTGACCTGGCAGGACTGCGTGGCCCCACGGTTGCCAGGGTCTACAACGTTAAAGAACAAGACTGGTTCAGTGTCAGTCTGCTGATCAAAAAGGCACAACTGCTGGAAGCGGTTGACCACCTCAGGGACTGCGGGGCAATCGACGTTGCCGCATCCCAGTTAAGCTATCTATTTGATGGCCACTCAGAGGCTTACGAAGCCCTATTTGGCAGGAACGCGACAAATAACAATTAACGGTAATAACTAACTGGCAGAGACCCGGCGCAATTCCAGTGGGTTGATAAATAATGCCAAACCTACCGATGCACATATATCTGGCTAACCAGGTTGCCGATCAGCTGGACCGCAGCTATGTCTTCGACCATCTGGGCAGCTTTTACCTAGGGTCCACCGCCCCGGACATCCGGGCCATGACTAAAAAGTCCAGGGAACTGACTCACTTTGCGCCGCTGTCGGTGGCAGAAGTCGGCACTGGGACCAGGACCATGTTCCAGACGCATCCCGAGTTGAACGAAGCCATGACACCGGCATCCCAGGCGTTCTTGGCCGGGTACATCTGCCATCTGGCAGCGGACGAAATCTGGATTACCAGCGTGTTCCGGCCTAATTTTGACATTTCAGTGGCGGAAACACGGCTCACCGACAACGCTGTCGAAGCCAACATCTGGGACCGGGCGATGCAGTTGGATATGGACCGCCAAACCCTGCCCCAGCTAAACGCTGATGCCCACCCAAAAGAGCTGTTGGCCTGCTCTGACCATGACGTGTCGATGCCTTTCTTTGAAGAGGGTTTGTTAACCGAGTGGAAGGACCGCGTAGGACGGTTTGTGGTCTGGGATTTCACCTGGGACCGATTGAAAAGTGCCCTGAACCGGCTGTATCGTGATGATGAAGAAGTACAACACACCGTGGAACGGTTCCTGGAAGGTATGCCCGGCAGCTTAGAAAAAGTCTACGAGAGCGTACCCGAAGGCGAAGTAACCGCCTACCAAGAACGTGCCCTGGCCGCGACCATCGCCCAGGTGCAAGAGTTCATACCGAGATAACCCGGCCAAAATAGATTAACTAGAAAAAGCCCGGCTAAGACCAAAGCCCGGCCATGAACGGAGAAACCTGTTGGCCCTTAACGTGATACATGGAGTCAAGAACGCCGAGAACGTTCTGGTTCGAATCGACCCATTAGACCTGGACTCGCTGCCCGAGTCGGTTCTCGCCCGCACCGAAGAAGCCTTCGGCAAAGGAGTGTCACCGCTACAGTCGGTACACCAGATGCTGGATGACGTGCGGAAAGAAGGCGACGCGGCGGTGCTGCGCTACGCCAAGCTCCTTGATGATTCTGACCTAGAAGATTTCCGCGTAACTGAAAAGCAGATGGCCGAGGCCCGAGACTCCGTCAGCAAAGAACTCTATGAGTCTTTGGAATTGGCTGCTCAACGAGTGCGCAGCTTCCATGCATCGACCATGCCAGACGAGTGGGTTGACCGGGAGCAGGGTCTGGGTGAGCTGATTCGACCACTGGATCGAGTGGGCCTTTACGCTCCAGGTGGCAGCGCAGCCTATCCTTCCACTGTACTAATGACAGCAGTTCCGGCCAGGGTTGCCGGTGTCCGTGAGGTTATCCTCTGCACGCCGCCCCAAAGGGGACAAACGTTGAACCCAGCGGTGATCGTCGCCGCTGAGATAGCGGGAGTAGACACCCTGTATCAAGTGGGCGGAGTGCCGGCCATCGCAGCCATGGCCTA
This sequence comes from Dehalococcoidia bacterium, assembly GCA_012959605.1. Classification (GTDB taxonomy): domain Bacteria; phylum Chloroflexota; class Dehalococcoidia; order Lucifugimonadales; family UBA3495; genus UBA9611. The sequence goes on along the minus strand of DUCU01000092.1, from coordinate 36,382 downwards.
CGGGACTGCTTCGGTGCCAAAAGTAGACAAGATTTGTGGCCCCGGAAACATCTTTGTCTCCTACGCTAAGAAATTGGTCCAGGGTTCTGTGGACATTGACGGAGTATTTGGCCCTACTGAAACGATTGTGCTGGCAGACAAGACAGCCAACGCTAGCTTCTGCGCTGCCGACCTTATTGCCCAGGCAGAACACGACCCATTGGCCACCGCCATATTGATTACCAACAGCCAAGACCTTATTGACCAAGTTGACGCTGAAGTGGATCGGATGCTCGCCACTCAGTCGCGGGGAGACGTCGCCAAAGCCGCATTGGACCGCCAAGGAAAGGTCGTCTTAGTAGATTCCCTGGAAGAAGCGGTAGACCTGGTCAACCGGATCGCTCCGGAGCACCTTTGTCTGCTGTTGGATGACCCGTGGTCCTGGGTCGACAAGATTAAGCACGCCGGTGGTCTCTTCCTGGGTGAGTATTCGCCTGAGGTAATGGGTGATTACATCGCCGGGCCATCGCACGTGATGCCCACCGGGGGCACCGCCAGGTTTGGTTCCGCCCTTAGCGTGCACCACTTCCTGCGCACCATGCCGGTGGTCGGCCTCAGCCCGTCCGAGTTCCAGAAATTGGGCAAAGCTGCGGTGCACATCGCCGACGCCGAAGGGCTATCCGGACACGCAAGCGCCATTCAAGTCAGGCTCGATACTATCGCCAGAAAAGCCTGATATATGACACAGAGTAAAAAAATGCCATCGATGCTGCCCCACATTCAAGCGCTGGAGACTTACGAGGGCGTTGACCCCATGGAAGTCATGGCGGAACGGGCCGGAATATCCCCGGACAAGATCATCCGACTGAACGGCAACGAGAACCCCTATGGTCCGTCGCCCAAAGTGGCTTCTGCCCTAGGTGAATACGAGAATTACAACTACTATCCTGATCCCGGACAGCGCAATCTGCGCCGCATCTTATCGGGCTACCTCAAGGTAGCCCCGGAACTAATCGTTGCTGGCAACGGCAGTGACGAGTTGATTGACCTGCTACTGCGAATGTACGTGGGCGTTGGCGACAACGTCATCATTCCCACGCCAACCTTTGGCATGTATTCGTTCTCGGCCGGCATCTGCGGCGGTGAAGCTATCGCCGTAGAGCGCGACGACAAATTTGAGATCGACCTGGAAGCCATGAAGGCGGCCATCACGCCAAAGAGCAAGATCATATTCTTGACCTCACCCAACAACCCCACCGGGAACATCGTCCCGGAGGTTCAAACGCGCGCCCTTTTGGACACTGGATTACTGGTGGTGATGGACGAGGCTTACTACGAGTTCTGTGGCGACACCGCGATTCCACTGCTGGCCGAGTACGAGAACCTGGTGGTGCTACGGACGTTTAGCAAATGGGCCGGACTGGCCGGACTGCGCATCGGCGTTGGCGCCATGGACCCAAGCCTGGCCGCCACCATGATGGCCATGAAGCCGCCCTACAACGTAAACCTAGCCGCAGAAGTGGCATTGACCACGTCTCTGGAAGATACCCCTGGTCTGTTGGAACGGGTGACGCAGATTGTGTCCGAACGCGACCGGATGATGGAAAAACTGAAACAGGTTCCCAACCTTACGCCGTGGCCATCACGAGCCAACTTCATCCTTTGTGAAGTGCCGGACGGTCGAGGCCAACAGATATTCGACGGCCTTTGCAGTCGTGGGATTTTCCTGCGTTACTGGAGTAGCGGCAGACTTAAGAATTTCATAAGGACCAGCATCGGACTCCCCCATGAGACCGACGCGGTCGTTGAAGCATTCACGGAATTATGTGCCTAGATTACGCGGCTAAATCGTGTGCCAGAGTTGTGATGAGAAAGTGAGGAGAAAGTAATGCCGCCTGAAAATTCGGCAACCGAACGAACTGCGACCATTGACCGCAAGACCGGAGAGACTGATATCCAGTTGACCATCAACCTGGATGGCACTGGTGTCTATGAAGTGGACACCGGCAACGGGTTCTTGGACCACATGGTTAGCCAGATATCCCGCCACGGTTTGATTGATATAAACCTTAAAGCCAAGGGCGACGTACACGTTGGCTGGCACCATTTGGTAGAGGATGTTGCCATCACCTTGGGCAGGGCGTTTGGCGAGGCTCTGGGGGACGCCAGAGGCATCCGCCGCATGGGGCACGCAATCGTGCCTTTGGACGAAACGTTGGCAATGGTCGCGCTGGACTGCAGCGGACGAGGCTATGCCGAGATTGACACGACCCTGGACGAAATCATGGTGGAGACGCTTCCTGGATCTCTGGTAAAGCACTTCTTTGAGTCATTTGCCCTGGAGGCGAAGATCAACCTGCACGCCCAAATCATGGCCGGAGTGAGTCCGCACCACAAGGCTGAAGCCCTGTGCAAGGCGTTGGCCAGAGCCTTGCGTGATGCGCTAGAGCCAGATCCCCGCGCCCCATCTCAAATCCCCAGCACCAAAGGCACGCTGAGCGGCTAATCGCGCGTGGCAACCCAGACATAGTAGTGGCCGCCGCCTTTTCGGCCGCTGCGGGCACGTGCTTTGACCTCTTCTACTTTGAAGCCGGTCTTGATTAGTCTTCTAGTGAAGGCTGGGTCGGGGTCGGTAGACCAGATGGACAGCACGCCTTTGGGTCGCAGCGCATCAAATGTCGATTCCAGGCCACGTTTGGTGTAGATCCAGTCGTTGCCCTCTTGGAACATCGCCTGTGGCCCGTTGTCGACGTCTAACATGATGGCGTTGTAGTCGCCTTGGCCTGACTTAATCATCTCCGCAACGTCGGTCAGTTGCACGGTTACACGGTCATCATTAAGGGGATAGTCGGCCAGGTGGCCTAGAAATTTCTGGTTCCACTCCAGCACCTCAGGGACGATTTCCGAAACCACCACATTTGCTCCGGGTTTGAGTTCGTTAAGCGCGGCCCTCAGCGTGTAGCCAAGGCCCAGCCCGCCAACCAGAACCTGTACCTCTTGGTGATTCGCGATCTTTTCGCAGGCGAGTTTCGCCAGGACGTCTTCCGACCCATGCACCTGGCTGTTCATGAGTTCTTGGCTATCTGCCTTGATCGAAAACTCATTGTCGCGTTGGTACAGGCGGAGCTCAGCCCCGTTTCTTGATGTTGCTGCTGTGCCTAGGAGTATCCAGGGAATCAATGTTGCCTCTTGGGGGTGGGATTGAGTTTTAGCAGAGGTTGGCCCCCACTACGACTTCGTAGAGAGTCTCGACAGGGTCGGACCTAACCCTCCCCTGCAGGCGGGAGAGGGTATATAGTGACTGTTTTTTAGCGGCCTTTTCTGGCTAGGAACTCAGGGAAGGCTTCTTCTACACCAAAGCCTTTTGCAACGTTGGTGGTGTAGTCTTTCTCGTTGACAAACATGCCCTCCAGATTGGCAGTCATGTCTTGAAGCAATAGACCTTTGATTGCCTGGACAGAACTACGGTGGTTGCCAGCAATCTGCTTTGCAACTTCCATGGTCTTAGCCCGTAGCTCGCTTTTGGGAACAAGGTGGTTCAGCAGACCAATCTGAAATGCCTCTTCAGCCTCCACAATCCTGGCGGTGAAGAGCAGTTCTTTGGCTTTGGGCCAACCTACTTGGTTAGGCAATGTCCAGGTGCAGTTGATGCGGCCATAAGCGGCGGCCAGGAAACGAAACTTGGTGTTTTCACAACCAATCCGAATATCAAGGCAGGACGCCAAGACCGCACCGCCGCCGTAGGCCAGCCCGTTCATCATGCCAATCACCGGCTTGGGAGATGCAGACAGGTCATAGATCCAACGGGCGTGTTCTGCTGAGCGGGTATCCCGTTCTTCTTCAGTACGGTTCACGGCGTCTTCGCGCTGTTCGTGGATGTCGCCGCCGGCAGAAAAAGCTTTCTCGCCGGTGCCGGTGATGACGATACAGCCAATGTCATCATCAGCGTTAGCTGCCACCATGGCGTCGTGTAGGTTGGTGTTCAGAACGTGGTTCATCGCGTTCAAAACCTCGGGGCGATTCAGGGTTATTATCGCCACACCATCTTCATTCCCAACTGAAACGTGTTCGTATTCCATTATTCCTCTCAAAAATTAGCCTTCCCGTGACTTGGGAAGGGTTTTAATAATTAGTTTGATAGCCTTCAGATTTTACGGTTAGGGTGACATTCAGTCAATTTGGACTGATAACGCCTCTGCTTATGGTAAACTTTGCTCGTAATTCAGGCGTGAATTTACAAATATATAAAAACCACAGTTGGTCGAAGGGAATTCATTAATCGACAACCGTGGCCCCACGGTACCTGAGGAGGTATTCGATTTGGTGAAAATGAATGCAGGCGTAGCCGTTATTGAAATGCTGAAACAGGAGGGTGTCTCCCACATCTTCGGCATTGTGGGCTCGTCTTTCCTGGATATCTTGGACCCGCTCTATGACCGCGACGATGTTAAATTCATCGGTGTCCGGCACGAACAAGGCGCGGCGTTGATGGCCGACGGCTACAGCCGGATATCCGGCAAACCCAGCGTCTGCTTGGTGACCAACGGTCCCGGAGTCTTGAACCTGACCTACGGCATCGGCTCCGCCTACGTGGCCCACTCGCCAGTGGTTGTACTGGCCCCTTCCGCATCCAGGAGTCACCAAAACCGGGCATCGACTCAGGAATTTGACCAGGTAGCCCTGTTCAAGCCAATCACCAAGGCAGCTTTTGCCATCAACAAGATCGAAGTATTGCCCGAGGCCCTGCGACACGCCTTCAGGGTCGCCACCTCCGGCAAGATGGGCCCGGTGATGATCGACATCCCGCGCGACCTGCTACCCGGCGCGGAGATAGAACTGGACCTGTTGTCGCCGGACGCCTATCGTCCGGGACAGACCCGTTCACGTGGTGACCGAGACTTGATAGACAAGGCAGCGGCAGTGCTATCAGCAGCTCAGCGTCCAGTCATTCTAGCCGGCGGCGGTGTTCAATGGAGCGAGGCTGGCGATGAGGTCTGCCGCATGGCTGAACTGACCGGCGCGGCGATTGTCACGTCATACGGACGGGCCGACGCTGTGCCCAACGACCACCCCAATTACCTTGGCCACCTTGGCCGGCTCGGCTCGCTGGAAGGCATTGAAGCTGTTCGCCAGGCCGACACGATTTTGGCCGTGGGCACTCGACTCAGCCAGTCCACCACTTTTTACGACAACCGGTTCATCCCCGCGGACGCCAAGATCATCCAGATTGAGATCGACCCGCAAGAGATTGGCCGCAACTACCCGGTGGCCGTTGGGATCGAAGGCGACGCCAAGGCCGTCATGGAAGGCTTGTTGGAGAAGGTTCGTGAAGGTGAGCCAAAGCCCAACGCCCAATGGGTCTCGGAAATCCATGACCTCGCCGCTCGCCGGACTAGCCGTCTAGACGACGAAGGGAATGACAATAGCTCACTCATGAAACCCCAAAAGGTTTACGCCGAGCTTAGAAAGGTGATGCCTCGCGACGCCATCATCGCCCTAGACGCCGGACTAGCGCCCAACTACGGCCAGGATCGCCTGAACTACTACAAGCCCAAAAGCCTAATCACGTCTCTTGACCTGGGAGGTCTGGGATTTAGTTTCCCGGCCGCCATTGGCGCCAAATTCGCTGCTCCGGACCGACCCGTGATCAACTTCAACGGCGACGGAGGTTTTCTGTTCAACGCCCAGGAATTCTCCACGGCAGTGCAGTACAACCTGCCGCTGGTCACCGTAATCATGAACAACGGCATCTGGGGTTCTGAAAAAGCCTACCAGCGTTACGCCTTTGATGAACGTTATGTGGGCGCTGATGTGGTTAACCCCCGCTACGACAAATACGCGGAGATTTTCGGTGGAGCCGGGTTCTACGTGGAGCGGCCAGAAGACATTGGTAACGCCTTGATTGAGGCGCTGAATTGCGGCAAGCCCAGTATCATTGAGATACCCACAGACCCGGACGAAATGCCGCGACCGGCCCGCTTGAACGAGGTACAAGGACCGACCCAATAACAGACTCGTTCATCCCTAATCTGAGAAATTAGATAAGGGATGAATGATAGAGATAGACGTATGGAACAAATAATCATGCCCAACGCCATAAATTTAGAGGATGACGCTGTGGTGATTCTGTGGGAAGACGCCCACCGAAGTCCATTCCCCCACCGCTACCTGCGTCTGCGGTGTCCCTGCGCCAACTGCGTGGACGAGATGAGCGGCAAACGCACGCTCGACCCGGACACAGTGCCCAAAGATGTGAAGGCGGTCGATCAACTTCCGGCGGGGAAGTATGGGGTGCAGTTCCTCTGGACCGACGCCCATTACACCGGCATATACACCTATAGGGTGCTGCGCGCCGCCTGCCCCTGCATCATCTGTGGGGAGTCCAGGGCTAAGGCAAATAATTCGAACGGAAATTCCAGCGAAACCGGTGGTGAGATTCCCGGCGGTGACGCCAGCTAAAAGGAGCCGCCTAAACTAGTTAGGTTATTCGGAGTCTTTGGCTGGTTGGGTGTCTCTGGCCCTCAGCGGTTTTTCCAGCGACGCTTTGAACTTAGGCGCGGTAAATGTGTTGGATTTGAAGGCAAAATTGGATAGCTGACGCTCTCCGGGCTTACCACAGTTCTTACAATTGGCCGGTTCGTCGGACTGCTTAACTGAGCGCATTACCTCGTATTCCAAAGCACAATCGGCACAGTAATATTCATAGATGGGCATGGAAACCTCCTAAATCTACGTCCATTCTAGACCCAGTGGAAAAGTGGTGCCACTGGGAAGGCGAAACTAAAAACTTAAATTCACAGGCGTACTGATTCCGCGAGGGTGTCATTCTAAGGAAAGAAGTCCCGACTTGTCGGGAAAGAATCTGCCAATTCACAACTTGGCAGACCCTTTGCTTCGCTTAGGGTGACATATGCGTAGCAGTTACAGGCATAGGCAACCAATAATAAGAAAACTGGAGTAATCATGGCTGATACAGCAGACGTAGTAATAATTGGAGGAGGGGCGGCCGGTTGCGCCGTTGCCTACTACCTGGCCCAATCGGGGGTCAAATCCACCATCATCGAACGGGCAGGCTTGGGCAACCAGGCTTCAGGAAACGCCGCTGGTGGGTTGAACCCGCTAACAGGCGTCGGCATCCCTGGCCCTTTAGCCAGCTTTGCTTGGGAGTGCTACAAACTTCATGGTGACCTGCACGAAGGCCTGGTCCAAGATACCGGCATTGATTACCAACACCACACCGTGGCCAAGATTGACGTGGCGTTGGAGGAGTCAAGCATCGCTGGGATGAAGGAAGATGCACTCCGCATCGACGCCGTCGACGGGTTCAACGCCCGGTGGTTGGAGCCCGACGAAGTGGCCAAACTCGAACCGCGAATCGCCCCCGGCATCCTTGGCGGTTATTACCATCAAGGGGACACCTCCGCCGACAGCCACAAGCTGACCGAATCCTTTGCCGCAGCAGCTGCCAACAAGGCCGGCTCAACTGTACGCGAGGGCAACGTCCGCGGTCTCGAAGGCAGTGGCGACAAGATTGACCGCGTCATATTGGAAGATGGTGAAATTTCCTGCGGCCAGGTCGTGATGGCCTTAGGCCCATGGTCTCGGAGGGCAGAGGCTTGGTTGGGACTCTACATCCCCGTCGACCCGCTGAAGGGTGAGATTCTCCGGCTGAAACTTGACGGCCCGCCCATCGAGTACGACATTTCCGGCGGCGGAGCTTCCATCTATCCTAAGTTAACTGGGTTAAATTGGTGCGGCACGACGGAAGACTGGAAAGGCTTTGACCTGAGCCTGTCTGACGAAGTGGACAAGCTGATTAGAAAACGACTTGAACGCGTGTTCCCTGAACTAGCGACAGCTGAATTGGAGCTCCACACGGCCTGCCTGCGCCCGGTCACTCCCGACTGGCTGCCGGTACTAGGTCACGCACCTGGTTGGGACAACGTCTACTTGGCCACCGGCGCGGGCAAAAAGGGCATTCTTCTCGCCCCCGGAATCGGCCAGTCCGTCGCTGATCTGATGACCACCGGCAAGACCGCACTCTCAATCCAGGATTACTCCCCGGAGCGGTTCGCAACACTACTGGACTAATCGCCCTTTAATCGGGTACGCAAACAAAAGTATATAGATGGGAAAGAATATACGCATCACCGCCGGAAGCGTGGTGGTTGACGCTGAATTGAGTGACACGGATGCCGCGAGCGCAATCTGGGTGTGCTACCCATTCAGGCCAACGGCAACACCTCGGGTGATGAGATATATTTCCAAATACCCGTCGAAAACGAGGTTGAGAACGGGCAGAGAGGTGGTAGAACTAGGCGACTTGGGCTATTGGCCTCCAGGGAACGCTTTTTGCCTGTTCTTTGGGCCCACTCCGGCCAGCGATGTCACAGTCATTGGGAAAATCAAAGGAGACTCCACAGTTTTGAAGAGCGTCTCTTCCGGGAGTTCCGTCTTAATTGAAGCTCTTTCTTAATCAGGGCCGCCTAGCAGTCTATTTTCCGAACTGAGCGATAACACCAGTGGTGTCGCCCGATACAAAGACGTGTCCGCCGGCCATCTGGTCTTCTAAGGTCAAGCGGCCATAGACCATCAGTACAAAAGTCTGGGTGTCGCAGCCCAATATGGCGTCAGGGTACTTTTCGCTGGCTGATTCCATAGTCGCCGTCTGGCCACCACCGGCAACTATGTCATAACTGCCCGCAACGCTGCCCGTTAGTTCGAACCTAAACCGGATCGATGCGGCGATATTGACGCCAGGGTCGAACAACCGGCCCACCACAAACACCGGAAACATCTCCAAGATCGAAGGCAGACTCTCTGCGGACATCACCGGAATCGGTTCCAATTTGGAGCGGATGTCCCACTCGTGCACTATTAACTCGGTGAGACGCAGGTTCAGGTAGGTTTCCACGGAGATTGTCCCTGCCGGGTGATAGCACGGTTTGGCGACATCAGCCTCAGCCAACCCAGATAGCGCTTCATCCAACTTAGCGCAGTTGCTGTTGAAGGCTTTTAGAAGCTCGGCGCCAAGGCTCTCTCTAAAGTCGATGGCCACCTGAGCGTTAGCCCTCAGCCGCGCTTCCATATCCCCCACACCTGCGGGCGGAGCGCCCTCTGGGGCAGAACCATCACCACCGGCACCCCGGACTATGTTGGGCGCAAATCTATCAACGCCACCGGTCAAATGGGCCACCACATCTTGGACTTGCCAGGCGTCGCATGCGCTCGGAGTCGCCCAAGCCTGTGGCGATAATTTCTTGAGGTATTCCCCAATCCGCGCCGACTCGGCTTTAATCAACTGGGCCTTTTCCAGTACCGAACCCATGTAATCGTCTCCTGTATAAATGGCGGGCTACCCTAACAAACCACTATATTCCGTTTCACGTTGGCGGTATTATAGTGGCCTCTCAGCTTTACACAATAGATTTAATAATAGTACCGGACAGCCGTCCGGACCAAATATCAGGAGGCCCGTAGTGGCATTAGGTTGGGCAATCATTGGGGCGGGGATGCATCCGCAGCAAAAAGTAGCTCCGGCAATTGGGCTCACAGCGGATTCAGAACTGATAGCAATATTGAGTCGGGACCAAGGGCGGGCCGACACGTTCGCCGATGCGCACGGAGCCCAGGTTGGATATTCCAATATTGACGACCTTCTGGCCGACTCACGGATCGATGCGGTGTTCGTGGCTTCACCCAATGCCATGCACCTTGAGCATACCGAACAAGCAGCCAGAGCTGGCAAACACGTCTTGTCTGAGAAACCGATGGCAACCTCTGTGGACGATGCCATAGGCATGGTAAATGTCTGCCGGGAGAATGGAGTGAAACTGGGCTTGGGGTTTGAACTACGGTTCCACCCTGCCCACCTTATGGCTAAGGAACTGGTATCCCAGGGCAAACTGGGTCGAGTTCGGTTGTTACAGGGGCACTGGGGTCGCGGCGAGCGCGGCGAACCGGAGCACAGGCCCCGCACCGGCCTACGTGAGTGGTGGGAAGACCCAGTAGCCATGGGCGGCGGCTCGGTCATCATGGGTCTGGGCGTTCACGTGTTTGACCTGATTCGTTTTGTCACCAGCCAGGAGATCACAGAGGTTGTCGCCATGACCGATGGCCAGACCGACGCCCAACCCCTGGAGCACATCGCCAGCATGTCACTGCGACTGGAGGACGGCACCATCGCCAACGTTAGTTGCGGACGGATGCTGCCAGACACTCTCAATAACTTCACCGTCTACGGGACCGATGGCCGCTTCACCGGCACCGCCACCGTCTGGGAAGCGCGCATGGGATCACTGGAAGTAGTGAGCGAAACTATCAACAAGACCGAGAACTTCGAGTATGACTACCTGGCCAACTTCGTCGCAGAGCTATCAGATTTTCGCTCCGCCTTGGAAGAAGACCGGGAACCCGTCGCCACCGGAGCCGACGGCGTACGGTCCACCGAAGTAAACTCAGCGGTAATCGAATCTGCCAAAACCGGCCGCGCAGTCAAGATTAAGCGATTAACGATTTAGGTTTCGCAGCGGTTGACGGTAGGGTGAGCCGTTGCTACGATTCCGACGCCTAACATAACAATTAACTAGAGGGCTATTTACGATGACAACCACAGAGCAGAACCAGGCACAGGGTGCGCTGGTTGGCCTAAAAGTCCTGGATTTTGGACAGTACATACCCGGCCCCATGTTGGGCATGTTGCTCAGCGATCAAGGCGCAGAGGTTATCAAGGTTGAGCGTCCCGGCGGCGACCCTGCTCGAAGCGAGCCGGCCTTTGCCACCTGGAACCGAGGCAAGCGTTCTATTGTCCTGGACTTGAAAACGCCTGAGGGACAGGCCAATGCCGTGGCGCTAGCCAAGCATGCTGACATCGTAATCGAGAATTACCGGCCCGGCGTTGCCGACCGCTTGGGTATCGGCTACGAGGATCTTTCCAAAGCAAACCCACAGTTGTTGTACTGCTCCATTCCTGGATTTGGCGAAGACAGTCCCTACCGCAACGAACGCGGCTGGGAGGGAATAGTCTCTGCTTCCACCGGCACCTACCAGCCCTACGACGAGACCGAGGAGCCATTGTTCCTGCCGCTGCCCACCGCCAGCACATTTGCGGCCATTGTTTCCGCGGTGTCCGTGGGGATGGCCGTGGTAGCCCGCGACCGCAACAGCAAAGGTCAGCGCATAGAAGTGCCCATGCACAGTGCCATGTTCTCGGCCATCGGCCGCAACCTGGTCAAGCTATACGACATTGACCCGCCCAGTTTGGACGAGTTCCCCCGTAACGTCATGGCCCACCAGTACGAGTGTAAGGACGGCAAGTTCCTGCAATCCCAGGGAGGTTATGCGGTATTCGTCGGCCAATTGATGGCTGCCGCCGGTCGCCCAGAATGGGTCGAAGAATTGGAAGGCCTCTACAACGTGGAGACTGACCCCGAAACCATTGCAATGTGGAAGGGACGATTTGAGGAGATGTTCCTGGAGAGGGACGCAAAGCAATGGGAGGACGATATCGCCGCTGCCAATGGTGTCGGTACCGTCTGCAAACCCGTGGAAGAATGGTTGGTTCATGAGCATGCCCTAGAAAGCAAGATGGTCATCCAGATGGACGATGCTCAATACGGCATTATGAAACAGCCCGGAGTGCAGGTACGGCTAAGGGGCACGCCCGGAGCCATCCAGTTTCGAGCGCCAACACTGGGCGAGCACACCGACGAGATTCTCGCCGAGTTAAAGACAGAAACCTCGGCTCCCGCAACGCCTAAATCCAACAGCGAAAACATCATGCACGCATTGGAAGGGCTCAGAGTCTTGGATCTCTGCATCGTCTTGGCCGGTCCCACCTGCGGCCGCACGCTGGGCGAGTTCGGCGCTGACGTTATCAAGATCGACGACCCGTCACGCCCCTATAACATCCCAGGCAACACTGACGTTAACCGCGGCAAGCGCAGCATCCAGATCAATCTCAAAACCAAAGAAGGCTTGGAAGTCTTCTACAAGCTGCTTGAAACCACCGACATAGTTGTAGAGAACAACCGAAAGAGCAGCCTGGCTCGGTTGGGCATCAGCTTTGAACAAATGAAGGAACGCAAGCCAGACATCATCCACGCGTCCCTCAACGCTTTTGGATATGACGGACCCTGGAGCGAGCGACCCGGCTGGGAACAGTTGGCCCAAGCCACGGCCGGCATTCAGGTGCGGCGCGGGGGGCGAGATGGGACTCCCAAATTGCTGCCCTACCCCATGAACGACTATGGCACCGGGTTGATGGGCGCGTACGCCGTCGCCTTGGCCGTGCATGAACGCAACCGCACTGGCCAGGGTCAAACGGTAAACAGCGGACTGGCCTTGACCGCCGGGCTGCTGCAATCACCCTACTTCCTAGACTACGAAGGCTACGAAAGGAACGAACCAGAAGGCCTGGGCGTGCGTGGTTTCGACGCCAAGTCCCGCCTCTATGAAGCCTCTGACGGCTGGATGTATTTACATTGTCCTGACGACTTTGCCTGGGGCAATCTAATCAACCTAGCTGATTTTTCCGAGCTATCTGCCGGCGACGACGCCGCATTAACTCAGTCCATTGCTGACGTGATTTCCAGCAAGTCCATCGCAGAATGGAGCAAGCTGATCAACCCCACCGGCGTCAGCGTCATGGCCAACCGGATGGTGGAAGATTTTAGGGACGATGAAGACATCCGCAAGGCCGGATTGATCGTCAAACGCGACCATCCCAACTTTGGCCTGGCTGAACACCTGGGCAGCGTGGCCAGGCTGTCCGAGACACCAATGCGAGTTGGCCGTCCCACCCCGTTACTTGGTGCGGATACCGAAGATCTTCTCGTCGAAGCCGGCTATACCGGGGAACAGATCGAGTCCATGAAGCTGTCCGGTGCGGTGGTCCAATACCAAGCCTAGGGCGATTGTTACTTGGAAGACATTTTTACACTCGTAGCCCACAGCTGCGCCGAACACCGCAGCTGTGGGCTACGAGAGACGGAGTTCCGAAAAACCAGCGGGACTCCGAACGCTGTCGTTGGTGGCCGTCGGCTCGGCTCTCTTCACCATCATATCCAGCTTTGGCTTTGAGACCGCGGACCAATCCAGGGTGGCCCGAGAAATTGGTGCAAGGAAAGATTCGTTGTCGTATGGCAGCCGACCTTTGAGTATGCTAGACTGAGCTCTCATCTGAACGTGTTTAACGCGTAACCTCAGGTAGAAGAGGTCTTATTGCTCCGCATCTACAACACCCTGGCAAAACGTGTTGAAGAGATTCAACCAACCACTCCAGGGCTTATCGAAATGTATACCTGCGGCCCCACTGTGTACCGCGATGCCCACATTGGCAACATGCGCACCTATATCATGGCCGACTGGGTTCGTCGATCATTGATACACAGCGGCCTTAAGGTCACCCATATCAAAAACATAACCGACGTTGGTCACATGCGCCAGGAATTGGCGGAGGCCGGCGGCGACAAGATGATTATGGCCGCCCTTGCTGAAGGCAAGACCATTGGGGAAATCGCCGACGTTTACGCCGAACGATTCTTCCGTGACGAAAAGCGCCTGAACATCTTAGAAGCAACAGTGTTCCCTTGGGCCAGCCATCACATACCAGAGATGGTGACGATCAACGAAAAGCTGATTGCCAACGGTCATGCCTACGAAAAGGGCGGTAACCTCTACTTCGACGTTCCATCATTTAAAGGCTACGGCAAACTCTCCAACAATGTTGGCGGCGACCTATTAGAAGGCGTTCGTTCTGAAGCTGACCCGCTGAAACGCGACCCCAGAGATTTCACTCTTTGGAAGGCTGCAGAACCGGGCCGTGACGTTAAATGGGACAGCCCATGGGGGGAAGGTTTCCCCGGTTGGCACATAGAGTGCTCGGCCATGGCTTCTAAGTACCTAGGAGAAAGTTTCGACATCCACACCGGCGGCGTCGACAATGTTTTCCCGCACCACGAAGACGAGATTGCCCAGAGCGAAGCCGCGTTTGGGCAGCAACACGTAAACTACTGGGTCCACGCCCAGCACCTATTGGCCGACGGCGCCAAGATGTCCAAATCTGCCGGCAACGTTTTCCTTATCGAAGAATTGATCGACCGTGGGTTCTCACCTCTGTCGTTCCGGTACCTCTGCATGACAGTACGGTACCGCCACCGCATGAACTTTACGTTCACATCGCTGAAGGCTGCGGAGAAAGCTCTAACGGGCCTGCGACACCGAATTTGGCTCTGGAGCCAAGAACCCATGGTCGCCGGCTACGTAACCGAGATTGAAGAATATCGTCAACGGTTCTGGAATGCCGTTGAGTCAGATTTGGACCTGCCCAGCGCCCTGGCCATGACTTGGGAGATGGTTCGCTCTGAGATACCCGGCAGGGCCAAGATGGACCTGCTACTAGAATTTGACCAGGTGTTTGGCCTGGACCTGGGCAAGGCCCCAGCCGAAAACGAAGTAAACGCCTACGTCACAAAAACTCTGACCGTAAGAGGCGGACACCGCGACAAGTCCGACTACGCCACAGCGGATTCCCTCCGTGGTCAACTTTCCTCGGATGGATACCTGATTCAAGACACAACCAGCGGTACCAAAGTCCGCCCGAAGACTGCGTTGGAGCTACGGCAGGAGAAGTGGGTTTCAGTATCGTCATCTCGTGAGGTGGAGTCCTATTTGGATCAGCCTGCCGAACTTGATTTCACGTTCATACTGAATGCCTACGGTTACCCTAGCGACGTTAAACGTTGCATTGAAAGCATTCTGAATCATACCGGTAACCACTCGGTTGAGGCCATTGTCATCGACAACGGCTCCACAGATGGCACCGGAGAACTTTTGGAAGAGATGCTAACCCAGAATCCGGAGCTGAGAGTGGTACACGCCGATCACGTTATCGGTGACGCCGCCAGCAAGAATATTGGACTGATGCAGAGCCGAGGCCGCAATATTGTGGTCATGGACGGTTCCGCTGAGATCACCGGGAACATTCTGGACTCTATTTCAGAATCACTGAGTGACCCCACCGTGGGCATCTTTGGACCCTGGGGCCTCAGCACCCCGGACATGCAGCATTTCCACGAAGAGGTTGACGATGGCGACGCTGATGCCATGCAAGCCTATTGCATGGCGTTCCGCAGAGAAGAGGTCAACAATGTTGGTCTCATGCGGGAGTGCTTCCGCTTCTACCGCAACTTGGACATTGATTACTGCTTCCAATTCAAGGACAAGGGGTTCAGGGTAGTGGCTGACTCTACTTTGCCTTTGGTCCGCCACGAACATCGTCAATGGACGGAATTGGACGATAATCAACGCGACGAGTTGAGCCGTAAGAACTTTGGTCGGTTCTTGAAGCGCTGGGGCAACCGGCCTGACCTGCTGATTGCAGCCGATGCTGTTGGGTTCGATAACCAACAATTCCACCACTAGACCGACAGGTCTGGTAAAAAGCGAAATGGTGGACACATAGTTTTGGTTAGCCCACCCTCAGGGAACAACGGTATCCCTGCAAGTCTTGCTGGCCTTTCGCACCGGCTGCCATTGGTTCGTATATGGATCAATTTCGATGATTAGTTCTTTGAAGTTCAACTAATATCTGAAATTTTGCCGTTGTTTACTTAGGACGGTTGCAGAATTAGTACAACCAATTCTGCTGGCCAATCAACGCTTGACATAACCAACAACGATAATCCCCTACAGATTTGGTTAGTAATGATTGATTATCGGGGCAAATACAACACAAATCTAGGATTCGGTTTCCATCCCTGACATGCAATATTCATCAACATCTATTATGCAAAACTCAGCCTTGACGCTATGCCTAGCCGGTGCTAAATTCGCGTCAAGTTCACGTATGGACGCTCACACCCTTGGCACCGCCCCGCGGAACGCCTAACCAATGTCCGAGATTGCCGAAAGACTGTTGGCTGGCGAACAAAGGGCGCTATCAAGGTTGATTACCCTCTTGGAAAGGGGGGATCCGGCGGCCGCCGAAGCAATGAAGGTGGTTGACGGGCATACCGGACGGGCCTACACGGTGGGTATCACTGGACCTCCAGGCGCGGGCAAGAGCACCATTGTGGACCAACTGACGCAGCTGGTTCGGGAGACAGGTTCCACGGTAGGCATCATTGCGGTTGACCCCACCAGCCCTTTTAGTGGCGGCGCTATTCTTGGTGACCGCATACGTATGCAACGCCACTATCTGGATTCCGGTGTGTTTATCCGCAGCGTGGCGACCAGAGGACAATCAGGCGGATTACCTCGGATAGTCAAAAGCATGGTTCGGGCGCTGGATGCCTCGGGTATTGACCTAATATTGGTTGAGACCGTAGGCGTTGGTCAGACAGAACTGGGAATCATAAGTGTGGCGGACACTGTCTTGGTAGCGTTGAACCCGGAGTCGGGAGACACAATTCAGACACTGAAAGCCGGAGTGATGGAGATTGCCGACCTTTACTTGGTAAACAAGGCCGACCGTGACGGGGCCAACCAGATGGCGACAGCCATCACCGGTATGCTTCACATGGCCATAAACAGTCCCAAGTGGAGCCCGCCCGTATTGTTGACCACGGCCCACACAGGGCAGGGTATCGACGAACTCTGGAACAAGATTGAGGAACACAGGAAGTTCCTAACTACCAGCGGCGAACTTAACGAACGCCGCGGTCGTCAACGCAGACGCGAGTTCTTGGAAGCGGTGGAAGAGGTGTTGGCGCAGCGTCTGCGCGATAGGGTCGAAAACGACCCAAGCTTAAATGCTATTTTGGAGAAGATAGCAGCGAAAGAGACAGATCCTTACTCTGCTGCCTTGGAGTTTTTGGATTCATCTCTTTTTTCGGCAAACTGGCTTAACCCGGAATAGACGGTTCACCCGGTTTCATATTAAATCCAATTTACCTGATACCGACCGACCGAAAACCAACCGGTGCCTTAGCGCGGCCAGATACCTCCACAGGACTTTCCCTGATGATAATTCCTCTTACGACGGGGAACAGGGAGACCAATATATCCGATTCACGGACGTGGAGACTTGAAATGTCAGTATTAGGTGTTGATTTACGGGCTTCTAAAAAGAAGCCCTCTTCTATCGCAATTTTAGATTCAGAATCCCATCTGTCCCAACTTGGCAGCTTCTTAGAAGACGATGAGCTAATTAAGTTGGTTGACGAAATCAAGCCAGATTTGGTGGCCATTGGCGCGCCCCTGAACCTGCCTTCCGGTTTCTGTTGCTTGGACCAATCCTGCGATTGCCGGTTTTCAGTACCAACCAGAAAAGGCCGATTGCTGGAACTTGAGCTAGCCAAGATGGGTATCAGTTGTTTCTACACCAACAAGGGTTCCATAATCCGGGACTTGATTTACCGAAGCATACTCCTCTGCAAAATGCTGAAGGAAGCTGGACACAATGTAATCGAAGTGAATCCCCACGCCACCAAAATATTGCTCTTTGGCGACAAGGTACCGCCAAAGAATAGCGCCATCAGCGTTAGCTACATGATTGGTCATCTAACGCCTCTGGTCTCGGGGATGGAAAAACATGCCGACGACCTTGACCGAAACACCTGCAACGCAATCATAAACGCCTATACAGGCCAGCTTCACGCGCAGTCAAACACAGACATCCTCGGCGATCCGGAGGAGGGCATTCTGGTACTGCCCAAACTACCGAGCTGAACAGGGAAACCGGCCCTATAAAGGCAGACCAAGAGGCCCAAGGCCGGATTAACTGTCTGACTTTGGGCCTCTTTCATTTCTTAAGCATCATAATAAATAGGAGATTGGGGCCAGATGGCCCTCAAGCTGGGGGCGTTTGAAGCTTGTCCTTCATGAATGACCGATCTATCGTTCAGCGTGTAACTGCCATTGATAAAGTTTTACGGTTTAGGCCTCTATCCAAATGGCCTATAAAAGACCCAGTCAGCGTCAATCAATACCAGGAGGTGTGGGATTGGAGCTACACATATACGGACGAAACCTGGATATAGACGATAAAACACGCGAACACGTGGAGAGCAAATTAGACCAGATAGACCGCCACTGTCCCGGCCTTTCAAACGCCACGGTGGAATTGGCCTATGAGGCCACTCGCTCACAGAACGACCGAATCGTGGCGCAAGTTACGCTGCATGTGGGCCGAAACCCTGCTGCGGGCCCTGCAGCGGGCAGCAACCACGACCTCAGCGATAAACTCGGTAGCGCAGTCTTTGGACGGGCAGATCAAACGATTCAAGAGCCATACCTACCGCAGCGAAAGAAACCGCCAAGCCGGCCGCGTCGCTGTTAGCGCCGCGGAGATGACTTGCCCAGAAGACGCACTGTCCATACCGTCAATGGATGTATCCTCCAACGATACGGCGGCAATGGATGAAGAACTTTCCGACGGCCAGGTAGTCCGGCTCAAAGAATTTGATATGGAACCAACCAGCGTGGATGATCCTGCGGCTCAGATGCAGTTTTGGGGCCATTCCTTCATATATTCCTAGACTCTGAAACCAACAAACACAGCGTGCTATACCTGAGGGGAGATGGGAACTACGGGATGGTACAGCCCAAGGCTGAATAGGCTTAAAATCAAAAACCCCCTCTTCCGGTTAACAAAAGAGGGGGTTTTATTTGGGCTGAGTTGAGCGTTAGCTGGACTTGTTGTCGCCGTTATCTGATCCACCCATACCCAGGAAGTTACCCAGCATGGAGGTGAACTCCATGGGGAATATCCATTTGGTAGACGGGCTTTCGCCCAGGGATTTCAGCGTCTCAAAATATTGGAGACTCATCGTTCTGCCATCAGCCGTACTAGCAACACGGTTGATGCGTTCCAATGCGTCACTGAAACCAGAAGCTCTGAGAACGGCAGCCTGTTGCTCGCCCTCCGCTCTTAGAATCTCCGCTTGACGGCTACCTTCAGCCGATAGGATAGCGGCCTGCTTCTCACCCTCAGCAATATTGATTTGAGACTGCCGGGCGCCTTCAGACTCGGTGATATCTGCGGTCTTAATGGCCTCCGCTGATTTCTCCCGTTCCATCGCCGCCTTCACACCCGCCGGCGGGTCAATCTCATTGATTTCCACTTGTAAGATCTTAACGCCCCAACGTTCAGTCACTTCGTCCATCCGGACCTGGAGGGCATCTCTGATCCTTTCCCTTTCCGCCAGGGCTTCGGACAGTGTAGTGGAACCGATAACCGCCCTCAGGGTGGCAAAGGCCAAGTTGACTACCGCCAACTCGAAGTTCTGTACTTCCAGGACCGCCCGTTCTGCGTGCTCATCCATCACCTGGTAGTAAATGACAAAGTCCATATCCACAACCACGTTGTCAGCCGTGATGTATTTCTGAGTTGGGACGCGGGTTACCCGCTCCCGGAGATCAACCTTGGTTCCGTGGAAGACAAACGGAATCAAAAACCTGAGACCCGAACCTTGGGTACCAATATAGGTGCCAAACTTTTGTACCACCAGTTTCTGGTACTGCTGTACAAGCACTATTCCTGCAGCCATCGATGACCTCCATAAGCTTGAGCATTGGAAAACCGCGCATTAGACAATATTCTGGTCGCTAGATTACATTACGAATCTATCTCAATTTCTGAATCAATTTGGGAAGAAACCGTCAAAATCAAGCCAGCCACGCTTCTCACTTGAACCTGTTCGCCAGTGGCAATCACACTAGCATCCTCACTTATCGCTGTCCACGTTTTATTACCAACAAGGACAATCCCCGTGGGCGCTAGCTCCCCAGTCACTCTACCTATCGTGCCGATTAGGTCTGAGACTTTTGCCAGCGGCCCTTCTTTTCGAGACTGGTAGGCCGCCCTAACCACGTAGATCATTGCGGCACCCACCACTCCTCCTAAGCTAGCCAACAACCACCTATTTACGTCGATCGATGGCAGAGTCGGAGAAGTGTCTCCAAATTGGTTGAATAGCAGAACCCCACCTACCATGAGGCTTACCATAGCTCCCACGCCTAATATCCCGAACCCGGAAACCGCAACCTCAAGCACAATTAGGATCACGGCAAGCACGACAAACACTACTCCCGCCCAGTTAACCGGCAGGTTGCCCAGCGCTAAGAACGCCAGCAGCAGGCAGATCACCCCGACCACTCCGGGAGCAACCAACCCCGGGTTGAAGATTTCCACCACTATTCCAAGAGCACCCACCGACAGCAAGATGAACGACACGTTTGGGTCGGAGATGAACTCTAAGAAGTGCTCCAGGATGTTCTTCTCAAAGGACCGGGTGCCGATCTCTGCCGTTTCCATCTCCACCAGCCCAAAAGAAGTATCAGCAGTGAGGCCATCCAGTTTGGCCAGCATGTCATCCAGGTCGTCGGCAATCAGGTCAACTACGTTATCTGCGAGGGCTTCTTGGGCTGAGTAAGAGGCCGCCGACCGCACCGTTGCCTCCAGTTTGTCTTGGTTACGCCCCCGTGTCTGGGCAATGCTTCTGATCAGAGCAGCGGTGTCATTCTCAATCTTGCTGGCCAGGGTGTCGTCCAAGCCTTGGCCGGAGGCAGCTATGGGGGAGGCAGCGCCAATGTTGGTCCCAGGTGCCATCACCGCAAAGTGCGCCGCTGCGGTGATGAACGTCCCCGCAGAACCAGCCCTGGCGCCGCTGGGCGAGACATAAACCGCCACCGGGATCGGCGATTCCAGAAGCAATTGGACAATGTCCCTGGTGGCGCCAAGAAGACCGCCCGGTGTATCAAGTTGGATGACCAAGAGCGTCGCATTATCTTCTGCGGCCTGTTCAATGGCCCTGGAGACGAAGCGAACCTTTACTGAGTTGATGATTCCATCAACGTTCATGACCAGGGCGTGGGGAGAATTAGGTTCTTGCGCGTGGGCTAGCACCGGCCCCAGCATGCCAATAGCCATCATGCTGATAAAGGTAAACGCGAGGGACAGCCGGGCTATGCGAAGCGGTTTAGTCAGCTAATCCACCGTGTTGGCTCTAGGACGATTATCCGATAGATATATGGGTAATTAGTTGAAGATGTGGCTAAACCGAAGTACCAGTTTCAGCCATGGCTGCTTCAGATGCGAAAACTTCAGCCGACTCCGGGACCTTAGCCATACGCGCCAGCAGAGGGTTCACCAGTTTCAATACACCGCCCAATGTCGGGTGGCCCATTATTTTGCCAATCATTGAACTGTGCCAATCAAAGGAAACATCCGGTGAATTAGCCAGTTCGGCCACAAATCCGTTGCTACCGGCCTGGTTAATCAATGAACCGATGTGGCTGTCGCTCAGGTACTCAAATGCTCTGCGTGCGGAGTATCCTACCTCCAATTCGTTGGAGAGCAAGTTCTTCCACTCTTTTTGGTAAACGCCCAATCGGTTGGCTGAGAGCTGATCTTTCCTGAGTGCTTGTTGCAGAGCGCCAGAAGCAATCTCACTCGAGAGAAGCGAGTAGAATATCCCGCCGCCAGTGGTCGGCTTTACCTGTCCGGCGGCATCTCCCACCACCAGCACTCGGTCGGTGTAGGTCTTGTTTAGCGGTCGCAATGGGATGCCCCAACAGGTTGGTTTATCGGCTGTTTCTGTGATCTTACCTTCCGTCATTCTAGCGGAGATGAAGTTGGCTAATCGGTCTTTGGCGTTCTTGCGTACCAGCAGTCCGGCCAGGGCGTATCCGGGCCTGGTTGGGACCAACCAGGCAAAGAACCCGGGGGCAATATCACGCCCCAGATAGACTTCAACTTCTTCAACGCCCTCAGTCTTCACCAAGGCTTGAGTCCCCACCACGTAGTCTGAAGGCTCCCCCAGACCCAATTGTCGGTTCAGTTGCGAGCCAAAGCCCGCGGCTAGAACCAAAGCCCGTGCTTCCAGGGTGTCTGAGCCAGAACTGCCGTCTGTAGTCACTACGACACGGTCTGGGCGCTGTTCCAGGCTGATAACTCTGCTACCCAGAAGATAATCTGCCCCGGCCGCAGTAGCTTTATCAGCGAATGAAGACACGTAGGCCACTCGGTCGACCACCCGTGCCACGGTGGTTGGGGTCTCAAATCTGACAAGTTCGGAGGACGGAGAGATTACGCGGGCAGAATTTATTTCGCGGTAGACCAATGACGGGTCAATTGGATAGCGGAGAAAGCACTCCTCACCCACCAGACCAGTGCATAATTTATCGCCGATATTCTCCCTGGAGTCTATGACTGTGACGCCATACCCCTTGGAAGCCAATGAGAGGGCGGCGTTGTTTCCGGCGGGGCCAGCCCCCACCACGATCACGTCTTGCAAATTCAGGTTACCTCTAGAATCACCCCGTGTTTGGGGTTGTTACCACGCGGAAATTATACCCCCAGGCGAATTAGGGAGTCATATAAAAAGAGAACAGGATTCTACCGTTATTGTTAACTAGACTGGGTAATTTTATCAGGCTGACAACAGTTTTACACTATAGATTTATCATGGTCTTTTGTGCCCATTCCACGCCTTGACATGATTTAACGTGGGTGTATAATCTGGCCAATCAATTAATTGGTAAGACCAATTTGGATTTGAGGTAGTTACACTCACCGTTTTGTTGCCTGAAAACTCACAGCCAGAATTGAAGAACCTCCAGGGTCAGCGGCGCCATGAGGCCATCGTGGAACGGTTCCATTCGTTGATTCAACGAGGGAGCCTAGAGCACGGTGCCAGGTTGCCCGCAGAACGGGTACTGGCTGAGCAATTAAAGGTGAGCCGGGGTTCTGTAAGAGAAGCGATCAGAACCTTGGAACTACAGGGACTGGTGGTGAGTAAACAAGGGTCTGGCACTTTCATTAATACCCAGAGCCTGAACGCTGTGGCAACGCTGATGACCTCTTCGCTGATTGATGATTTGGGTGCAGGTGAAGCCCAGCTCAAAGATATTTTTGAAGTTAGACATCTATTAGAGCCCCAACTTGCGGCTCTCGCAGCACAGAGGGCCACTCCAGAAGATGTGGAACGCTTGGCTTCCATATTAATTGAACAGCAGCGCCAGATAATGGAAGGCGAAACCGGCGTGCACGCTGATACAGCGTTCCATTTCGCCCTGACCACGGCAACTCACAACACAGCATTGGTCAAGGTGGTTAGCGCAGTGGAAGACGTGCTGCGGCAATCCAGGGACCAAACATTACAACAGCCAGGTAGGCCACAGCGGTCACTGGACTCCCACCGGGAGATTCTAGAGATGATTCGGTCTGGAGACCACCAGGGGGCGCGGTCAGCCATGGAACATCATTTGACCGCCGTTGAGCCCTCTAGCACCTATCCAATCTCACAGGAACAAGCAGCACCTACCGCCAACATATAGTAAATAGTAATCAGAAACGTCCGGAATCCGATAAGTAGGTATTCCAAGCGCACGTTAGCAAGAAACGAGTAGAAAACCAACCGTCAACCAAAAGCTGAGGAGGAAACCTATGGCTACCCGAGCTGTGGAGGTGGTGTACCGGGGCATATTCCAAAGGACTCTGGCCCGAAACATCGTCCGAAACATTGTGTTCGCCGCCAGGAAAGACGGCAAAATTGGCACGGCATTTGGCCGATATAGCGATTCACCGGAAAGGAATGGCATACCAGCCAAGCAGTTTGCCATAGTTTCCGATACAGCCTTGGAATTAGAAGAGAGCTTGGCTGTTTACGAGGCCACAGCGGTTGACGTCACGATTAACCTTGACGACGCTATGTGCAAAGGTATTGAGTCCTGGGCCTGGTACGGCCTGCAGCCCATCAACGAGCTAACCAAGCCCGGTGGCACGCTGATCGTGACCTCAAGGCAAGATGCTCCCTCTCTGTTGGAGGACATCCACCAGAAAGACTCATCATACGATCTAGCAATCATCCCCAGCACCGTGAGTTTCTCCGGTCTCTGGGTCTATAAAGACGACCACACCGACATGCGGGTACTCGGCGCAATATGCAAAGTTTGCCCGGACCTGGTCAGTCTGAAAGCTATGTTGGTGTCCATCCAAGAGCAGACTGGCAACGAGGCTAAGGTTTCTTCGGCCCAGCGCGCTTTCGACCGAACCACCAGCCGTCCTGTAGAACCTGGCGAAGGGAACACCGAGACCCCGTTCAGTTTCGACATGCCCGGCTGGAAGACCATGGAAGAAGGCCTGGTGATTCGAGCGCTTCCACAGGGAGGCGGATTCCGAGGCGGCGACGAGG
This sequence comes from Dehalococcoidia bacterium, assembly GCA_012959605.1. Classification (GTDB taxonomy): domain Bacteria; phylum Chloroflexota; class Dehalococcoidia; order Lucifugimonadales; family UBA3495; genus UBA9611. The sequence continues at coordinate 12,266 of DUCU01000092.1, read as the reverse complement.
GCTACCAGCCCGGTCGCTCTGAAGTCTTCAAGAAATGGAGCACTCGCTCCATGCGCCCAGTCATAAACTTTGACACCTGTATCAAATGCACGTTGTGCTGGCTGCAGTGTCCCGACACCTGTTTCGACATCACACCAGATGGTTTGTATGACGCCAACATGGAATCATGCTGCGGTTGCGGTGTCTGCGAAGCAGTTTGCCCTGTCCCTGACTGCGTAACCATGGTCGGAGAAGCGGAATTCAACGACAACAATAGCCAATGGGACGCTTGGACCGCTGATAAAGACAGCTACAACAAGTGGATGATTCCCCTAGTGGAAAAGCAAAAGTCTGAAGTCCGGACCCACGGTTTCCACCACGTCGGCGGCTACGATGAAGAGATCAACGCGGAGGAAGACTAAATGGCGACTGTACAGACAAAACTTTACGAGAAGGAAAGTGAGGAGCTAATCAGCGGCAGTGAGGCCATTGGCATAGCCTGTGCCCTCGCCGACGTTGACGTTATCACTGCCTATCCCATCCGGCCCTATGACACGGTGATGCAATACGTGTCCCGTCTCAAGGCCGACGGCGCCTTCGACTTTGATTACATCATCGCCGAGAGCGAGCACTCCCAGTTTGAAATTGTGAAGCATGCTTCCGCCGTCGGCGCCCGCACCTTCACTGGCTCCAGCGGAGTGGGTTGGTTCTATGCCTTTGAGGCCATCACCGTAACGGCCGGGCTACGTATGCCCGTGGTGGCCATGGTTGGTAACCGGGCGTTGGACGACCCGGGCGCATTCGGAGTGGAACACAATGATGCCTTGGCCGTGCGTGACTTGGGCTGGCATCTCTACTGGGTCGCCACCGCTCAAGAAGCCCTCGACATGGCTCTAATCGCCTACAAGGTAGCAGAGGATCCCCGAGTCTTGTTGCCCTTTGCCCTGAGTTGCGACGGTTCGTTCCTGACCCACTCACAGGCGATCGTTCAGGTTCCATCTCGAGATCAGGTAGAAAAATTCTTGCCACCTTACAAACGTGGCAAACTGCAATTACACCCGGACAACCCCATCACCGTCGCCCCTCAAGTGAATGAGGACTGGCTAATGGAGATCCGGAAGCAGACCGACGAGGCCATGCGCCGAACGCCCGAGGTCATCAAAGAGGCCTACGAAGAGTTCCGCGAGATCTTCGGTCGGGGTGACCCCAGTCCGTTTATTGAAGAATACATGTGCGAAGACGCTGAAATCATCGTCGTGGGAATGGGTACCCTGGCCATGCCGACCAGGGTTGCCATTCGCCGCATGCGGGAAGCAGGCAAGAAAGTTGGCTTCCTGCGAGTGAAATTCTTCCGGCCGTTCCCAGCTGAGGAGCTCCAGAAGGCTCTTGGTAACGCCAAGGGTGTAGCGGTAATTGACCGTGACTATTCCTACGGCTCACCTTCCTACGGCGGAGTCCTCTTCCATGAACTCAGATCTACCATGTACCCCATGGATAAACGGCCCTTAATGTTGAACTTCATTGCCGGGTTGGGCGGCCGCGAGGTCATGGTCGGCGACATAGAACAGATTGTGGAAACCACCCAAACAGCCGTCGACACTGGTAAAATCGAACAAGAGACCACCTGGGTCGCGGTAAGGGAGTAATAGAATGGCAACTGTACAAGACCTCCCTCAGATAAGGGGAGTTAAGAGTATACCGGTGGAGGAGTTTTACTCTTCCGGACACCGGACCTGTCAGGGTTGTGAATCGGCTCTGGTGATGCGGCTGATGATTAAAGCCGCCGGACAACGGACCATCGTACTCGGCAGCACCGGCTGCATGTACGTGGCAAACACCACCTACTACAGCACACCGTGGGTGGTGCCGTGGATGCACACTCAGCTTGGTTCAGCCGGCTCTGCCGCCACCGGCACCGCTGCTGGACTATCCGCCATGATGCGCAAGGGCAAAATGACGGACGAGCCCATTAACGTCATCGCTTTCTGCGGAGATGGTGGCGGAGTAGACATGGGTCTATCAGCTTTGTCCGCTGCGTTGCAGCACGATGAGTACAACCTGCTCATCGTCTGCTACGACAACGAGTCCTATGCCAATACAGACATTCAAGCTTCGGGTTCCACTCCTTGGGGCGCTAACACCACGTTCAGCCCGGTGGGCAAAAAGATTCGGAACATGAACGTCCGCGAAAAGAAGAACATGGCGCCCATGATGGCCGTGGGACATCCCAACATGAAGTACGTGGCCACGGCCTGCGCCTCGTATGGGTTGGACTTCAACAACAAGGTACGCCGCGCCCTGACCGCCGGCGGACCCACCTTCATCCACTGCATAGACCCCTGCCCTAAAGGCTGGGACTATGACCCCAAATACTCCCATGAGTTAGGGATGCTGGCCATCGAAACCGGCCTGTGGACTCAATACGAGATCATCGAAGGCGAGTTGTCGCTGAACGGGCCCAGCCGGGCCATCTCCAAGGGCATCCGAAAACGGAAGCCTGTGGAAGAATACCTGCTACGCCAGGGCCGCTTCGCCCACTTCCTACCGGAAGACATCAAGCACGTCCAAGATAGGGTTGATGAACAATGGGAAAAGTGGTGGATACCCGGCCTGATTCCCATCACTCCCCAACCGGACGAAGTCGAAACCGCAGAAGAAGCGGAGTAAGTCAGAAAGTTCGGAGATCAAACAAACTACAGCAAAAAAGAGTGGGCGGAATTAATTCCGCCCACTCTTTTTATTTATCCGCTGGTTAATCCCTCTGTCTTGAAATTTTCAGTATTACTCTGGACATCATTCAAAAAGCCCGAGTAATACTGAACGAACCAAGTCCACCCAACCACGCTTGCCATCATCCTCGGTTCAAGTTAGAGTAGGGCCGATATTAACCTCACACTGGTATCTCTCTTTGTGATAAGAGCACCCTTCTGATAAGAGTACCTTCAATGTTTGGTTACCTGACCCAAACTTTTGGCCTTCATCTGCTAGGCCACCCATTTTAGGAGGACTCGATGGCTAACGATCCCATCAATCTTTACGACTACGAAGCCAGGGCCAAGCTCGCTTTGCCCCATGACAACTGGGACTTCATCGACGCCGGCGCCATGGACGAGATCACGACCAAACGTAACCGCAGTGCATTCGACGCCCTGTCGATTCGCCCTCGGTTCATGCGCAGTGTGGAAGAGCGCAAGATTGCGACCACCATGCTGGGAACCGATATCAGCATGCCAGTCTTTGTCTGCCCCGCCGGCAGCCACGGTCTAGCCCATCCTCAAGCAGAGGTCGCCACCGCCAGGGCCGCAGGGCGCTCCAATACCCTGATGATGCTCAGCACGGCTTCCAACTGCAGTTTAGAAGAGGTAGCCGAAGCTGCCACCGGCCCGCTATGGTTCCAACTTTACCACCGGGGCAAGGCTCTCACAGAGATGCTGGTGCACCGGGCAGAAGAAGCTGGGTTCAAGGCCATTGTTCTGACGATTGATACGCCAGTTCCCAGTCCTAAGGAAAGGGATCTGCGCAACAAATTTGAGCGTGTTTTAGAACTGGGTAACTTCCGCGACCTGGGTCTTTCCCGCAATGAAATTAGCGGAACCGACGATACTCCCGGTTGGGATGTTTCCCGCGCCGACCCCATCACCTGGAAGGACCTGGAATGGCTCCGTAGTCTGACATCTTTGCCACTGGTTTTGAAGGGAATACGCGTCGGCGAAGACGCCAAGATGGCCGCCGATCTGGGCTGCGAAGGAGTCTTGGTGTCCACACACGGTGGTCGCCAATTGGACCAGACCCTCAGCTCCATAGAGACGGTACCGGAGGTCGTTGCAGCGGTTAATGGCCACTGTGAAGTCTACCTAGACTCTGGTGTCCGCCGTGGCAGCGATGTGCTAAAAGCCCTGGCCATGGGTGTCAAAGCCGTCGGCATTGGCCGACCTCTCTATTGGGGTCTGGCGACCGAGGGTGAAGACGGCGTCCACAACGTCCTGGAACTACTCCGAGAAGAGGTTGGACGAGTCATGGACTTCTGCGGACAGAGTGATGTGGGAGACCTTGAAGAAGCCCTAATCAACATCCCCAACAACTGGGGCCCCGGAACAACCGCACCGTAATAGCCAGTTTAACAAAGCGAACAAAAAGGCCGTCCCAACAACGTCGGGACGGCCTTTTTTGCCTTAATATGCTGAAACTGTTTAAGACCCTAGTCCTGCCCTCTCTCGCTGGCCCAGACCACCTGTATGCTATGTTCGTCCAGTGTGTCTTCAATCTCCGCTCCTCTTTCCGCAAACAATGGAGGAAGAGGATAAATCACACCAGGACAAACATCTATCCCATTTTCCCAGAACGACATTACATATTTGATTAACTGGCGGACGTGGCGCAGTATGCTCGGTCTCACTCTATAGCCGGCCATAGCGTCACAGTCGGAAGCTTTCGTCTCAATTACCGAATACGAGTCATATTCCTCATGAACCAGAATATCGACCCGTCCTAGACGGTTTCCGAGCAGCCCAATCGTAGACTAAGTGGTGACGAAAGCGTCGGAACCCTCATTCCATTCCGAGTTTTCCTCTAGCTCAATTTCGCGCCCCTGCCTTTCCAAACTAGGGAAATGCTTTATACCCCCTAGTCAGCCGCCACTCCGGCCGCACTGCCAGAACGCACCCCATTCAACAACTCAGACAGTAGGTTGTTGAAGATGGTTGCCTGTTCAAAGTGGGCTGAATGGGCCGCGCCGGACACCACTTCCATTCTTGAACCGGGGATTACCTTCTGCACCTCGGCGATGACGCTCGGCGGGAAAATGGCGTCTTCTTGGCCAACGATCAACAGCGTTGGAATCGCCCAGCCAGCGAACTGGGCAATGTTGGGGCCGTCTTTCAGTCGGAACCCGGAGATGACTCCGTCCTCGCCTCGGGGCGGGTTCAAGCCGTTGATTTGCTGGTAGAGGAAGGTCAGGGCCGGTTGCTCGTTGATGAAGCTGGCCGATAGTGATCGCGCGGGGCCGTCTGGCGGAGGAGCGGCTTTATCTAGTTCTGCCAGAGTGCCCTCGGTGGCCACGCCGCCAGTTGTGTCGCCCAAGACGAGTCCGAGCGTGCGTTCCGGGTGAGCCAGTGCGAATCCCAAGCAGGCAAACCCGCCCATGGACTGTGCCACCAAAAACGCTTTGTCGATCTTGAGGTAATCCAATAGATCTGTCAGGTCTTGAATGAAATTCTCTCGCAGCGGCGTGCCGTGCTCGGCGATGGAGTCTCCCCATCCGCGGTGGTCAAAGGTGATGCAACGGTATTCGCCGGAGAATGCTGCCACCTGCTGCCACCAACTTAGATGGTTGCCGCCGCGTCCGTGGGCGAAGATTATTGCCGGAGCCGAGTCATCGCCGTGTGACTCGTAATAAAGGTCGATTCCATTTATATAAGCTTTGGGCACGGTTGGCCTCCGTTTGTGTCTTTGTTGTTTGTAATTCCAGAATTGCTGCTGTTGTTGACGGCAAGTATACCTAAATTGGGGTCGTTTGGCCCACGTGGTTGAGCCGATTGGCCCTGCATACTTTTACTGCGTTGCCTGAGAATGATGATGACTTGTAGTGCCCCATAGGCGGGCCAGGCTGATAGGAATGGTTTTGCCGTTACAGCGTTGGTCTTTGACCTACCGAGAAGGGAAGGAGGCGGCGGTATGGCTTCCACCACATTACCCGAGCGAGTTATCGACGCAGAGCCAGCGAATATTCAGGTTCTGAAGCATCTCTTCAAGGAGCTAGAAGAGATAATCGAGGCGACTGAGGCAGGGCCAGAATTGGTCCACTGGGACCACTTTGTCCCTTGCGCCGATGTTAAGTACCACGCCTATCACACCTATCCATCGCCCGTGGAGCCGTTGGTCCGGCGAAAGACTTAGACTTTCGCGTCTGGAAAATTAGTTGCAGGGTTGAAGAAATGGTCGCTAGACCGGCCATTCCTGTTGGTTGTAGGCGGCTTCCCAAAACATAAATTCGTAACGACTGCTAATCATAAAGGCTTTGCGCATGGCTTCCAGTTCTGCAGGACTGGCGTCGGCGGCCATCTGGTCTACAAAACCGCGCCAAGCTTCAACACTACCCTCAAGGAACCCTTCTACATAGAACCGGGTCCACTCTCCATATAACGGATGCTCCGACTGACCTACTTCGTCTTTTAGCAGGTGGTAGGTCCAGGGGCAGGGCAACAATGCAGCGGCAGTGGGGCCAAGGCCATTCAACGATGCCGTTTGCAGCATGTGGTCCACATAGGCGGTGTTGGTTGGCGAACGCACGGCGTTCTGGGCGTCGGCCAAGGTCAGCCCGGCATCAGCCAGCAGCTTGTGGTGCAGGGGCCGTTCCACCGGAGTCATCACCCTTCGGGCCAAGTCCTGCAATGTCTGGGCATCAGGCGCTTTGGCCAATGCCATCGCTACCGCCCGGCCAAACCCCTCCAGATATAAGTAGTCCTGGGCCAAATAATACCGAAACGTCTCCAACGGCAAAGTGCCGTCTTTAATCTCCTTCAAGAACGGATGATCGAAGATTTTCCGCCAGATTGGCTCGGCTTCTATTCGCAGTTCTTCACTGAAACTGGGCATTAATCATTCCTATTACCGGTAATCTCTGTCGCAGTTAAGCAACTGCCCCTTTTCCCGCGCAGGTGGGAAGACCGGGATGGGGGTTGTCTCTCTTGCCAATACCTCACTTTACCTAGGAACCGCCGTTGGCTTTATCAAGTTCTTGTTGTCTGAGCTCCACCCGCCGGATCTTGCCGCTGACGGTCTTGGGAAGTTCAGTGACGAACTCCACAACCCTAGGGTACTTGTAAGGCGCAGTGGCGGTTTTAACGTGGTCCTGCAGGCTGACCACCAACTCGTCTGAGGCGACGTAATCAGGAGCCAGGATTACGAACGCCTTGACGATATCACCCCGCACCGGATCCGGGCTGGCAACTACGGCCGATTCCGCCACGGCTGGGTGCTCGATCAATGCGCTTTCAACCTCGAAGGGGCCGATGCGGTAACCGGCGGAGATAATCACATCGTCGGCACGGCCCACGAACCAATAGTAGCCGTCCTCGTCTTTGTAAGCTTTGTCACCAGTAAGGTACCAATCACCCATGAACGAACGGTCCATAGATTCCTGGTCCTTCCAGTATTCCTGGAACAAGCCAACCGGGCGCTCCGGTTTGATCTTGACCGCTATTTGACCTTCTTCGCCAACTGGGACTTCATCACCCTGTTCGTCCACCACTCCGATGGTGAATCCGGGTGTCGGCTTACCCATGGAGCCGGGACGAACCTCGTTACAGCGGAAGTTACCCACCAGCAAGACTGTCTCCGTCTGGCCGTAGCCGTCGTAAATCACCAGTCCGGTGCCGTCTTCCCACTGCTTCATGACCTCAGGGTTGAGCGGTTCGCCGGCACCGGTGCAGTGGCGCAGGTTGTCCATGTTGTACTTGCTTAGGTCTTCCAACACCAACATGCGGTAGGCCGTTGGCGGAGCGCAGAACGACGTTACACCGTGCTTCTCCAGCAGACTGAGAGTTAGTGGCGCATCAAAGCGGCCTCTGGCGTCGTGCTGCATCACCGCCGCGCCCAGAGTCCATTGGCCGAACAACTTGCCGTATGCAGCCTTGGCCCAACCGGTGTCGGACAACGTCCACATCAAGTCGGTGGCGGTCAGGTCATGCCAGTACTTGGCGGAAATAATGTGTCCGATGGCGCATGACGCCTGGGTGTGCAGCACCATCTTCGGATAGCCAACTGTACCCGAGGTGAAGTAGATCAGCAACGGGTCTTCGCTTCGGGTGGGCTCAACGTTCTCCAATACCGACGATGCAGCCGCCATTTCTTCGTTATAGGAGATCCAACCCCGCTTTTCGCCCCGTACCACCACTAAGTGCTTCAGATCAGGGCACCCACCGGCGACCTCATCTACCTTATTGGCGTTCTCTTCGTCGGTGATGGCCATTACGGCCTCGGCGGTGTTGATGCGGTATTCAATGTCCTTGGGAGTCAGGAGTGTGGTTCCGGGCATTGGCAATGCGCCCAGCTTCATCAGGCCCAGCATGACCACGTACCACTCGTGTATCCGAGGCAGCATGACGAATACTCGGTCGCCCTTCTTGATGCCCCGGTCCCTGAGGGTGTTGGCGTATTTGTTGGAGAGTATTTTCAGGTCCCAAAAACTGTGGTGCTCAACGCTATCCCCGCTGGGGTTCACTGATATCAGGGCCAGTTTGGTACGGTCCTCCGCCCATTTGTCCACCACGTCGAACCCAAAGTTAAAGAATTCAGGCACTTCCAACCGGTCATTCTTAATGGCAGATTCGTAATCTGGCATGTTGGTGGCGATGTCTCTCATAAGTCCTTCCCAGCTTAGATGGATTGTCCGCCTATTCTACACGGCGGGCCCAGCCTGGGGAAGATTTGTTATTGTTGCTAAACCATGGTGCATGGGTATAATTCCGACAAAGTATCAACGGGGTAAGGAGACTGCGAATGGCCAGTAGTTTGGATGGAAAGACAGCCTTGGTCACCGGTGGAGGATCTGGCATCGGCCGGGCGGCTGCTCTGGCCTACGCCAACGATGGAGCGCGGGTGGTAGTGGCCGACGTGAATGTCGAGGGTGGCGAGGAGACAGTTCAACTGATTAAAGAAGCGGGCGGCGAGGCAATCTTGGTCCACGCCGACGTCTCCAGGCCGGAAGACACCCAGGCCATGGTCGCTCAGGCGGTTGAAACCTTTGGTAGCCTGGACTGCGCTTTCAACAACGCCGGCATCGGTGGCGGTAGCGAGCGTCGTCTCACCGCCGACTACCTGGAAGAGGACTGGGATCGGGTCATGTCCATCAACCTGAAGGGTGTTTGGCTATGTATGAAGGCGGAGATACCCCAAATGGTGAAGCAGGGCAAGGGCGCCATTGTTAACACCGCATCCATCGCCGGGCTGGTCGGATTGTCTGGCACCGTGGCCTACGTGGCCGCCAAACACGGTGTAACCGGACTGACCAAGGCGGCGGCCATGGAATACGCTAAATCGGGTATCCGAGTCAACGCCGTTTGTCCTGGATATGTAGAAACCCCGCTGGTCCAGGTCAGCTTTGACCGGATTGAAGGCTATCGAGACCGGGTGGCCGCAAGACACCCAATGGACCGATTGGGACAACCGTCTGAGATTGCCGAGGCCGTCTTATGGCTGTCTTCAGATGCCGCGTCGTTCGTCACCGGCCATAACATGACCGTGGACGGCGGCTACGTGGCCCAATAATCGTGTACCAAGTAGCAGTAGCGATAAATATATCATCTGTGGTGGTCTGGCTTAGCGGGATGTTTTTCTTAGTGATGGTCATGCTGCCCACTGCCAGGAAAGCCATGCAGTCAGGCGCTCCGGAAGCGTTTGGCATGTTGAGTGATGCCGCTAAGAAGTTCCTGCCGATTGCCTGGGCGGCCATGATTCTGCTGGGTGTAAGCGGCGCTTATTTAGCTACAGACCATTGGGGGATTCGACCTAACATATTCTTCACCGACGATGGCCGGTTTATGCAGATTCTAAGGGTAAAGACATTCTTGTTCTTATTTGTAGTCTTGCTTAGCCTGCTTCACGATTTCTGGCTCGGCCCCAAGATCATAGAACGCCTGGAACAGGCCCGCCAATCCGGAGAGGTCTTACCCCAGAGCCTAGCCCGAAAACTGGCCCGCATGACCGCCGGGATCAATCTATTGTCAGCCGTTACCATCTTGGTTTTGGCCGTCTATTTGATTCGGCCGTAGGGCCTACAACTCCATTAAACGGCTGGTGTCCATGAAGGTGGTAATTATCTCGGGGCCGTTTTCTCGGATGACTATCAGGTCTTCTATGTGGAAACCTTGGACGCCGGGCCAGCGCACCCTGGTCTCAACGGCAAACACCATGTTGGGAGCGAGAGGTGTGTCGTCGTAGGCCGCCAGCATGGGCATTTCGTGGATGTATAAGCCCAGACCGTGTCCGGCGAAGGGCAAGTTGAATTCAATGTCCGCCTCTCGGTAGAACTCCACGTTCTGCCGATAGACCTCGTTGGCTGGCACGCCCGGCAGCATGGTGGCAATGGTCTGACGGTGAACTTCAGCCAGGCGGTTATAGATGGAATGCTGTTCATCGGTGGCCTTGCCCACGACAACCGTGCGGCCAATGTCCGAGAAGTAGCCATTGAACCAACCGCCGCAGTCAGCCTTTAAGATATCGTTAGGTTGGACTTCAATGTCGGTGGGGTCCGGGTGAGCGTAGCCGGAATTCGGCCCCACGGTGAAGAACAGAAACGACGGCAACTCCGCTCCAGCCTGCATGATCTTGGCTCCCAGGCGGGCCACCAAATCACGTTCCTTCTCGCCAGGTCTGGACGTTGAGTAAGTAGCCATCAGCGCTCGTTCCGTGGCTATTGCCGCGTTGCTGAGTATCTCAATCTCTGCATCGGTCTTAATCATGCGAACCGTTTGCAGCATGGGCTCACAGGACTCGAATTTGGCCTCGGGCATCGTCTCCAAAAGTTCCAGATAGTAATCGGTGGTCAGGTAGGCCGGCTCAAAGCCAATACGGCCAGCGCTCAACCCCTTTTCCTGAAGCACGTCTGAGAGCAGCTTAATGGGCGAGTCTGCGTGTTGGCGGTAACCACGAACATCGGGTATCCAGGACTTTTCTTTGACGTAGCCCTCTTCATTGGTAGCCACAATCAGCGTCGGCTCACCGTACCTCGGCCAGACGACCATAGCCAGACGGTCTCGGATTACCTTCTGGGACCAGATGCCCACTCCCGAGGTGTATGGCACATTCTCCGGAGACATGGCGATTATGGCGTCAAAATCGCCGTTGTCCATGGCTCTGCGCAGGCTGTCCAAATTACCCAGTATCTCATTCATGCTTAACTCACGAATCCTGACCGAGCTTGGGGCAGACGGGCCAACGCTTCGGCTGGCAGAGCGCCCTTAGCCGCGTACTGTACTGACTTTTCCAGGTGATCCATGTCGGAGTAACCAACTAGCACGGTGGAAACGCCGGGGTTGCTCAGGGCGAACCGGATCGACGCCTCCGGCATATCAGCCGCAAAACCTTCATCTACCAGAAACGAAAACTCCTGCGCTCTCGCTTCGTCTTGCTGGAAATCCTTTCCCGAACCGATCGGGGCAACGGTCGGAACCGCCACTGGATGACGCACGCTAGTACCGGATAGCGCCCCAGCGGCCAGCACCCGAATCACGATTATTCCGACTTGCTTCTCTACGGCCAAATCAATCAGTCGGTCGTAATCAGGCATGTCGAATCCGGTTGGCGTAACAGTTCCAGCGCTAGCGTTGATTAGGTTGTAGACGGTCTGCACGGTGCTAATAATCCCAGAGGCCACTACTTCATGGATGCCTTTGGGTTCCCCAACGCCGGTCATGCCGTAATAGCGAACTTTGCCTTGGGTCTTCAGAACTTCCAGCCCCTCACGGACCTCGCCCAGCACGTCGGCCACGGTGATCGCGCGGACGGACACGTCCGTGTGAGAACTGATGCGGTCGTGCAGTTGAATCAGGTCTACCTGCTCCCGGCCCAGCCTCTTCAGGCTGGCTTCTACAGACTGGATGACGCCGGCCTTTAAATTGCTGGGGTCGGCTTCGCCCAGGCTGTATTTGGTGCCGACGTAGAACTCAGCCGAACCCGAATCGATGGCGAGTTCTCGCATCACCCGGCCAAGATTAGTCTCCGACTGACCGCCTCCGTAACGAGAGGCAGTATCAAAGTAGTTGATACCGAGTTCTATGGCCCGGGCGACGGCTTTGACCCGGTCGGTGGGCTCCCCTCGGACCATGAGTCCACCCACATCGCCGCAACCAAACCCAATCTCAGAGACGTTTATCCCGGTGTTGCCAAATTTTCTATATTCCATTTATTCCTTTGATATCCGCTTATTGAACTGATGGGAATTTGGGATCCCGGCGTTCCCGGACGGAATCGAGACCTTCTTGAACGTCTTCGCCAAAAAAGCCCAGCATCTCCAGGGACAATGAATAATCAAAGGCAGTATGCTCGGCCTGACGCAGCCACTGGTTTAGCGATCGTTTCGTGTACCGCAGCGCCTGTTGGGAACCAACGGCCAGGCGACGAGCCACATCCATGGCCTTGTCCATCAGTTCGTCATGGGGCACAACCTGGCTCACCAAGCCAATTCGCTCCGCCTCAGTACCGTCCAGGAATTCGCAGGTCATCAGGTAATATTTGGCCTTAGCCATGCCGATGAGCATGGGCCAGATGACCGCGGCATGGTCTCCGGC
>DUCU01000091.1 GCA_012959605.1 Dehalococcoidia bacterium | reverse complement strand
CATGGTCCGATCCAAAGACGCCGCTTCGTCTGGACCTGCAGTGACAGGCGAAGCGAGGACTTCCGTAGCGCCCATGTCAAACAATTCTTGGATACGCTGGGTACAGGTTTCCTCGTCGCCCAGGATGACCACGCCGTCGATCATGGCGTCGCTCCACTGTCCGCTTGACGCCTCTGGGTAGCCAGATGCGATCAGCATATTCTGGTAGAAGGGCAGACTAGGGTGATGGAACTGCTCCCGCACTGCCGCTCGTACCTCGTCGGGGTTGTCATGGACGCATATAGGCGCGTGGGCGATGAGCGACGGGACTGGTCGACCCGCTTCTTTGGCTCCCTTCTCCATGGCCGGCATTGCCACATCACGTAAATAGACACCGGGGCAGATCCAACTAATTGCGCCGTCGGCCCCGGCCCCGCAGAGTTCAAACGAACCTGTCCTCAGGGCGGAGCCCATGATTTGGACGTCCAGCGGCCCTGCGATATTGGCAGTGGCGGAGTAATGCTCGCCCTTGAAGTCCACCAACCCCGTTTGCAGGATGCTTTTCAAGATGTGTATGTATTCCCTGAGATGAGCCAGGGGCTTATTGAAATCAATCCCCATGGACTCCATCATCTGCCGGTGACTGGGGCCAACCCCTAGGCGAAGACGGCCTGGCGCTAGTTGGGCGACAACCTGGGCCTGCTGCGCCACAACCAGTGGGTGGCGAGGGTAGGTGGGAATGATCGACGTGCCCAGCTTTATGCTATCGGTGGCGGCCGCCGACGCCGCAAAGCAGGTCAGACTGTCCAAACCGGCCCCGCCGGTAGTCATCCAGGCGGCATGAACGCCCAATTCCTCGGCGCGGGCAATGTTCGCTTGGACCTCAGCAATCGTGCTACCCCTGACGGCTGCGCCTACGAGCTTATTTGGCATATTTTCCATCCTCCCTCAAATCCCTTAAAGCTGGCTGATAGCTGGATACTGTCAGCTATTTCCCCGGAAATAGGTGCGGGATCATGTTCTGGTAGGCCACGTCGTTGGCCATGCCCATGACCAGCCCGGCGCGAGCGTCCCGGAAATAACGCTCCAAGGGCAGACGGCGGGCAAAGGCGGTGCCGGTGAAGCAAGTCATCAGGTCCTGCGTGACCCTGGTCGCCGCTTCTGAGCAGTTAACCTTGGCCTGCAGATAGGGCAGGTCATTGTCGCCCCGGTTTTGGTCGAACCAAAGGGCAGTTGAGAACATGAGCGTACGGGCGGCCTCAATCTGAGTAGACATCTCGGCCATGCGGCGCTGGTAGATGACGTTATCGATTCGGCGGGCGCCGCTGCGGTATTGTCGGGGCATCTCTTCCAGAGCAATTTCATAGGCACCGGAGGCTATTCCCAGGTAAGCAGCGGCGTAGGTGAGTCCAAGCATGGGCCGAAGGAACCTGTCCGTGTCGGCGTAGATCGTGTGTTCCGTTCCGAGGAGTCCTTCATCGGGGACGAAACCGGTGAACTTGACCGGCGAACTGCTGTTGCCGCGCATACCCAGGCCATCCCACGGCGCGAGTATCTCCCATTCAACTTGGTCCTCTTTAAAAAACAACTTGGTGCCGTTGGTTTGGGGTGTGTCCTCGCCGACGCGTGTTCGGAACTCGTAGTGCGTGCAGTGGCCGGCAGAGGTCACGTAAGCCTTGCGGATGCCGTCCAGTTGGTAGCCACCGGGGACTTTGGTGACTGCAGAGACTGTGTTGACGGGCGTCCAGTCGTCGCCGGCACCGGCCGACTCACCGCCCGCTGCGGCTAGGAATATCTCGCCCTTAGCCAAGGGCTCAACATAATGTTCCACTTGGTAGGGCGTGGGAATCATTGAGATGATCTCGGCGCCTTCTAAGTGCATCTTGTAGCACATGGCGGTGGAAGGGCATTTCTTGGAGAGTTCTTCCACGACTACGCAGGTGGTGACCATGTCCTCACCCATGCCGCCGTACTCCTTGGGAACTCGCAGCCCCCAGAGTCCCTCTTTGCGTAGGGCGTCCAGCGATTCGGTCGGAAAGCGGCCTAGGCGGTCCGTATCGTCAGCGCGGTGGGCCAACTCGCGTGCGGCGATGTCGCTGGCACGCTCCTGCCAGTCAAGTTGATGCTTAGTTAACGGGAAATAGGTCATCCTTGCTCCTGAATTTCAGTCTCCGAAGTCAGATCCCGGAACCGGGTTTAACTGCAAAGCTATCGTTAGGGCTTGGAAATACCGACTTATATTATAGCTACCGGGCCAAGGAGGTCAGCAAATAGATGCGACCGTTCTGGGAAAGCGCGTAAATTTCGCCAGCGCTGTCCTCGGCAAACGACGTGATTTTCACACCTGAATTCACCAGCAACAAGTCTCCGACAGGCTTGCCGGCATGGAACTGGAATCCACGCACCAACCCGGAGCAATAGTCGCCGTAAATGTAGGTTCCGGCTAGTTCAGGAATAGCCGAGCCTCGATATACGTGGCCGCCTATTACTGAGCAACCGTTACTAGCGCCGTATTCAATCACCGGCAGGATTGTGCCGGAGGGGTCACAGTTGGCCTTGGGAGAGTAACAGTGGTTCCCCTCAAGGATGTTCCAGCCGTAATTCCCGCCCTTTTCGATGAGGTTGACCTCTTCAAAACTATTTTGGCCCACGTCTCCGGCCCACAAGTCGCCGTTCTGTCGGTCAAAGGAGAAACGCCAAGGATTCCTTAGCCCATAGGCCCAAACCTCTCCTTTGGCACTGCTGGGGCCAGAAAACGGGTTGTCCGCGGGTACTTTGTACGCTTTTTGGGCTGATAGATTGGAAACGTCGATTCGCAGGATGGAACCCAGCAGGGTATATGTATTTTGACCGTTGCCGTTCGGGTCGCCGCTTGATCCGCCATCACCCAGGGAGATGTACAGCATGTCGTCTGGACCAAAGGCCAGTTGGCCGCCGTTATGGTTCGAGAATGGCTGCGGAACTTGCAGAATGACCAATTCGCTATCCGAATCAGCCACACTTTGGTCGCCCGATTTGATGGCCGTGAACCGCGATATGACGGAACGCCTGGGTTGAGACGCTGAATAGTAAACGAAGAAATGGCCGTTGGTATCATAATCTGGATCAAAGACAAATCCTAAAAGCCCTTCCTCGTTTCCGGAATCGCTGACTCTAATCCGGATGTCCAAGAAAGGCGTTGGTTCGGATGTGTCAGTATTTTTTGGGAAGGACAAAACTCGGCCAGTCTGCTCAGTCACAAAGATGCGGTTACCAGCCTGCACTAGATTCGTGATCCGGCTGAATCTGAACTGTGTGAACACCATGGACAAGCCTAGTTCTGGCAGCTTGGCTGTAGGCGTGGGTTCTTGGGCTGGTGTCGGTTGGATGGTAGGAGCCACGGGCACGGTTGTGGCAACAGAGCCAGTATCAGATGTTAGCGGGGCGCTGGTAGTTGGTTGTGTCGTTGCGGTTGGAACTGGGGTGGAAATAGTTATCGTCGCTGGCATAGGAGAACCAACACCACCACAAGCCACAATAAAAATGGTGAGGATAATAGCTGCGATTGGAGGGAAATAACGCCACCGGCAGGTCATAGACCGCATTTTACCCGTATTGTGTTTCTGATTTAAGATTTATACGGCGGCTAAAGCAGAATTGTTCAGGGGAGAGTCATGAGCGAAACCGAACGTTGGAACGAAATGGTACGCGTGGAGCACGCCCAGTCGGACAGCATGCGGAAGGAAGACCCGCCGGCTGATTCGTGGAGTAACTTTGCCCAGCAGTTTAGGGCTGACCCACGGCGCACCGACGACCCGCTGGTCAATTATCTTCGGCAGTTGGTTACGCCGGGGCAGGTGGTTCTGGACGTTGGGGCCGGCGGCGGACGACTGGCGTTGCCTTTGGCGCTGGAGGCCAAGAAGGTAATCGCCGTGGAACCGTCGCCCAGCATGTGCCGTGTGTTGCGGGAGGCGGCGTCAGAATTCGATGTGACGAATGTCGAAGTCATCGAGTCGAGTTGGCTCGATGCCCAAGTTCCGCAGGCGGATTTGGCCCTTTGCTGTCATGTTCTGTACGTGATTCAAGACATTGAGGCGTTTGTCCGGAAGCTTGAGCAGCATGCCAAACGGATTTTGGTCATCGTCTACCAAGCGCCGCCCCAGTCACAGATATACCCACTTTGGGAGCCGATTCACAGTGTGCCACGTTCGCCGCTGCCCAGCCTGCCCGAGTTTTTAGAGGTATTGACGCAGTTGGGAGTTGAGCCAGATATTCATGTGGTCCACACGGAACGCAATCGGGATTTTGAGAGCCTAGAAGTTGCGAAGGAACAACTGGCTCGACGCCTCTACGTAACGCCTAATTCGCCGGAAATGGCGCGTTTGGAGGCATTACTGCCCGACGTCCTGGAAGAAAACAATGGTGGATTCTCGATCAAGCACTCGGTAAATTTGGAGCCGCGTGTAGTTTCCTGGCAGCCTGGTGCTTAGCCTGGGTTTAAGTTGATGGGGCTGGCAGCGCCGTTTCCCGACTCGACGGTTTCTTGATCATCACAACTGACGCCGCCATCCCAACAAATGCGCCAATCATCGCCAGGCCGAATGACCAATTTGTGCCAAAGTTATCGGCGATGAGACCGCCAACGGTCGGAGACAAAGCATTGCCCAGTCCAGCCCCCGCCGACATCAGCCCAAAGGCCGCCGGCGCAAACTGTACCGCCACGTAATCCCCGGAACAGGCTGCGCAGATGGTGTACGCCGCCCTGAGAGTGAATCCGATCAAGATGGCAGCAATGATGAAGCTGACGATTCCCGGAAAAAGGGCCATCAGGGCAAAGGCGATGGCTTGCAACACGTACGAGTAAAAGAACGCCTGACCGCGGCTGACCCGATCCGATAAAGTTCCCCAAAAAGTACCACTGCTGATGCTAATTACGCAGATAATCACCACCAATTGCCCGACAGTGCCAAGACTAATCCCGTTCTCCTGGGAGAGATAAACGCCAAAGAAGGCGTTGAACAAACCCTGTGACCAACGGAGTTGAAGGCTAGAAACGTTGCTAGCCAAATCATGGGGTTCTTGTAGGCGGCCATGGGCCAGGCGCCGCGACTCGGCGACCTAGCTTGGTTGGCGACAACTCCGCCCTCGGCTAAAGGGGATGTTTGCGCTGAATTGGGCCGTTCCTTCAAGAATATCAGCGAGGCTATTCCAATGCCGATGGCCAGGGAGCCAAATACGAATCAGCTATTTCGCCAGGCTTCATCAGCATCTTTCCCAACCAGCCACGGTACCAAGACACCAGCGAATATGAAGGCAAAGCTGCCTTCCATCGACGCCAAACCAGCGGCCAGACCCCGATCACCAGCCCGGAAGAACCGGGATAGCAGACCCATCATGGGGGCCAAGGCCATGCCGGTGCCGATGCCCATGCAAGCGGACGACAACAACACCAGCAGGTAGGTTTGAGAGAAGCTCAACATGATCATGGAGCTGCCAGCGGCCATCGTGCCTACTCCAATGATGAACCGGCTGCCGTAACGCGGGGCGAGGGTGCCAGCCGTGAAGGTGCTGCAGATGCGTACCAGATTGGCAACGGCGATGACCAGGCCGGCTTTGGTGTGGGACAGACCCAGGTCCATCTCCATGGACGGCAATGTCAGACTGTGGGCGAACTGGGTAAATCCCGCGCCCCAGTTCACAGCCACGCCCAACAACAGCATCACGCCGGTGTAGGTGAACAACCAATCTGGGGTAAAACGGGGCCGGGGTAGTCTCATGATAATTGGCTACCAGGGGCGCAGGGCCGTCGCAGTCGGCGTTTATACGGATAAGAATAAAATTTATGGGTTACCTGAAGGGCCGGAAAAAATCGCGGATGTCCGCCACCAGGTTCGCCGGTTCTTCCAGTGCAGCAAAATGTCCTCCGCTGGGCATGTCGGTCCAATGCTGCACGTTGTAGGAGCGCTCAGCCCACTCCCTTAAGGGAACGCTGTTCTCGCCAGGGAACGAAGCGACAGCCACCGGTACTTGAATCTTCTCGTCCTTACCGAGTTCCCATGCTTGAAAGAACGACTCGAAATACAGCCTGGTGGATGAGTTTATGGACTGTGTGACCCAATAAATTGTGATAGTGGTCAACAGCTCGTCCTTGGTGAAGCGGGATTCTACGTCTCCGCCGCAGTCGCTCCAAGTCCGGTATTTCTCTACGATCCACGCGGCCAACCCAGCGGGGGAGTCATTCAGCCCGTAGGATAGAGTCTGGGGTTTAGTAGCCTGAATGTGGGAATAACCGCCTTCGTCGGCGAGCCATTGCACCCTCTGGGCGAGCATTTCCTTTTCTGCTTCTGATAATTCCCTCGTGCCTGGCCCTAGATAGGGCGTCGGGCTGGAGGTGGATGTGGTGTGGATGCCGACGACCTTGTCGCCGTGGGATAGTCCCAACTTGGCGGTTACTCGGGCACCCCAGTCGCCCCCTTGAGCCCCAAATTTCGGGTAGCCCAGGTTTTCGGACATCAACTTGGCCCACAAATCACCTATAGACAGAACATTGAGGCCTCGTTTGTCACTGGCACCCGAGAACCCGTAGCCGGGCATTGATGGGGCCACAACATCGAAGGCGTCGGCTGGGTCGCCACCGTGGTTGGCCGGGTCGCTAAGCATAGGTATGACCTTATACATCTCGAAGAACGTTCCGGGCCATCCGTGGGTGATCACCAGAGGCATGGGATTTGGCCCCTTGCCCTTTTCGTGGATGAAGTGAATTCCCAGGCCGTCTACCTCGGTCTTGAAATGGGAAAAGGAGTTGATCAGCTTTTCCTGGGCGCGCCAATCAAACTTGGTGCGCCAGTACTCCACCAATTCCTTGATGTAGTCAAGATTGCTCCCGTAATCCCAACCGGTGCCGGGTAATTCGTCCGGCCACCGGGTACGCTCCAGCCTCGCTCGCAAATCGTCGAGGACTGAGTCTGAAACATCTATCTTGAACGGTTCAACAGCCATGACAACTCCCTCATATAATTGGGTTAAATGGGCAGCACCGGCTCGGTGCGGTTGGCCGGTAGCTCAGAGTCAAATGAGTTGACCGCGACGGCGATAAGGGCATAGTTGCCCATGACCAGCGACAGCTCTATCAAGCCCTGCTTGCCGAACACCTCGATTGCCGATTGGTAGGCGCCGCGGCTCACCCGGTGCGTGCGATAGAACTCCTGGACGTAGTTGATGACGGCTGCTTCGTCGGGCGCCAGTGTGGGAAGCTCTTTGCGGTCTCTGACGGCATCCACCACGGCGTCGGGCACTCCGGCGGCCCTGGCAGAGGCGGCATGGGCGTTCCAGACGTACATGCAGTCATTCTCGCGGGCTGTGACCAGCATTGTCAGTTCCAAGGTCTTATCGGACAGAGACGAGTCATTGCGCAGGTATTGGTTCAGGGCCGTGATTGCTTGCTGGGCCTTTGGGACGTGCCAGAATATTGAACCGGGTCCTACCAGGGGCACTGAGCCCGCACCGGCAAGCAACTGGTCAAATTCGGCGGTCTGGTCGCTGGGAACGGTCTCACGAGTTGCGGCTGGAATTCTACCCATGTCAATCTCCTAAAATGTGCGGATTTGTGCCTTGGACTAAACTCGATCGTGGGCGTGAAGGCCTTAAAGGTACTCGCCGCGATTTGGGTTGTCAATCAGATTATTGACTGTGCGGTTCGTGCCTAGGTTCTTTGACGTTGCCGGGCAATAGGAAGCCGGCAATCAAGAGCGCCCACGATGCGGTGGCGCAGATGGCTAGTCCGGGGAAGAACGACCCGGTGACGTCACGCAGCACGCCCACCAAGATTGGCGCGACAAACATGGCAAACCCGCTAAATGTCAGCAGTGAACCCCACACCACCGCCACCTTTTCCGGGGTCATTCCCGCCATCTGCATGGGCAGAGTCAGCAGCGTTGGGACGTAAAGCCATGAGCCGATCCCCAAAATGACCACCGCCGGGTAGATCCAGGCTGGGCTGGGGAGTAAGAAAGCACCCAATCCGCCCGCTACGGCCAGCACACCAGAGCTGATGAATAGTGTCCGGGCCGAGGTTACTCGAAGTGCAATGGCCCCGCCGGCTAAGACGGCAAACACGCCTACGAAAGGCAGCATTCCAGTGATGAAGCCAGCCTGGGACAGGGAGATACCTCGGTCCTCGTTGTAAAAAGTTGGGAGCCATCCTGCGAAAGCTGAGTACTGGACCAAGATGCCGGCGTCCGCAACCAATAACAGCACCACGGCGCGGTTGCGCAGCACCAATCCGACTTCATGCAGCGAAATGCCTCCAGAGTTCATGGGTGTGCCGTCGGTGGCCCGCCCCGAAACGATCCAGGCCACCAACCCGACAATTCCGGGTAGCGCAAAGATAGTTAAGGCCATTTGCCAGTCAATAATCTCTGACAATGGTGTTGCCGTGGCAACCGACAAGGCGATGCCCAGGCTTAAAAACGCCGTGGTCAGGGCGTTCATCACTGTTACTTCTTTGGGCCGGAACCACTGCATCAATAGCGGTCCAGTGCCGGTGAGCAAGAAGGCGAATCCCACCCCAATTGCCGATCGGAGCAACAATAACGTGATGAAGTTGGGAGCGAATCCGGAAAGGGAGACCAGGGCAATAGCCGCCCAGCCAATCATGAAAGAACGACGCAAACCAATGCGAGCAATTAGGATGCCGCTTGGTAGACCAAAGGCGGCCGCAACCAGCAAAGGCATCGCAACCAGTAGTCCGGCCGTCGTCCGGTTGATGTCGTAGTCGTCGATGGCCAGGGTGAGCAGAGGAGAGACCGCAAATATGTTGAGGCCGACGCTCAAGTGACCAGCCAAAACCAAAATCGCCATCACCAGACGGTATCTGCCGTAGAGAGGAATATCCTGGTTGGGTATGTTTTGTTGGGGAGTGGCCATAGTTGGGGATGAGTTAGGGAAACAGACGACCGCCTGGGGATTCGTTTTCTGACTCGTTTTCTAATTGATCCGAAAGTGGCACGATGCATTGCGGACCCTGGTTCCTTACGGAGTTTACTATCTCCGCCACGGGATGGGAGGCCAGAAGCTCCATGGGCGCGGGAATCAGCAATGGCTCAAGGGTTTTTGCGTCTTCGGTCAGCGGGTCAAGCCACAGGGCTTGCGTCTCGTCAGACAGGATGACCGGCATCCGGTTGTGCAGCGGCTCAATCATTGGGTTGGCTGACGTGGTAATGATGGTGCACGACTGGACAACCTGACCCTCAGGTGATTTCCAGGTCTCCCACAACCCGGCGAAGGCCATGGGTTCGCCGTTGCGTGGATAAAAATAAGTCGGCAGCTTTCGTTTGCCATCTTTTTCCCATTCGTAGAACCCATTGGCCAGGACCAGGCAGCGGCGTTTCTTGAATGCACCTCGGAACGCGGGCTTGGTTGCGATCGTTTCACCCACTGCGTTAATCATGCGCGCGCCTATTTTAAAGTCTTTGGCCCAAAATGGGATCAGCCCCCAGCGCATCGGCTCCCCTCGTCTTTGGCCGTCGTTGGTGACTGTTAGCACCTGTTGAGTGGGTGCAATGTTATATAGGGGGCCGTGTTCAAAGAATTCAGAATCCTTGCTTTGGGATTCCGTGTATTGGGACAAAAAACCAAACCTTCCCTGAAGGTCGTCCAAATTCGATGTGAGTGTAAATCTTCCACACATAATGCCAAATTCTCCGAACTAATAACACGGGCTTCAGATTCTTAAGCTTATTGGCTAGCACGACCCGATCAGGCATGACCAGTAGAAACTGGAAGTGAGCCCGCCAAAGAAATAGCCGAATAGACCGGGCTAGCCAATCACTTCTTTGAATTGCTGAATGGCGTTGATGTGGTCTTGAGGCGAGCTTAGACCGGCCCTCATCGTGTTCACTGACACGTGAGTGGCGCCCATTTCCTCCCAGGCTCTAGCCTGAGACTGCCAAAGCTCAGGGTTGCCGTCGGCCAGGTTTATCCTGGATTCCATACCAATGCTCTCCCCGTCACGACCAGCTTCACGGGCGAATATTTTTAGCCTTTCAACGGTAGCCCTGGCATCATCGCCAGGTTGCATCTGGGGGAACCAGCCGTCGGCGAGACGGGCCACCCGCCTGAGCACACGGTCTGTTGGAACTGGGTTGGCCCTAGCTCCGGCGCCCATCCAAATGGGAATGGGTTTTTGTATCGGCTGTGGGTTAATACCAGCGTGGTCAACCTTGTGGTACCGGCCCTCAAATCCCACCGTGTCTTTAGTCCAAAATTCCCTAAGCAGCTCTATCTGTTCCGCGTAACGGCTGCCGCGATTCGAAAAGTCCTGGTTCAAGGCTTCGTACTCTACGTGGTTCCAGCCCACGCCTACTCCCAGCCTAAGCCGTCCACCGGTTAGCAAGTCCACCTCAGCAGCCTGCTTCGCCACTAGCGCGGTCTGCCTTTGACTGAGAATCAGCACTGCTGTTACCAACTCCAGCGTGGTGGTGACGCCAGCCAGGTAGCCAAAGAGCACAAACGGTTCGTGGAACATGGACTCGGCGGTGTAGCTGCCCTCCCAGTTGGCATGGTGGCTGGTGTCCGCTCCCAGTACATGGTCATAGGCCATCATGTGGGAATAACCCATCGATTCGACTGCCTGCACGTAATCACGCACAGCAGAGGGGTCAGATCCAATTTCGGTCTGTGGGAATACAACACCTATTTTCATGGGTACTCTCCGGCTAGTTAGGTTACCTGTATGTCGTTTGGTCGGTAAGATCAGCGCTAGGCGTTGGCTTTTTCCTTGGCCCTGAAGTGCGGGATGACATGCTTCCCAAACATGGTCAACGTGTTCATTACTTCTTCATGAGTCTGCGGGCCGATTGCTGACAGCAAGAACACCTGCTCCACGCCCATTGCCTCGTAGCGTTCAAAGAACTCGATGCATTGGTCGGGTGTGCCCACGCAGAAAGATGCGCCCTTCTTGACCGTTTCGCTGGGGGTAGACTCTCCGGGATGTGGTCCGGCGGCCAGTTTCATGTCTCGCTCGTAATAGCCCTGGTAGTCAGGCGGCACTGTTGCCGGGTCAACGCCCTGCCAGACCAGCCGAGCCCGTTCCCGTTGCTGATCCATGTACCAGCCAATCAGTTCTGTGGCCCGGTCGTCGATCACCTTGGGGTCTTCGTGGCAGAATCCCGCCGTCATGAGGGCATTATGACTGTTTGGTGCCACACCGGTGGGAGTGGCTGATTTTAGGGCTTTATGGTACAGCTCTAAGACCTCTCCCACCTTCTCCGGGCCGCCTTCACTGCCAACTAGTGCGCCCAAGCCGAGCTCGGCCGCGGTGCGGGTGGTATTTTCGCTGGAGCAGGCGGACCATAGCGGCGGATGGGGCTTTTGAATAGGCTTGGGAAGCACCTCACGAGGCGGCACTTGATAGTATTTGCCTTCGTGAGAGAACACCTCGTCGGTCCACATCCGCGGCAGCACTTGGGCGAACTCTTCCCACATGCCCCGGGTGTCTTCTAGCTTGGCGCCGTAGGGAGTCAATTGGTATGGATAGCCGGTACGGCCCAGACCAACGTCTACCCTGCCATTGCTCAGGATGTCCAGAGTGGCCATGCGTGCTGCGGTGTGCAGTGGGTGATGGATCGGCGCTAGAACAACTCCCACACCCAATCTAATTTTGGTGGTGCGTTGGCTCACGGCTGCCAGAGTGAGGTCTGGTGCGCTGTTGTGCGACCAGACAGGCCGAAAGTGGTGCTCAGAGAACCAGACGCTGTCGTAACCCATCTCCTCGGCGTAGACGATCTGATCTAGGGCCTCCCAGATTCGCTTGGCTTCGCTCTGTTCGTCCCACGGTTTTGGGACCTGTATCTGATAAAACAATCCAAATTTCATGCAATCCTCTTGGGGCCATGCCCGGTTTCTGTCCAGGGCTGTGGCTTTAAACTCGATTAGTCTTGGCCAACGCCATTATAAAGAGTGCTTCAACACCGTCAATGGCCCTGTCGGGCGATTATTTCCGGGCGATTAAATACTTTATCCAGAGACTATGATTTTCGAATCTGAATTTTCTTGATTAAATCACCTGGTTATAGCACTCTAGGTTTGAACTTAAGGCAACATGAATCAATTTGAATTGGAGGGCACCGAACGGATGGCCACCATGAAATTTGGCGAACGGGTTGGCAAGGAAGGCGTTCTGAGACCCGGTGCCTCGGGACTGATCTTTGACAAAGCCAGAGAGCAAGTTTTACTGACTAGACGGGAAGACAATGGGCGTTGGTGCCTACCCGGTGGCGGCATGGACGCTGGCGAGAGCGCCGCTGAGGCCTGCGTGCGAGAACTGCTGGAGGAGACCGGTCTGGAGGTGCGAGTGACCAAATTGATTGGCATCTACACCACCCCGGATATACTCATGGAATACCCGGACGGCAACCGGATTCAGCCAGTAGCCTTTAGTTTTGAAGCTGAGATTACCGGCGGGGAGTTGGGCTTAAGTGATGAGACAACGGAGGTCGGTTGGTACACCACGCAAGAGATGGAATCGATGGACATTCTAGAACACCACATCGTTCGAATCCGTGACGGCATGGAAAACCGGCTGGAAGCGTTCGTCAAGTAACTCTATGACCAAGTTTATTGGGATGGTGTTAAAGCTGACCTGGCGATTGCTGCGGCTGGTTTTGTGGCTGTTGGGTCTGGTCTTTCGACTGACGATTGGTTTGGCTTGGCGGCAGACACTGGGTCGGTCTACGGTCTACGTCAGGCGTGACTGGAACGACCGCGGTATGGGACGTGTTCGGTGGGCCGATCTGCATGATCCGCTCTGGGATACTGTGTCGGGAGGCGCTCAGGTAGAGAACCCGTTGCCGCTGCTTCATGGCTACGTTTGGTGTGATAAGGTCAGGGGCAAATTTGGCCACTCCTGTGCCCACGGGCCTGGCCCGCACAACATCAAGGTCTGTATGCTGCGGGAGGACAACAGCAACCGCATTTGGCGACGGCTGTTGGACCTGGCCGGTCCAGACCGAAGACTGGAATCCAACTAAACAACGATTTAAGCAAACTGGGGAGAAAATAGATTGCGCATCGCTATATTTGGAGCCGGAGGCATCGGCGGCTATCTGGGCGGGAGATTATCTCAGGCTGGCGAAGAAGTTGTTCTAATTGCCCGTGGTGAACACTTGCAGGCAATCAAAGAACACGGTCTGAGGGTCGACAGCATCAAAGGCGATTTTGTGGCCACTCCGGCCCTCGCCACCGACAACCCAACCGAGGCCGGGCCGGTTGATGCCGTGATACTGGGGGTCAAAGCTTGGCAGGTGTTGGACGCTGCGAAAGCCATGCGACCCATGATCGGGCCGGAGACCTTTGTCGTTCCCATGCAAAACGGTGTGGAAGCTACCGCGCAATTAGCGTCGGTCTTGGGCGAAAAGTCTGTGGTAGTTGGACTCGGCGGGCTGGTCAGCTATATCGTCGGTCCTGGACACATCCTGCACGCGGGCGGCGAGCCATACGTCTCGTTTGGCGAATCGGACAACTCGACCAGCGAACGAACTCAGAACCTGCTGGAAGCGTTTAAGAATGCTGGCGTAACCGCCAATATCCCGGCAAATATTCAGGCCGCGTTATGGGCAAAACTAGCGTTGATGGCTGTAAATAGTGGTATTGGCGCCATAACCAGAGTGCCGACTGGCCAATGGCGGAGCGTGGCCGGTTCCTGGAAGATGGCCCAACAGGTGGCCCAGGAAGTTTTGGCCGTGGCTGCCGGTAAGGGAATTGTGATGCCGAGCGATTCTCTGGCCTCCGCCGTTGCCAGGCTGGAAGCCTCAGCGCCGAACAGCACATCATCGATGCAGAGAGACTTGATGGAGGGACGGTTTTCCGAGTTGGAAGTTCAGACCGGCGCCGTGGTCCGGCTGGGTTTGGAAGCCGGGGTGCCCACTCCGGTCAACACCTTTATCTACAACAGCTTGCTTCCCCAAGAAATGAACGCTCGTGGGGAATTCCCAGAGCAGGAATCCTAATAAATCATGCCGATTACAGTCACATTGACGTTTTCCGTAAAGCCAGAGCGGGCGGAGGAATTCAAATCTCTGCTTGAGAGCCTGTTGCCAGACACCAGGGCCTATGACGGCTGCCTGAGTGTGGTTGTTTACCAAGACCAGGACGACGCCGGCAGCATAATGCTGGTGGAAGACTGGACTACCAAAGAGCATCAGCAGAAGTACCAAGCCTGGCGAGACGAGACCGGCACCGGGGAAGTGGTGGGGCCCTTCTTGGCCGGTGAGCCGAAATTCCGGTATTTAGACGGCCTTAAAATTTAACGGCATTCCACCCGGGAGAACTAAAACGACAGAATAAAAAAACCCTCGGCTATCAGCCGAGGATCTTTTTTAAAATGACTTCCAGTGCCAATGTCTAGGTGGCGATTCTTGAGCGGGGAGAACCCGAATCTGAAGCGAGGGAATCATGAACGCCCGAGTGCAGGTACGGCACCGCCACCGGCCAAAGAGATGGAACCCCTCTGTGCGGTCTATCTCCGTGCTCCTGCACCTGGCGCAGGCCTGCACCTCATAGGGGATTTCGTTGATTGTGTTGTCGTCTTGGGATGGTGTGCTCATATCCGCCACGTTAATTTTTGTAGGCCCTAGTCAGCTACAGGAACGGCCCTGGTTTCCGCTACGGGAGCGGCATAGATATGCTGACTGAAGGTACTGGGAACCGGGTCTTGTGGCCGGTGCCGGTCACGTCCTCCCAGAGTCTGAGATCGTTGGGGCCGAAACTGTGAATCGTGCCGTCGGCCAACTGAATATCAATCTGTCCGCTCAGCATGCTCATCCACCTGCGGCGAGGCGCGGGGTGCATCTCTGAGAACTCGGTGGGTTCATTGATCTGAATTGAACTTCCGGTGCAGGTCTTGAGTGACTCTAAGATTGGGTCATTCAACTGCAATTCTTCCATGACACTCTGTCCATCGTCGCCGGTGTACATCCGAAAGATGCCCATGTTAAGGCCTCCTTGTTTACTACGTACCAATTGGGATTCTTACTTTAGCTTTCCTAGGATTCCGCGGCTATATTACCCTATCTGACCCGTCCGGTCGATTGGCCTTCAGTACTAGCGAAAAAGAGTCATTCTCAGATTGATAATCCGATTTTGCTATTAAGATTATGAATTAGAGCCATATGGCAGGGTCGTCAAGGACTATTTGGAAATTACCCCCGTGAAGAGGCTGTGTGATAATTGTCACAAATGGAAAGGGGAACCAAAAAAAATAAATGGAAACCCAGAAAAAGAGGCGGTCTGATGAAAACACTACGACGAAATCTATGGGTAGGAGCCTTGGCAATGGGGCTGTTCTTCATGGTTAATGGTGGGCTGTTAGTTTACATGGGGAATGATGCGAAGAATATGATTACTGATGAACTAGTCACGCAGAACATCACCCTCGGTGCAGATGCGGTGGAGTTCGGCGGAACACCAGGGGATGCAATCCGTGATGCCAGGACCGCCGATATCGAGAGCAAGATTATCACCCTGCATGCTGAAGGCAAACACGGCGTATGGTCTGCACAAGACCGGAAGACTGAGGAAGGACTAGCAGGTCGAGCCTCCATCACGAGCAGTCTGCCACTGCGGAATAGCTTGAACATGGCCGTCATGGGCTACGGTATAGCCAACCTGGCCATGGGCGTGGGCGCAATGATAATTCTGATGGGAGCAGGCACAATGGCCTTCCTGGCCCCGGTACTCTACCTGGCCATTGCTAAGGAAGAAGAGCCAAAGGCAGCAACTCTCGCACTGGCCTACTAACCGCAAATTTAAAAGGCCCCGGAGTTAACTCCGGGGCCTTTTAAATTTCATAGTGAAGCCATAATTAGTTCAATGATGTCATATCCTGGCCCAAAACTGATACGAGGTCACTCCCGCATC
>DUCU01000090.1:13971-16241 GCA_012959605.1 Dehalococcoidia bacterium | reverse complement strand
CCCTTGGATCATTATGCTTTTCCAAGACCTCGAACAGCGTAGCGGAGAGGTTGTTTAATGTGTCTGAATAGGAAGGGTCTTCAGCTACGTTTGTCATGTAATATGGGTCTGTTCTCAAGTCATACAACTCTTCCGCGGGTCGTTTGCCAAAGGCCAACTCGAACTTCGAGCGAACGTCTTCCGCGTTCCGGTTAACTAGCAGCCATACCTTCGTTGGGCCAACATCGATGTCGCTGTAAGGGGCGCAGGCAGTCCTTCCGGGATTAAATATTCTGGTCGATCGCAGTATCTCGGTAATTTCTTCCGGATTTACCAAATTAGGGTCTTCCATTCCGCACGGGTCACCCATGGGCCAACGGTCTGGTGCAAAGTTACGGATATACAGGAAATCCTTGGTGCGAATTGCTCTTGAAGGGTAGGGAAGGCCCTCCGACCTGCCATATCCTTGGTGTCGTTCACGACCTAGAACCACGTATTCCCAGTTGGCGGCAGATTCTACTCCTGAATCGGAGGTCATGAGCGGTAGGATACTGTCCGACATATTATCTAAGGGTTGTTCGCCTGCAGCCTCCAGGAACGTCGGGGCAAGGCTCATCAGGTTTACAAATTCGTGTATTACTTTGCCCGGTTGTATCTTACCGGGCCATCGGGCGGCGAGGCACACCTGGGTACCAATATCGTAGAGGTTGCATTTCGCCCGTGGGAAGCCGGGAATGCCATGGTCGCCACTGATGACGATGAGGGTGTTATCCAACTCGCCTGCCTTTTCCAACTCTTCGAGTATGATCCCTATCCCCGCGTCAACTGCTTGGACCTCGCCGAGATAGTCATTAAAATCTTCCCTTATCTCGTGCACATCCGGCAGGAAATCAGGCATTCGTCCTTTCAGGTTGTCCGGGTCAAGCCCCCACAATGCCTTGCCTGATCCTCGTTCCCAAGCTCTATGCGTGTTAACCGGTCCCCACCAGTAACAGAATGGTGTGTTTCCTGGGACGTCATCTAGGAACCCGCGGAAATTATCGCGAGTTTCATCAAAGAGGAATTCCTTGGCACCATCAACGCCCAACTCTGAAACACGTTTGGTAGCTTCTTGTGAAAACTCGCGCCACTGGTTTCCCGATGGCTCGTACCTGGTGCGCTGTCCACCATAGGGGGCATTTTCCGTTTTTCCTGGCGACCATACCTTGTAGGTGTAACCGATGTGGTAGCCGCTTTATTCCAGAATCAGGGGGTAGGTCGGAATCGATTCGTCCCACTGGGCCCCTTCGAGTATGGCCCCAAGGCCAGTTTCCCAGAAGTAAGTCCCAGTGAGTATGGAACTTCTGCAAGGGGTGCAAGACGGGACAGGGACATGCGCGTTAGTGAAAATTGCCCCCTCGGCAGCGACTTTATCGAAGTTAGGGGTATTAACGATTTGGTTAACTGTGCTTCCATTTTCGAACTGCCGATAGGCGCTTGAGTACCTTCCCCAGTCATCAGCGAACAAGAAGACAATATTAGGTCTTTTGCTTTGTCCGGTCATATTACTTTCTCCTCGGGTCGAGCTATTTCTGACATCGCGACCGTTGCCACAATGGACCTAGTATCGACTCGGGATTGACTTTGTGATTGTTGAGCCGGTACCTGGCAATACCGAACAGCTTCGCGGCTGAAGGTGAAGCCTACTCTATCTCCTGATACCCAACTTTTGCTACCTTCTGGCATCAGTGTTTCCGGCATCGAAACATGGATGCGTAAGTTGGCCGACTACCACCGTGCCTTATATCCATCAGAATGTACGAACGGGCGGCCTCTCTAGCGTGAATCGAAGCGGAGTAATTGCGTACACGTCGTCACTATGAGCGGATGACCGAATACTCTATCATCCTTTCTGGGATAAGCCGCTCAACCTGAGCTCCGACCTAGGTCGAGAGTCTCAATTTATCGGACCTGTTGGAGGGCCAGAGCTCGCTTAAATCAGGCTGCTGCCAATTCCTCAACCGTCAGTTCCGGCATGCCGGCGCTCCAATTGGGGTCGCGGAGCTCCAGCTTGTTGCCACTGGGGTCAAAGAAGTAGAGTTCCCGGCCCGTGAAGAATCCCTGGGCCCGATGAACTAGCCCGTCGACGGGCACCTGGCGTTCCAAGAACAGCTTGCAGGCCTGGACCAACGTCTCGTGGCTGACCGTGAACGAGTGGTGGACGTGCTCTTCAGACTGCTTGGCAACGTCCACCGGATTTTTGCGTTCACAGAGCAGGATCTTATGCTCGGCAACCTTGTAGCAGGTCATCC
>DUCU01000090.1:0-13941 GCA_012959605.1 Dehalococcoidia bacterium | reverse complement strand
GGTCCCCAGCCGACCGACATGCTCCAAGCCTAAGAAATCTCCGTAGAATTCCTCGGACTCCTCCAGGTTATTAACTGGTATGGACCAGTGGGTCACATCCTCTATGTTTAGCAGTCCCATTTAAGCCTCCAAATTCGTTATGAATCCAGATACTGAAAACTTGATTTCAGGTTGTTGAAAACCTCTGCGTGAGAGGGAATTTCCATGATTGCCGCCCCAGAGTAGCCCTTGGCGTCCAAGATTTCCCGCATCTTGTGGCAGTCCAGGTCGCCGTCCGCCACCGTTGGCAGGGTCTTGCCAGCTTTTATCTGCTTGAAATGGACGATCTTAATCATGTCCAAGGGAAGCGCTTCGAGTTCAGCTAGCGGGTCGGAGTCGGGGAACCCGCGCAGTTGGTTGGTGGGGTCGGGACAGAGGCCCAAGCCCAGCCCGGCTTCATCAGAAACCATAGTCCGAACCTGCTCCACGAGCATCGCCATGTTCTGGATGGGCAGTTTGGAATTCTCCATTGACATAATTACGCCTTGATTGGCCGCCTCAGTTGCCAATCCGGCCAGGCCCAGAGCCTCTTCCGGGATGTCACTGGGCGAGTTCCACACGGCGTCAAAGGGAGCGGGGTCTACCACCCGCAGATGGGGTTGTGACCCGCCCACCAACTTGGCCCCGGCCAAGGCTGATTGGAACATCTCGCCTTGCGGATCTATCTTCTGTGACAGACAAGGCAACGCCATGGCCAGGTCAAAGGTCAGTTGCGGGTAGGCGTCAACCACTTGTTTTAGTTCCTGCAGTTTAGGACGCCAGTCAGGCCCGGCCCCTTCTTCGCATTCGCCGAGGCAGGTCTGACGTAGTTCAATATGCTTGGCGCCCTTCTCAACTGCCGCGCCGACCAATTCCTTGACCGACGAAGATGGCAGTTGTTCTCGCCACGAGTTGGTTATTGCACCGTAGATCATCACGTACTCCTAGGATTTGCTGAAATTCTAGACTAGGACGCCAAAGCCGGAAACGGTGCAAATCTCAATCCGGTTGCCGTCTAGATCGTCCAGGTAGAAAGCGCGTTGGCCGTCGTTCCTGGTTTGGATGTCAGTCGTTGTGATCCCCTTCCCGGCAAAATACGCGTGGGACGCGTCAATGTCATCAACCTCAAAGGCCGTGTGATGGGAGGGCGCGGAAGGAGCGAGTGCGTTTTCGATAATGTGGATCATTGCGCCGCTGGGCAGTTGCAGCCAATAGAGGTGGTCGCCGTTGACCATCTTGGGAATCTGACCCACGCCCAGAATGTCCTGGTACCACTTGAGCGCAGCTTCCTTGTCTCGGACGTTATAGGTGATGTGATTGATGTTTTTCAGGCGAATGTTTTCTGCGAGCATGCAGCCCTCCAAATATTTTTATCGTTTTATTAAGTTGAATTTACGCCCACTATAATAATCCGACTGGGCCAGAAACGGAACACCAAGTCGAATCTGATCTATAAAGGCGCCGGGAAGACGCAACAAAGGTGAAGGTGGACGCATTACCTATTGCGACGGTAATATGCCCCCAATATTGACGGTTAATCCAAGGCTGGTCGCGGAGGAACTAAGGGATGAAAGCATCTTTATTTGCTGGAATGGGGTATTCGGAACGGCACAAGTTCCCGCTTACCTGGCCAGTCCCACCGGGGTATGCCGACCCTGAAGTATCGGTGTGTAGCTACCAGGAAGGTATGGACGAGTGCGCCCTGGCCGAGGACGTAGGGTTTGACTGGATTAGCCTCTCTGAGCATCACTACTCCGGCCGAATCCCTACTGGCACCCCGGCAGTGATGGCCGCAGCGGTGGCGGAAAGGTGCAAGCGAATCACAATTGCTGTGTTGGGCCACCTGTTGCCGCTCAACAATCCCATTCGCGTCGCAGAAGAGCTAGCCCTGCTGGACAACCTGACTAACGGGCGGCTCGTGGCCGGATTCCTGCGAGGCACCCCAAACGAAGACCAGGTCTACAGCGTAAACCCGGCGGAAGGCAGAGGCCGCCTGTTAGAAAGCATGGACTTAATTTTGAAGGCGCTGACAGAGCCCCAACCGTTCTCCTGGGAAGGTCGTTACTACCAGTACCGCACCGTGGCTGTCTGGCCCAGGCCGGTACAGCAGCCGTTCCCACCGGTGATCGTCGGCACCAGAAGCGACGACACCATCCGTTACGCTGCGGAGAACCGACTGGGCCTGGGAGTCTCGTTCCTGTCTGTGGAGCAGACTGCCGTGATTACTGATAAGTACCATAAGTGGTGCGAGGAAGCGGGGTGGACTCCCGGTCCGGACAACATAGTCTACCGAGGCAGCATCTATGTAGCAGAGACCGACGAGTTGGCCAACGAGTGGTTTGAAGGGCTTCTTAAATCGAAACCCGGACCGAACATTCCTTTGCGGAGAACAGTTGCTGAGGCGATTCAATCTGCCCGCACGGGTGGTCCGTTCGACCTTAGAGGTCTTGTCGCCGGCAGCCCAGAGGGAGATGTGGTCGGTAACGCCCTGGGAATCAACTTCATCGGCGGGCCTGACACGGTGGCCAAACAGATCAAAGAATTTCATGACCGGTGCGGCATTGGTGTAATCGACATGCCGTTTCAGCAGAACAAAGTTGACCATAAAGCGGTGATGGCAGAGCTTGAACTGTTCGGCCGGGAAGTCATCCCGCAACTCAGAGAGTTTTAACCATAGTGTTTACAGAAGGAGTAGTAGATGCCGCAGGCTTCAGCATACGTTACTGGGAAGCTGGGCAGGGCCGACCCATACTCATGCTGGACCAAACCGGATGGCAAGACACCATGCTCCACGATGCCCTGGCCGAGAAGTACCAGGTTTTTTCGCTGGAACTACCCGGCATGGGTGAATCAGCCGTCAACACAACGTCTCAGTCGGTGGGAGATTTGGCGGCCGTGGCGGCTGCCGCCGCAACTGCGCTCACTTCAGAGAAATACACAATTATTGGCTCTTCTTTTGGGGCTAATGTTGCCCTATGGCATGCCGTGCAATCGCCAGACCAGGTAGAAGCCCTGATCTTAGCCTCACCCACCGCTATTTTGCCGCAAGAACCACCGGCCAATGCCACTTCTCAAGAAGTGCACGCCATGATGTTTGCCCATGCGGGGAACGCGCAGAAGTTCAATCCTCTGTCTGCCCAGGTCTTTGCCAAAGAGAAGGAGTTAATACAGCGATTGGGGCAGGACGCTGCGGTTGAGGCCAAACTGGCGGACATTCACTGCCCTACCCTGGCTATCTTTGGCAAGAACGACAGACTGGTCTCCCCGGAGGCGGCCCGAGTCTATCGAGAAAAAATACCCAACTGCAACATAGCCATCGTCTACGATGCTGGACACTGCATCGTGGGCGACCGGCCAGAAGCGTTCGTTAATTCGGTGGTCGACTACTCAGAGCACTGGGAGACCTTCATCGTTGGTCACCAATCAGGCCTGATTTATCCCTAGAAATTAGAATACTGCACAAACAAAAAGCCCCGGTGAAAACCACCGGGGCTTTTTCTATCGTTCCGCCTAAATCGTCATTCCTGCGAAAGCAGGAATCCACTGCGCAGTATGGGTCTGTTACTCAGTAGGGGCGATGAGATTGTCGGCGATGGCCTGCTCGCGCAGTCCGTTACTCCTCTTGAGATGGGCACGGATTCCGTCTAGGGCCTTGTCGACCATGGCAGAGTCCAACAGGTTGGCGGCGTCGGCTTGTTCTGACTCTTTAAGCAGGTCTGAGCCATTCTCTTTGATCTGAGTCAGCGCCCACTCAACCTGGTCGGCAACGCGAACCAGACCTTCTGGGAAGTCGGTGTGGGAGTTGCCGGGACGACCTAGCATATCGTAGCCGCCCTTGTGCCAATGGCCGGGAGTGTCGTGGCAGTCGTAGCGGATGGTTTCCGTGTTGCCAACGTCAACGCCGATGGTCGGTCCGCCCATGCCGGTGCCGCGAATGTTTAGAATCCTGCAGGGCCATACGTACACGGTAACCTGTCCATCAGCGGACAGTGGCAGGGTTACTGCTTCGCCCAAATATGTCTCGCCATCTATCTTGGTCGCCATAGGTCAGTTCCTTCAATAACGGCTTGAGTGACCGATATTTTTGTATTTAGCTTCCACCAAAAATACCACACTAGTGGCATTGCTCCAAATCATACTAGGTGATGATTATTATCATTAGCTCAGCTACTGGGCTATAATCACGGCGTATTTTTCGGAAGGCGATTTGGCCTCGATTGCACCAGGAGAAACCGTATGCTGACTGCCGAACAAAACGACAGACTCACCCAGGTTGGCCCAGGCACCCCGATGGGGGAGTTGATGCGCCGGTATTGGATTCCCATTCGCCCCTACGCTCAACTCCTTGACGAGAAGGTGATGGCTGTTCGAATTCTGGGCGAGGACCTGGTGTTGTTCAGGACTAAGAACGGCAACCTGGGTTTGGTGGGCCAAATTTGCCCCCACCGCAATGCTCAGCTCAAGTACGGATTCCCCGGCGAGGATGGGATCCGCTGCTGCTACCACGGCTGGATGTTTGACGGCACCGGTCAGTGTATTGACACCCCAATGGAGGTACCCGGCGGCGCCTTCAAAGACAATATCAAGATCACCGGCTACCCCGCGCAAGAGCTGGGCGGTCTGGTCTGGGCCTACATGGGACCGGAGCCAACGCCACTACTGCCACCCTGGAGCCTGCTGGTGTTTCCGAATGCCCTGCGGCAGATAGGAATCGCAGAGCTAGACTGCAACTGGCTACAGTGTCATGAAAACACAGGCGACCCGACCCATAGCGCCTACCTGCACGGTCACTATTTTAAGTTCCTCTTGGAGCAGGAAGGCAAACTGGACGACCGGGCTGCCGATGAGGAAACCCACACCCTTTACGGACGCATGAAACTTGAACGTGGCATCGAATCACTGTGGGTCAACCCCACTAAGCACGGCATGGAGAAGGGAATCAACTATTCCAAGTCTCTGGGTGCCGACCGTGATTACAAATCACGGCACTCCACAGTGATTTTCCCCTTCTTCACCCAGACTGGTGGACCCACCCGGCCCCGGCAGGAGTTTCAGATACGAGTTCCTATTGATGACACACACACCTATCACATCAACTATGGTTGCTACTTAGCACCGCTGAAAGTGCAAGTGCCCGAGCAGGAAGTCATACCGTGGTACAACGTGCCTCTGTACGATGACAACGGCAAACCGTTGTTGGACTTTGTCCTAGCCCAGGATGCCCACGCATGGATCTCCCAGGGGCCGATTACCGACCGGACCAAGGAACATCTGGGTCGGACGGACATTCCAATAGTGTTCATGCGCCGACAGTTTGAAGAACAGATGGCCATTGTTGAAGACGGTGGCGAGCCCATGAACGTGTTCCGAGACCCCAACCAGATGCCCGGTCTGATCCACGGCGGCATCTGGGATGAAAAAGATTCGGCGGTCATCGGCGTACGCACCGGCGTGTCCAACTTCAGAACGGCCTACCACAAGGGCTATGGTATCGACGACGCTGACCGCTACGGCCCGGCCATGCCCCTGGTCATAGAAATGATGCAGAAAATAGAAGAACTACAAACGGCAGAGGGTGACTAGACTCCATCTACACAGGCATATATCGCTATCAGAGAGGAATATCATCCGCGACGCGAAACAATCAATATCCACCGTGGCCAAACAGGGTATCAAACGCATAGTCATGGACCCGACCCGCTCCCAGTCCCCAACCTTTGGAGGTTTGTCCTTCGGCAGCGTTGGACAATATGAAAAACTCCGCGGCACTGCCTACGGGGAGATTGACCCGTCTGACCCACGGAACGCCCTGATAACCGACCTAGAATTCGCATCGGTCAATGCCAACGGCATGGTGGAGTATTCCACCGACATCTTCATACTCAAGCCAATCAACCTCGAAAATGGCAATCACCGGCTGATGTATGACTTCAACAACCGCGGCCAGATGCGAGTGGGGCTGCTCAACGACGCAATCCTGACCAATGACCCCATAACCGCCAAAGATGCCGGTAATGGGTTCGTCATGGAGCAGGGCTATTCAATCGTCTCAAACGGCTGGGATTTCTGCGCCAGCGAGTTCGACGAGATGAAGATCAGTCTCCCGGTGGCCACCCGTAACGGAGAGACTATCACCGGCCCTGCCTACGATTACATTGTCTTCGACAACGACTCGACGATCGCCAGCCAACTTGTATATTCAGCTGCAACTCTAGAAAAGCCCCAGGCGAAGCTCACTGTACGGGTGCTTCTTGCTGATGAACCAATCGCAGTTCCTGACTATGCTTGGGGCTATACCTCTGACGAAGGCTTAGCAATCTGCTTGCTACCGGAGGGCACACCGTTCCAACAGAGTTATATCTACGAGTTCACCTACACCGCCAAAAAACCCGTAGTGGCCGGGATTGGCCTAGCGGCGACCCGTGACTTCGTTTCATTTCTGCGCCATGGGTCAGCTGAAGAAGGCAACCCTGTAGCGGGGTTTGTGGATTACACGTTCAGTTATTCTTGCTCTCAGCCCTCGCGACTGCTGAATGACTTTCAGCGCTTGGGATTCAATGGTGATATCAATGACTGGCGAGTCTTGGATGGAATTTTGAGCCAGACCGGGGGCGGCAGCGGGGCCCAGATCAATTTCCGGTTCGCCCGGACCGATACCACTGAACGGAACCGCCAGAACCATCTTTACCCGGAAGGTGTCTTTCCCTTTGCCCACCAAGTGTTGACCGACCATCTCAGCGGAAAGACCAGCGGCCGCGATGAACTCTGCTTGGCAAACGACACTTGCCCCAAGCGCTTTGACGTTAATACTGCAAATGAATACTGGGTTAAAGCCTGCTCACTGCTCCATACAGACACCCATGGCAATGACCTACCAGACCCGGAATTCGCGCGGTTCTACATGCTGTCAGGCCTGTCGCACCGGCTCGGCAATATCACTAAACGAGGGGAGGGCCAACAGTTCACCAACGCGGTTAACCCCAATGCCTCTCATCGGGCGCTATTGGTTGCCCTTGATGCCTGGGTAAGTGACGGAAGCCTGCCCCCGGAGAGTCGGGTGCCTAGGCAGGCGGAGAACGCCGTATTTGCCGTACCTCAGCCTGGCTCTCAGACTGGAATCGTGCCGCAGGACGAACTGGGCTGGCCTAACATACCCGGTGTGACCTACAACGGCGTAATCACCACCCGGTATCTGTTGGACTTTGGGCCAGATTTTGAAGACGGCGTAGTGTCCAAATGTCCTCCTTCAGTGGTTGGACGGCCGGTTTACCCAAACTTTGTCTCCAAAGTGGATGCAGACGGCAACGAGCTAGCCGGTGTCCGCCTGCCCGAGGTGGCAGCTCCCGTTGCGACCACCACCGGCTGGGCTCTGCGTCGGGCTGGCTTTGGCGAGAACGACGGCGACGAAGCCGATGGCCAGCACATTCCCTTCAAGACCACCAAAGAAGAACGCATTGCCGCCGGTGACCCACGACTTTCTCTAGAAGAACGCTACATCAATCATTCTGGTTACGTGGAACATGTCACCAAGGCAGCACAGCAACTGGAATCAGAGCGGTTCCTACTTCCCGCCGACGTCCAAAAATATATCCAGGAAGCCCAAGCCAGCAACGTGCTACTCCCGTAACTAAATTCCTTTTAGGGCCAAACCCTCGATTAGGTACAACTGGCAACTTCCCTTCCACCCGTTCATGGTGAGCCTGTAGAACCAAGCCACGCTCGAGATTGACTGCTGCGGATTCTTCGGCAAGCTCAGTATGAAGAGAACAGTTAGTTTCCGCTCTTTCGTCATTCCGGCCAAGGCCGAAATCTACTGCGCCCAGATGCCTGTCGCAGGGAATATCCCCACCCTAACCCTCCCCCTTGCGAGATGGAGGTAAACTTGGGTTCTTGGCGCCGCATGTCATTCCTGGGTTGGCAGGAATACAGAAATGCTGCTGGTTCAAAAATGCCTGAGGCGTAATCCATAAATTCCCGCGAAGGCGGGAATGACGGTCGGACGCCAGAGTTGTAGTTCACTCGACGAGAGGTTTCCGGCCTCCCCCGCTCGTCCTAATCTCCGACTAAAGTCGAGAGTCTCGATTTATCGGACCCGCCAAAGGATGCGCATCAGCCAATGGCCTGCAAGGACCGTATCTCCCTAAGCCCGGTTGGCGTCGGGATCCCGCCAAGCCTCCGGGCCGCCCAAGCCGTGCTCCATGTTCCAGGTCGGAACATCGAAACATCTGCCGGTGAGACCCGTGTTGGCGTCCTGGTTCGCCAGGAACATGGTGATGGGGACTATGTGCTCCGGCAGCATCGATATCCGACCCGGCCTGTTGCCTGTTTGGCCCTCCGCGCGTCGGGCGTCGTTCTGCTCGTCGTAGCCAGTGGTTCGGGCATTGCCGGGAATCAAGATATTCACTGCCACGTTGCTCTCCTGGACCTCGTCTGCCAGGTAAAACATCATGGTCATGGTGGCCGCCTTGGCCGACTGGTACGGCATCTCTCTGCTGCTGGAGCGCTGCGCCACGTAGGCACCGCCCAACGCCGTATGCATTGCCCCACCGCTGATCACAGATATGATGTTGCCGCTTTGCTTTTCAAGCATGGGTTTGATGAATTGCCGGGTGACTTTAAGAGTTCCAAATACCCCAACGGCAAACATCTTTTCCCAATCTGAGTCCTCTGTCTCCAGTGTGGTGATCTTCCCGGTAGGCGGAAACAGGTTCCGTTGTCGCAAGCCGGCGTTGTTGACCAACACGTCCACTGTGCCGAATTTTTCCAGAGTGGCCTGGTAGGATTTCTCTACCTGGGTAGCGTCGCTGATGTCTACCGTAGAGATCAAAACGTCTTCCTGACGGTCTTGAAGCTCACTTAAAAAGGCGTTGTCGTTGTCTCCGGAGAATCCCGTGGGGTCCCAAGAGAGGTCCATGGCAACCACCTTGGCACCCTCGGCCAAGAACTCTTTGACCATTGCCCTGCCCATGCCCCTGGCGCCGCCGGTTACGGCAACAACATGGCCTGTTAAATCAGACATCTGCTTTCCCCTCAGGACCAACCCCGCTA
Organism: Dehalococcoidia bacterium; assembly: GCA_012959605.1. Taxonomy (GTDB): domain Bacteria; phylum Chloroflexota; class Dehalococcoidia; order Lucifugimonadales; family UBA3495; genus UBA9611. The sequence goes on along the minus strand of DUCU01000090.1, from coordinate 4,875 downwards.
CTTGGGTCCAATCGCTCGGTTTGGAATTGCCGCTAATCATACACGCTTCATCGGTGCTTCACGGTCACAACTCCGTGCTATTATTGGGCCGCCAAATACGAAGCTGAATCAAAAACCTGAATAAATCGCCCGAATAAATTGATGGAGGATCACCATGCCTGGTGGCAATGAATGGCTAGCCCAAACCCCGGAAGAAACCCTGGAGTCTGAGATTCCTATCTGCGATCCCCATCATCATTTCTGGGTTGCCCGCCCGGAGCCGGTGCACTACCAGCAGTATCTGTTGCCAGAGCTATCCAGTGACGTGGGCAGTGGCCACAACGTGAAGTCGACCGTGTTTATCGAGGTCCGCTGCGAGTACCGCACGGACGGCCCCGATGAGATGAAACCAGTGGGTGAGGTTGAGTACATCCAGACCATCGCCGACGCTGCAGCCGCTGGTAGCCAGGGCCCAACCAAAGCAGCCGCAGCAATCATCGGACAGGCCGACTTGAAGCTGGGCGATGGTGTGCGCCCGGTGTTGGAAGCCATGCAGGCGGCCAGTCCCAACCGATTCAGGGGTGTGCGCCACTCGGTGGGTTATGACGAGAGCCCAGAGCTGGCCAACCGCGACATCAAAGGCGCTCTCGGCACAGATGGCTACCGCGCCGGGGCCAAGGTGCTGGCCAGCATGGGATTGGTGCTGGAAAACTCCCTGTACTACCACCAGTTGTCCGAGTTGGCAGACTTTGCCAGGGCTGTTCCGGAGCTACCTATAGTGCTGAACCATATTGGAGGTTTGGTCCGGGTCGGTCCCTACGCCAACCGAGACGAAGAGGTGATGCCCGAATGGCGCAAAGGTGTAGAAGAAGTTTCCAAATGCCCCAATATAATCATGAAGTTGGGCGGCGTTGGGCAGTTACGCTACGGCTATTATTGGCATGACCGCGAGACAGCCATCGGCTCGGAAGAACTGGCCCAGGAATTGGGTCCGCTCATGGAGCATTGCATCCAACAGTTTGGTCCTGACCGGTGCATGTTTGAAAGCAATTTCCCGGTGGACAAGATTTCCTACTCGTACAACGTGATCTACAACGCGTTCAAGCGGCTGTCTAAGGGTTATTCACCCACCGAACGGGCTGCCATGTTCCATGACACCGCCGCTCGCGTCTATAACATTTCAGATTAAGCACACGTCTCAGAAAGGATTGGAGTCAATATGGAAGTGAGACCATTCACGATTGCCGTGGCAGATAACGTTTTGGACGACCTGCGCCAACGTCTGGCCGATACCCGTTGGCCCGATGAGATTCCCAACTCAGGTTGGGACTACGGCAGCAACCTGTCTTACATCAGAGAGTTGGTGGAGTATTGGCGGACGGATTTTGATTGGCGTGCCCAAGAAGCCAAACTCAACGCCTTCAACCACTTCAAATCAGAGGTGGACGGTCTGGATATCCATTTCATTCACGAAAAGGGCAAAGGGCCAAACCCAATTCCGCTCATCATCACTCACGGGTGGCCAAGCTGCTTCTTTGAGATGACCAAGATCATCCCGCTATTGGCCGACCCGTCGAGCCACGGCGGTAATGCCGCTGATTCGTTCGACGTTGTTGCGCCTTCGCTGCCTGGCTTCGGCTTTTCAGACCACGCCCAGGACCGAGGTATGGAGGTCCAGCGGGTGGCCGGTATGTGGAACAAACTGATGACGCAGAACTTGGGCTACCCCAGGTTTGCGGCTCAAGGCGGTGATATTGGTAGTGGCGTGACGGCTCGGTTGGGCTTTGCCCATGCTGATAGCCTGTTTGGTATTCACCTAACGTCCATCACCCGGCCAACTCCCTATCTGGGCGCAGGCTCAAAACCGCTCACCGATGCTGAGCAAGCTTTAATTACCCAGCGTGCCAAATGGTTCGATGATGAGGGCGGTTACAACCACATCCAGGGCACCAAACCCCAGACTTTGGCCTACGGGCTGAATGACTCTCCGGCTGGGTTGGCTGCATGGATCGTGGAGAAATACCGGACGTGGAGTGACTGCGACGGGGACGTGGAGAAGAGCTACACCAAGGACGAACTGCTGACCATTGTGACGATCTATTGGGTCACGCAGACTATTAGCTCGTCCACGCGTATGTATTACGAGAATCAGAAGCATCTGTGGGTGATGGAACCAGACCAAAAGGTGCCCGCGCCGGCCGGAATGGCCATGTTCCCCCAGGAGATTTCAAAACCTCCCAGGGAATGGGGAGAGCGTTCCTACGATGTTCAACGCTGGACTGAAATGTCCAAGGGCGGGCATTTTGCAGCATTGGAAGAACCGCAGTTATTGGCTGAAGAAGTCAGGGCCTTTTTCAGAGGCTTTAGGACAACTTAAAATAGGTCTAGCCACTTGGTGACCACATCTTCAGCGTGTAATTTGCCGGGACATCGGTGTTGAGTCTGCCACAAATTGCTCTTGAGGGCCGGTCTCAGAGAATCTGTAAGCCGCAGTGTGGGCATTCACCTCTGAGTTGGCCTCAGCCAGGAAAGCGTTGGCGTCCGGGCTCCATACGTTTACTGTCTCGTCGTTATCGTGGGTTAGGCGGATGAAGTATTCCACGCCTTTACGGACTTCGACTTGAGAGGCCTTGGACTTCCATACATCAACGTTGGTGTCACCATTAATGATTGTGCCTGTCAGTTCCTCGCCCTGAGTGATGGTGGCTGTGCCTTCCAACAGACTGCAGCCGACCACGGCTAGGGCGAGTAGACCTGCCAGGGCGAACAAAAGAAACTTCATAAGATACTCCAGTGGGTGGTCATGTCTACTAAATCTACTCATATAGCCGAGGCTAAAGAAAGCCACAGGTCTGGGCAGTTTTGATGCCACGACTGGGGCAGATATTTAGTTGATTGCTGGGCTGATGAATTCTATACTCCGGCAAGGCCTGCTAACTCGCGCCAGACGAATTTAGACCATGCGGACTTAGGAGTGGGAAATTAAATTGGAATCATTTGAAGAACGGGCCAAGTTATATAAATCCGAGTCAGAACGATTTCAGGATTATTTGAAGAATCTTACGGCCGATGAATGGAATAAACAAAGCGCCTGCGACGAATGGTCGGTGGCAGATGTGGTAGCTCACTTAGTTGGTAATTCAGAATTTTATGCAGGTACGGTAGCTCGAGGACTCCAAGGAGAATCCGCCCCGCCAGAAGGACGCCCAGAGGCTGGGACCGGTCATCCATCACTCAGTGCTGAATCTCTGGCCAAGTCTTCAATCGCCGCCAAGGAGCGGTTGGGCGACAAGCTACTTGAGACCTATCTGGAGAGGGACAACCACCTCATAAAACTGCTCACCGGACTAAACCCAGAAGACCAGGCCAAACCCTGCTATCATCCCGGGAGCATTGTTCCGGCGGGAAACTTTGTGGACCTCCGGTTCAAAGAGGTGATTCTCCACGAGTGGGATATCCGGTCTGCAATGGAAGAAAAGGCTGGCCTATCTGCTTCTGGTCTGGCCTCGATGATCATTCTAATCAATGAATCTTTTGCATCGGGTTCGCTCCGTTGGGCCTTTTGGGCTGGCCCAGCGCTGGACCGGCCCGTGCGTTACCGGTTTGAAGTGAAGACACCATTGCCAGTTTCGGCGGACATCATAGTAGAGGGGGACAAGTTCCATTACGAACAATCAGCAGAGGGCGCTGCGGACGTTACATTCCGCTGCCACACCCATATCTTTGCACTGCTAATGTACGGGCGGATGGCAACTGCCGACGCCATGGCCGCCGGTCATCTGTCAATTGACGGTGACGCTGGTCTAGCAGCCCAGTTCAGTCAATGGTTCAAGGGCATTTAGGTCGCCCTAAAGACTGCTGATTGTGCCACGAGCGGTAGTGCGATATTGCTGATGGGATGTAGTTGGTCTACGAGAAGCGTGACGGGTTACAAACCCGCCCCCGCCCGAAAGACCAGTAAGAAGCCACACGGCTTCGTTCGTCCTGACAACGTGTACGCAATTACTCCTCTGCGATTCACGTTGACGATTCAGCTCCCTAGTTAGGATGCGCCGAATCTATAACGCGGTGGCTAGCGCGCGTCGTTCTGGACACCGAATGCAATGCTACGGTATTAAAATACGATTTCTGTCGGGGTGTAGCGCAGGGGTAGCGGCGAGCGACTGACCAAGAAAGCTGACCAGGCCACTACTAGAGGGAGTAACCCATGGGCACATGGAACAGATACTTCTGCAAGAAATGTCCCTACGAGGCTTTTGTCAGTGGCGGCAACGACGTAGGCATGGCCGCGGCAACTTCTACAGTCCGTTGTTACGACTGTCAGGAAATAAAGGACGTTGTGACTACCGAGGAACCTTGGTTGGCAATGGCTAAGGACTGGGTCCCCGCAGAGTTCTATTGCGATAAATCCAAAGCTCACCGAACAGAATTATGGAACCACCCTCGTAAATGTCCGAAGTGCGACCGATCTATGATTGCGGACAAGGATTTTTCACCGATCATGTGGGACTAATGATGGATTGGGCGGTTAATAGTCAGTATCTCTGGGGGTTTGATATGGCAGGATTTAGAGGACTCTTGTACTCCCTGGCCAAGCTGATGGGAGATTACAACGCCGTCAAAAAGGGCAAGGTAGGCAAACGAGTGGCAAGAAAGGCCACCGGCAAGGCGATGCGGAAGTTGTTCAAGTAGCGGCCTTCCATGGCGAGCCAGGTATCTTAAGGTCGCTCAATAGATTGTTACCCTTGTGAATCTACGCTGCTAGCAACACGACTAACCTGCGTTCTCGGTGTAGTTCGACTCCTCCCGTCTCCACCAGAAACACTTAAAGAGGCGTTTCCAGGCTCGATAGGGCCCGGAGCGCCTCTTTTTTCGTCTTCTGGCCCAGGCCATTGT
>DUCU01000089.1:14682-16321 GCA_012959605.1 Dehalococcoidia bacterium | reverse complement strand
CTGGATAATGGGCGGTGGCACTCCGGTACTGCTGGGATTGGCCGTAGTCATCTTCTTTTTGTTGCGAAACGTGAGTGGACCCAAGATTGAAGGTGTCGATTACAAAGCCAAATTTCGGACTCAGATGCGCGACATGCGGGAGTCTTTCCGTGGCACTGGGATGTGGTGGATCTTCACCGTCTCGGCCGTCCGCGGAATGGGTGACCGGTCTCTACTCTGGGTCATCCCTCTCTATCTCTCGGACCAATTGGGGTTGAGCAATTTCTGGGTTGGCTTCCACGTTGCTCTACTTGCAGCTCCCGGTATTTTTGCCGGGCCAATGTTTGGCGCATTGTCAGACCGCATCGGCAGAAAGCCAATCATAATATTCATTATGGCCTCGGCCGTAATCTTCCCGACCACCATGGCCATGGGCGGAGATGGTCTGGGAATGACCGCTTCCGTGGCGATGTTCGGGGTATTCTTGTTCTCGGTCAACTCGCTCACCCAAGCAGCGGCGGTTGATGTGGCTGCGGGCAAGGGACTTGAGGGGACGTTCATCGGTCTGATGTGGGGCAGTAATGCCTTCTTTGGAGCGATATCTTCAGTCATAGCCGGCGTATTAGTGGAGTATATGGGCTGGCATTCAGCGTTCTACTTCGCATCTGGGTTGTTCTTCTTGGGCTTCCTGGCCTCGCTGGCCCTGCCTAGTACCTCCTCAACAAACAACCAATTGCAACATGCGCATTAACTAGCGCCCTAAATCAAACCTAAAAAGACCCGGCCGTAAAAGCCGGGTCTTTTTATTTATTCCCGTTATCAAAGCTGGGTTACTCTTCTGCAGCCAGTGCCTTTTCGTACTGCTCTGGAGTGTTTAAATCCCAGAGCACGGATGGGTCGTTCATTTCAAACCGCTCGGTGGCCTCCGCATGACGCCTGACCACGGCCAACAGGCCTTTGGTTTCCTCTTCGATTGCCGCCATTTCACTAAGCAGTGTCGCTGATAAAAATATGGGATGGCCGCCCTTGCCGCCGTAGGTTGGAATGGTAATCACGTATTGCGACGCCTGGTGTCGCTCCAACAGTTTCTGCACCGTGTCAGAGGTACGCGGCTGGTCTACGTTGAGCAGCAACACATCTGACACTGGTTGACCGTCTAATGCCGATACGCCGGTCTTGAGGGAAGTTGTCTTGCCTTGGAGGTAATCTGAGTTTAGCGCCCATGATGCGCCCGCTACGGAATCGACAATGGATTTCAAGCGGTCAAAGTCATGGCCCAAGACTACAACGACGTGTTGCACGCCAGCAGCCAATAGGGAGTTGATCTGGTGCTCAATTAGAGTCGTACCCTGCCACGGAAGCAGAGCCTTGAGCTGTCCCATGCGGCTCGACTCGCCCGCAGCCAGAAGTATTGACCAAACACCGGGCATAAAGTCGAACCTAGACTTCTACTGTGGAGTCGGGTGCGCGTTCGGCGATCTCAGCAGCCCTGTCGATGTACCAGTCGCCCATCTGCATTTGGCCGCCATCACCACCGCGTCGAACCATAATTATCTCGGACATGATACTCACAGCCAATTCTTCGGGCTCAAGGGCACCAATATTCAGTCCAATGGGCGCGTACACTTCTTTGATGCGCTCTAAAGACGCACCTTGTTCC
>DUCU01000089.1:0-14560 GCA_012959605.1 Dehalococcoidia bacterium | reverse complement strand
TTGCAGAAGACGCCGGAAAATCATGATGGTTTTACGGCGGCTGCCCAGCACGCCAATATAACGGGCACGAGTTCTCAGGGCCGATTCCAAAGCCATGTCGTCGTAGCGGTGGCCTCTGGTGGCAACCACAACAAAAGAGTTCACATTCAGATCTACGTGGTCAGTCCACTTGTCGTAAGTAGCAACCACGCGTTCTTCCGCATAGGGGAAGCGCTCTTCATTGCAAAACTCGGGTCGGTCATCGACCAAGTAGACCCGGTAGCCCAGTGAATAGGCTAGGTCTGCAGTGGCTTTGCCTACGTGTCCGCCGCCCACCATCACTAGAGTTGGCGGAGTGGTAAACCCTTCGACAAATATCTCTGTGCCGGCGGCGAGGCTAAATGATTCATTGCTGCCGACGTCAGCTACTTTTTGGGCAATCTCAGTCGCCTGAGCATCAAGTTCGGTGTTGCCCAACGTTCCGGTAATCGAACCGTCGGAGCGGAGCAGCAATTTAGCGCCCAAAGCCGGGCCGCCATCTTTGGCGTGGACCACGGTCGCCAGACTTACGGGTTGACCGCCGTCATAGGCCTCCACGATCTCACTACCAATGGGCACAAAGTCTTCCGGTTTTCGCAGTGGTTCCAGGTAGAAGTACATGGTGCCGCCGCACACCAGACCGTCGCGGGCGGCGATATCTTCATTCAGATAGTAGTCTTTGAATTCTGGGCCGCCGTTATTACGCAGGATCTCTTTGGCTGCGAACCAGATGTCGCCTTCGACACAGCCGCCACCCAAAGTGCCTAACCCGGTGCCGTCCTGTCGAACGAGCAGCATTGCGCCGGCCTTTTGTGGTGTCGAGCCTTTAGTCCGTACCACAGTGGCCAGAACACAGGGTTGACCCTCTTTCAAGTCGTCAATCGCACCCTGTATCACTTCTCTCATCTAAAACCTCGCGTTAAATCGCATGGCCAGTATTTGAACATTATAATCCGTGCGCTAACGAATCAGGAGTGAGCATTTTACGTAGATACCCAACAACGCGCGAATTACAGGTGGAATACTAATAACAAGTTTATCAAAATTGGTTGGGTATGAGCAAACTGGTGCAGGCGTTGATACACACAGATAACTGGCCGAACTTCGATGTAGGGATACTATAACTGTAGGCTCGATTCCGTTATAATGTTATGTCATATGGCAGTTGTAGCAATCACCTCCTCTAGTCTGAAGAACGCACGCCGGTATATTGAAGTGATGGAATCTGCAGGGGCGGACGTGCGGGTTCTCATTCCAGATGACCATACAGAGTCCACCACCGAAGTAATGATGCGCGATGTTGGCGGTCTTCTTTTGTGCGGCGGACCGGACATCGACCCCAGTCTTTACGGCGAGAAACCGGACCCAGACGCCGGTTTGGATCTCAACCGCCCCTTAGACGACCTGGAATTGCGGATCCTGGATTACGCCTTGGGTCATGACATGCCGGTTTTGGCAATCTGCCGGGGCATGCAACTATTGAACGTATCCTTCGGCGGAAAATTGATCCAGGACCTGCCTAACCACAGATCAACGAAAATCGACGTAAAGTGGGTGCCAGCCTCCCACACTATTTATATCGCTCCCGGGGCCAAGTCGGCTCCAATCATTGGAATGGCAGGATTCTTCAAGGTGAACAGCCTGCATCATCAAGGATTAAAGGAAGCGCAGCGGGCGCCGCGCTTGATGACCACGGCATATGAGGTGGACGATGGGTTGATAGAGGGGCTAGAGAGCCCGGAACACAGCTGGGTCATAGGGTTGCAATGCCACCCCGAGCGGCAGGATGAAGTCCCAAAGAGTTTTAATAACCTCTTTTTGGGGTTGCACGAAAGGGCCGAGACTTTCATCGCCGAATTGGCCGCTTGATCTCCCAATGTTTTTCCGGGGACCATGACTGCAGCACCTGTCTAATTCTTACCACTTGGAATTATCGTAACCCAGTAGCTATTTGTATCGATGGCGGACCTTTAAGGAGCATTAACTGATGGTAACAACCAACCCTGAACAACCAGAATCAAACATCGTCCCCATTCGAATTGAAGAGGAAATGCGCACGTCTTACCTGACGTACGCCATGAGTGTTATCGTCTCAAGAGCGCTCCCTGATGTGCGTGACGGGCTGAAACCGGTCCATCGACGCATCCTCTACGCCATGCACGACATGGGTATCCGTCCCGGTGGGGCTTTTAGAAAGAGCGCCAGAATCGCCGGAGAAGTGCTGGGCAAGTTCCATCCCCACGGTGAAGGCTCGGTTTACGACGCCCTGGTCCGTTTGGCTCAGGACTTTTCCATGCGCTACCCGCTGATTACCGGTCAGGGAAACTTTGGCAGCGTTGACGGCGATCCGCCCGCTGCCATGCGATACACCGAAGCGCGCCTAGCCCCCATCGCCGAAGAACTATTGGCCGACATCGACCAGAACACAGTGGATTTCACGCCGAACTTCGACGATTCTCTTGGTGAGCCCACTGTCCTACCGGCCCGCCTGCCAAACATGCTGATCAACGGCGCATCAGGAATCGCAGTGGGTATGGCCACCAACATCCCTCCCCACAACCTGGGTGAGATATGCGACGCCATCCTCAAGCTGCTTGGTGACGCCAATACCACCACTGAACAACTGATGCGCTCCATCAAGGGTCCAGACTTCCCAACGGGCGCGAATATCCTAGGTCACCAGGGCATCTACGACACCTACACCACTGGACGCGGCCGCATCATCATGGAGGCGACCACTTCCATTGAAGAGATTCCCGGCAGCCGAGACCGCGAACAGCTTATTATCACAGAGATTCCCTACCAGGTGAACAAAGCCAACCTAGTGGAGAAGATCGCCAACCTCACCAGAGAGAAGAAACTAGAGGGCATCTCAGACATACGTGATGAGTCCGACCGCCACGGCATGCGGATTGTCATTGAACTCCGCCGAGACGCTCAAACCTACGTAGTGCTGAACAACCTATTCCGTCACACTGCGCTCCGGTCTTCATTTAACACCATCATGTTGGCGTTGGTTGACGGTCAGCCACAAATTCTGCCGCTAAAGCGTTGTCTGACATTATTCATTGAACACCGACAGGTGGTTATTCGCCGGCGTTCAGAGTTCCAATTGCAGAAAGCCCAAGATCGCGACCATGTGGTTGCAGGACTACTGCTGGCTCTAGACCGCATGGACGAGGTAATCGCAATAATTCGCGGTTCAGCCGATGTTGAATCAGCACGAACGAACCTGATGTCAACTCTCACTCTGAGTGAGATTCAAGCCCAGGCAATCTTGGAGATGCAGCTCCGTAGATTGGCCGCCCTGGAAAGAGAGCGGTTGGAGAAAGAGCATGAAGAGCTCTTGGCCAGAATTGCTGAACTTGAAGCCCTATTGGCCAGCCCGGAGTTGGTCGTGGATATGATCAAAGAGGAAACCAAAACCCTCAAGAAGTCTTTCAACAACCCGCGCCGGACGGTCATCCACGACGCGGAACTTGCCGATCAGACCGACGAGTCATTCATCCCCCATGAAGATGCAATCATCACATTGAGCCAGAAGGGCTATGTGAAGCGCGTACCTTCCGACACCTTCCGCACCCAACACCGGGGCGGCAAGGGTGTGGTCGGCATGCGGACCAGAGAAGATGACGCGGTGATGGACTTGGTGGTCGTGGACACTCATAACACTCTGTTCTTCTTCACCAACCGGGGGCGGGTCTACCCTCTGAAGGCGTACCAGATTCACGGCGACTCATCACGGACCAGTCGTGGCGCGTTGCTGGCCAACCTGTTGCCGTTAGACCGGGGAGAGGCCATCCAGGCCATGCTCCTTATCGACAACCCCAGGGACGAATACCCGCTATTGTTGGCCACCAAGAAGGGTGAGATCAAGGCCCTGAAAACCGGCGAACTCACCCGAATCCGACCCTCCGGTCTGATTGTGTTCGACCTAGAACAGGGTGATGAACTGGTTTCCGTCGCCCAGGTGGGCGAGGCCAAACACGTGGTGATGGTGACCGAGCAAGGTCAAGCCATCAAATTCCCAATCACCGGACTGACTCCCAGGTCACGCACTGCCGGTGGTGTCAGGGGAATTCGCCTGCTCAAGGGTGACTCGGTTGTCGCCATGAGTACGGTCACGCCCAACAGCCATCTGATGATCGTCAGCCAACGGGGATACGGAAAGAGCACTCCGTTGGCCAGCTACCCTAGCCACTCGAGAGGGGGCCAGGGCGTTCGTACGTTCCGGACCTCTGACAAAGCCGGCAAGGTAGCCGCTGCCCGGGTGGTATCTGAAGAACCAGGCCAGTTGATCCTCATCATCTCCGCCAAGGCCCAGGTCGTGCGCATCACCCTGGAAGATGTCCGGGTTACCGGACGGAATACCCAGGGAGTGATTGTATGGCGGGACCGCGAGGCAGATGACTACGTAGCTTCCATAGCCTGTTTCCAGGAATCTGACACTCAGAGCACCAGTGAAGCACCGGCCACTCCGTCCAAAGCCCAAGCCAATGGGAAGGCAGCAACGCCGGTTGCAGAAGAGACACCGGTTGCCGAGGAGCCAGTCGTAGAGGAACCCGACGAAGACGAAGAAGAAAATAGTGAAGAGAATGAAGAAGAAACCAGCGAGGAATAAACGGCTCTCTTACACTTAACAAGCCTGTCGCAAACCAATAAAAAGCTCTGCATCTCTGCAGGGCTTTTTTATTGGTTAACAAACCGGCTACAAAGCATGTTTTTCGCTTTGGCATTAGGCATAATGCTTGTACAGCGGCATGATTTTAGATAAAGTATGGTGCAGTAGTTGATAACAGATAACGATCAATATCACTATTGTTGATGGTTAGTATTACACAAAAGAGCTTATACCAATGAAACTCGTTTTCCTCCACGGAGCCGGCAGCTCCAGCCTCAGCTACTACTACCAACTACGCCACTTCCGGAATTCCAAAGCCATTGACCTTCCGGGCCATTCTGCGGGCAAGGCCCTGCCACGATATTGAAAGTTACTTGGAATGGGTTCGTGGTTTCATCACCGCCCGCCGTTACAAAGATGTTGTTCTTTGCGGCCATTCCATGGGTGGCGCAATTACTCTGCTCTACGCTCTTCGGTATCCTGAAGAGCTGAAAGGTATTATTCTGATGGGCACCGGAGCCCGTCTCCGAGTCCGACCAGACCTTCTTGAGCGTTGCCGGCAGCCCGGTCCCGACAACTCCAATTGGCTGGCCTCTTACATGAAGAGCTTCAAGCACGTTGCCGTAGACATGCAGCCGGTGCTGTCTCAAAGAGCTGTTGAAGTAGGCCCAGAGGTTGAATTGAACGACCTACTGGCCTGTGACCGCTTTGATGTCATGGATCAGTTGGGGCAGATCAATCTTCCCGCTAAAGTCCTTTGTGGTGGCGAAGATATCATGACGCCGGTCAAGTATGCTGACTATCTAACAGAACACATGCAAAACGCCCAGGAAACAGTTATCCCGGGCGCAAGCCACTTTGTTCAGATGGAAGAATACAAAAAGGTGAATCAAGAAATTGAAGACTTCATGGCCAGCCTGAAATAACGGCTAAACCTGAAGTTTCCCGCATGCGGACCCCTCTCTGTGTATAAGCAAAGAGGGAAAGGACCAAAGACTAATCCGCAGCGGGGTTATACCAACGGCTGTTGTAGAACATTAAAGGTGCGCTGGGTTCGTCCCGGCGCATTTCTTTTACCATACCAACGTAGATTGTGTGGTCCCCATAATCATGAGTTCCTAGAACTTCGCACCCAAAGAACACCATTGACCCATCGAGAGCCGGTACTTGGTCTTCACCTACCGAGTATCGATAGTCAACACCACCCGTACGGTCTTCTACTTTCTTGGCAAAGTAAGCCCCAAGTTCCTGCTGATCTTGCGTCAGGATGTTCACGCCAAACCGCTGGGTCTTCTTTAAAAAACCGTTAGTATTCGTGTTGTGGCCGATACATACCATGATTGTTGGCGGATCCAGACAGATGGAGGAAAAAGCATTGGCCGTCATCGAGTGCGGCTGCCCTTCATCGTCGAGTGTCGTAATAACAGTAACGCCGGTGGCGAACTGGGAAAGTGCGGACCTAAATTCATCTTTATCTAACAAGATTATACCTTCACGACGAGTGAGACCCGTGGAATTTCCAATATTATATACGCTTGATTATCGGGCTGCCACCAGATTACGAGGCTTTGTTTATTGGAGTCAGGGATACGAGGAAAAGCACTCGCTTAATTTTCCGTCAGGTTGCCCTGCATAACTTTGGCCGTCCAGTTTGACCACAGTCTTTTTCGGCACCAGGCCACTGAAGATTGTTGGGTGTGTTAGTTCAGCCAAAATCTCCAATCCTACAATGACCCTTGGACCTGGTCGGCTGAAATACGAATGGTCAATCAAATAGACTTCCCCGTTCTTCACGGAGGTCAAATCCCTCCAACCATCTTGCTTCTCCAGCCACGGCACTTCTCTGAGATTTCTAGCCAGGTCTGAAGAACATAGATCTATGAATAGTTTGTCCGGGTTGTAGTCACGAATCTCATCCCAATCCAAACGCACCGCTGAGCATCCGCCATCGAACATTGTTTGTTTCCCGCCGGCCAGACTCAGCATGTCCGGTATCCAATGACCGCCGACCACTAGAGGGTTCATTCCTTCTAGCGAGAACACCCGTGGGCGCAGTGGCTCCACCGGCAAACGATTTTGGATTGATTCGACGCGGCCCCGCATTTTAGCGACTGCCTGGTCTGCCTGAGATTCAGCGTTACAGGCGCGGCCTACTTGGAGGAATGACTCTAGTACCTCTTCAAATGTCCTTGGTTCCAGCACAACCACATGAGGTTGAACTTCCATGCCAGCGACGATACCAGTGACCTGTCCGGCATCAACTTCACAAACGTGGCAAAGGTCCTGAGTCAGTATTACGTCCGGCGATTCTCGCACTAACCACTCTTGGTCCAAGTCATAGGGGTTCTCGCCGCTGGTTAAAAGCTTCAGCATTGCAACTTCAACTTCATCGCTTGACATCACCGATGGGTCAACCTTGCTGCGGCTGACAACTGTGATTGATGCCGCTTCCTGGGGGAAATCGCACAGGTCAGACACACCAATAACTTGATCGCCAAGGCCCAGCGAAAACAAGATTTCAGTCCCACTTGGAAGCAGTGAACAAATTTTCATGCCTGCGGTCTCGTCCTTTGAAGCTAATTACAAACTAATCGTAATCCAACCCGACACGCACAACCAATCAGGGTTTCAGGTGCAGAAGCTGATGTATTATAGACCTCGGTCAATCGGTTAAGCCGCTCTGTGGCTTGGGATTAAACACGGAAGACCAGATTTCACACCAGGCGGACATGGAAAATGGCCCAAGGGGCAGGGGCAGAAAAATGGAGCCAATGGGACCTCCTACGGTTAAACTCGTTTAGCTTTGGGATATCCGGGTTCATCTTGGCAATGGACACGGTGGTCCTACCTATATTCGTGTTGACCACCGCGCCTGACGAACTCAAGAACACCTATCTGGCCGTTCTCGGAATCAGCGGTTTGGTGATGGCGGCATTGGTGCAACCTACCATTGGTCGAATCAGTGACCGAACCCATTCTCCATTCGGGCGCAGGGTTCCTTTCATTCTGTGGGGTTCCGTATTTGCCGCACTGGGTCTGATTGGCGTGCGATTAGCGCCCAATTTTGCCGTATTATTCGCCGTTTGGATATTTATCCAAGCCAATGTGAATATCGCTTACGGACCCGGCTTGGCGCTGATTCGCGATAGCGTCCCACTTCACCGCATCGGAATGGCCTCTTCGATGAAGATCATGTCAGACGCTGCTGGTGCGGCGGTCATGATTGCCATCACTGGCGCATTGATCGGCAAAACCAGCGGGTCGCTTGACTGGGAGTGGATCTCGCTAGGGATACTCGCATTCCTGATGATTCTTACCATCTCGATTACCTCGGTCCAGGTGTCCCTCCGTGAGCTGCGAACTCCGTCAAACTCGCAGAGGCAAGACGTAGAATCGTCATTCGGTTCGATTTTGAATCCCCAACTCGGTCTTTTTCTTGCTTCTCGACTAGTAATGATTACGGCGGTGGCGTCGTTCCAAACCTACGGCCTGTTCTTTTTGAGAGACTCGGTCGGCCTGGACAACCCGGCTGAGGCTTTGGGTCGGATGATTTTGGTGATTGCCGGTTCGTTGGGTCTGGCGGTGTATATATCCGGCTGGGTCTCTGACCGGGTGGGCAGAAAATCAGTGGTGATGGTGGGTGCAATCGGCGCCGCCGTAGGCTCTCTTTGGATGCTCACCGCCAACGATGTAACTGAGGTATTGATCATTGCCAGCGTAACTGGTGCGTCGGTGGGAGTTCTACTGAGCGCCAACTGGGCGTTGGCCAATGAGCTAGCCGACGACAACCAGGCAGGACTTCATATAGGCATCGTGAATCTGGCAACGATTGCTGGTGCGGCCTTGGCGAAGCTATTAGGCCCCGGCATTGACGCCTTGAACCAGATTCCAGGGCGTGCAGACGACTTTGGCTACCAGGTGTTAATCACTGGTGCTGCAGGTTTCTTCATCTTAGGTGCAGTGCTGATAATACCGTTGAAAACAACGGGGCGGGAGTTCTTCTCAAGAGATCAAAATTCGCCGCCATCGTCTTAGCCTTCGGTTTTTGAGAATTTGATTAAAGCTGGTTAGCGAGGGCTACCGACTTTCTTCACAAACTCCGCCCCGCCCTGTGCGACCCAGGCAACCCACGGAGTCATCAAGAACTGAACCCCTTTCTGCTGGTACTCTTCCACACTCCCGCTTGTCACCAAGGTTCCAGCGACCTTGCCAGCCCCTGTGATCTTGGCAATGGCTTCATCAATCGCTTTCAGGACATCCGGATGCCCGGCATTTCCAATGTGGCCCATCGTCTGAGACAGGTCTGACGGCGCTACGAAGTAGACATCGATATCGGGCACAGTCAGGATTTCGTCCAGGTTGGCCAGAGCTTCCGCCTCTTCAAGGAGTACTACCACCATAGTTTGGTCATTGGCTTGGTGGAAGTAATCGCCCACGCCAAAAGACTGACGTCCGCCAAACATACCACGGTAGCCCAGAGGAGAGTATTTGGTGGACTGAGCGGCCTGCTCAGCAGCGTCTTTGGAATTTACATGGGGCACAACAATGCCCATGGAACCTCGGTCTAGTGTGCGGGTAATCAGCCCGGCGTCATTTGAGTTGACCCTGGTGACAGATGCCATCTCCCAGAGATCACATGCCCTGGTCATATCCCCCAAGGCATCCCAGTCAACGGATCCATGTTCGCATTCGATCCAAGCAGCATCAAATCCGATCGGACCCAAATAATCGATGATATCACTGGTTTGTAGTCCTGAGACGACGGTGATTGCTTCGCCGTTTTGCAATTTCTGTTTAGCTTTGTTCGGTCTTATTAATGCCACTATGAGGCCTCCTGAAAAGGGGATAGCGCTGCCGTTGGCCGGAATCTATAACAGCGAGCTTGGCCATTTTGACATCAAGACTGACACTTTTCAAATCTAAGCAGGGTATTTTAGGTCAATGCTCCCAGTCGAGAGCCCTGTCAATCGTCAGGGTATTGGTCAGGTTCGTACGAAATAACCCGTCACTGCTCATTGAATGAGCCTGCAGGCACACTCACCTTCACTCGGCCATCCGGTGATTGTACTTCAACCGAATCTTTACCGGTGATTAACACGCCTGCAGGCCCTAGCAGCAGTGCCGTCACAGTGTTCCATTGGTTGTCCGATGAGGGTGTCAAAGTGAGGACACCGGTCATAATAAGTACTGAGAGGAGAACGGCCAATACTAACAGTGGAAATATCGCAAAAACGGCCAACCTGGCCATTGGATCAAACAGTCCATCAATGGTGAGAGACGGCGGCTGGTTAGACATGGGGTCCGCCATAAACTATTCACAAATGCTGATTGTTTAAGCTCTTTACAGAAAAAGTCACAACAGCGTTGGGTAATATCAGTAACGCCAACTATCAAAACTGTGTTAGTTGGTTAATTATCAGACCATAATCGATAGACGATTGTAAACAATATTACCCTTTGTGATAGCTATTAGTCGAGGGTAGAAACTCTTTCGATTACACCAGTTCTGCCGTCTTTAACCTAATGCGGACGTGAAGGCTAGGAAAATACGACCGGCTAAGACTGTATAGCGGAAAATTCTATGGGAAGGTCGCCAAGGTCAACAACGGTCTGACCGCCTGTAGCATTCCCTTTTTCAAGCAACAAAATGGTCATGCAGATTTCAGAATCAGTGGTTTCTGCTTCTTTGGCCACTGTGTGGAAGTATCCAGTGCCCCTCAACGCCTTGGGCTTTGGATCTAACTGCAGAATAAAATTGACGACATCGTCCGCGTCATTGACCACGTATGGCACAGTGTCTTCTATTCCGTCGGCTTCAAACTGAATGTTATAGGTCGTGCTTAGCTGGTTTCCAATTCCCTTTAGCAGTCTTATATCAGCCAACGCGAACCGGTTGCTCACACGGTACATCTCTTTGAGAATCGCTTGGTAGTTGGGCTCATTGTTAAACACACTGGTGCAATGGACCAGATCAAAAGTGTTGTCTTCAAAAGGCAGGGTGAAACCTTCATTGAGCACAAATGTTGCTTCTGGGTACCGTGCCCTGGCCATTTCCACGGCTGTTGCAGACAGGTCAATTCCGGTGTATTCAACCGCTGGCTCGTAGGAGCGCATGATGTTGAAGAATCCGCCCGAGGCACAACCCACATCCAAGACCTTGGCACCGGGGAATAGAATTCTTGGAAGAAATACCGTTTCTGAGGGATAGAGATCAGCAACTTCATGTCGATGCTGGGCGTAATAATCTATCGCACTTTGGCTGGACCATTGTTTACCGGTGGTCAATAAAGGGCTCCAATTGTATTTGTGGTGTTGCAAGCGGTTTGATGCCGTGGCAAACCGCTAACAAGTAAATAACCGATGCTAGCGAACTGAGACATGGGCAAATATTTCTTCTGCGCTACGAAGGTCGCCGATGTCATCTATCTCTGCCCATCTATTATTGCCCGTAGTCATTACACACATTTCCATCCGTCCCGACCCAATCAGGCTGGCAAATACGGCTTCGTAATATTGGTCGCTACGTCCATCATCCAGGAACGATTCCATTTCCGGAACGATCAAGTCTGAAAGAGATTGCTTGGAAAGTCGGTAGATGTTTACAGTCTTGAGGGCAGTTGAGTAATTGAACCATCTACTTTGGTCCGATTTAAGGACCATCGACTTTGCAGTGTCCCTTTCCGCTAGGATCACTGTCCCATCCATATGAGACTGAAAACGATCAACAACGGCAATGTTCGGTTCTTTCAGACTAACTAGCCGCGCGATCAATCGGTCATCGAACACTAGGTCCGACTCCAGAAGAAGTATGTCATCATCAAACTGGTCTTTGGCCAGCCAGAGAGAACACAGGTTGTTGGTACTGGCGTAATCGGTGTTTTCCACGTAGGAAATGTCTATACCTCGGTAACGCGACCCAAAATGGTCTCGCACGGCATCAGCCATAAACCCGACAACAATGGTGCATTCCCTGATTCCAGCTTTTACAATGGCGTCTAGCTGGTATTCCATCATCGGTTTGCCAGCTACGTTTACCAAGCATTTGGGCTGATTTAGAGTCAGTGGCTGGAGTCTGGTACCCATTCCCGCAGATAAAATAATTCCCTTCATCACTTACCTCGCATCAAGCGCTTCGTTTGTCTTAACACCGGTCTCATTGACGCCGGCCATCTTAACCTCGGCGAATTCATCAATCCGAAGAAGTGCTTCCACCAATCGATTATTATCTTCATCCGTACGGCAGGCTACGCGTATGAAATTGCCGTCCAATCCAAGTTTGGACCCGCAATTGTTGACCAAAATTCGGCTGTCGCCAAA
Source organism: Dehalococcoidia bacterium (assembly GCA_012959605.1). Classification (GTDB taxonomy): domain Bacteria; phylum Chloroflexota; class Dehalococcoidia; order Lucifugimonadales; family UBA3495; genus UBA9611. Next base: position 2,604 of record DUCU01000089.1, on the reverse strand, counting down.
TAGGCGGGCCGCTAGTTCCTCTCCGGTGAACCCATGCAGAATCTCACAGAGAACAAAATTGCCATGAGTTGGGAACGGGCTCAGGTAGGGCACGCCAGCCAGGCCTTGCACTAAGTTGCGAGTAGCCTCTCTGACCTTTCCGCATGATTCCGTGTACTGGTCTCGGTATTTTCCCATTTCTTGAAGGAAGAATTGGGCCAGGGAGTTGATGCTCCAGATCGGCACATCCTTGCGTAGTTCTTCCAGTCGTTCAACGTTGCCTGTGGCGGCATAACCAAGGCGAATGCCAGGGATGCCGCAGTTCTTAGAAAGGCTCTTTAACACCAAAAGGTTGGGATAATCTTGGAGCAGATCCAAAGCAGATGTGTCTGGCTCTGCGTCTGTAAAGTCCAAGAATGATTCGTCAACCAATACCAGGTTAAGGTGTCTCATCCGGTTTAAAAAGTAGATGAGGTCCGCTTTTAGCATGTATGTGCCGGTGGGATTGTTGGGCCGAATGAGTAGAGCTGAATCTGAATTGGTTTCGTTGATGTGTCCAATGAACTCATCAACGTTCAGGTCGAATCCGTCAGAAGATTGGAACGGGAATACTTCCCGGCCCAGAATCAGGGCGCGGTTGATAAACTCTTCAAAGGTGGGAATCGGCACGGCCAACCGATTCACGTAACGCGACAACACGGCGTTTATCAATTCGCTGGCACCATTGCCAACCACTACTTCGTTTTGTTTGAGGCCAAGTTGTTCGGCCAAAAGTGAAGACAGGTGTGAATTTGTGGAGGGATAGCTGCCTAACAACTCCGGCAACCGCTCTTGCAGATCCTCAATAAACTTAGTCGGCGGGAAGTACCGGTTGGTCATGTAACAAAAATCTAATACGTCGTGATTCCAAAATCCTCCGTAAAGGGAGGACAATTGGTCAACTTCTTGCGTATGCATAAATAACCTACTTTGGGTACGACAAAAAACGTACCACATAGAAATGGTTCAAAAATTGATACAATCCGGGTGTGAAATTTAGGGTTGCCAAAAAGCGAAAAACCGAATTGGGGGGATTTCCTGGGTCTAGACGTGCCTAGAAGGAAAAAGAATTGAAGTCCGCTAGCGAAAGAGAAGAGGGCAGGAGAAAATAGCGCGGAGGTTAGAGACGTAGGCCTGGGTAGAAGGGGTGTTAGTCATGATGAATCTCCATGTATCTGCCTTTGCAATGATTAATATTGCTCAGATACGCTGGTCGCACCTATCCTAACACCTGCGAGATTAGGGGTCAAATTCGACTCAGTCTCCCAAGATGGTTAAATTCAGCCTGTCCAAACCGGCATACAACCACGACGACGAGCTTCGATAACTCGGCCCCACTGTGCGTTGACGTGCCGCCTATAGTCGGATGATAATCCCTGAGCCCAGAACATAATTCAAACACGGTCAGCCTGATGGAGTTCCGTCTTGGCTGATTAATTTACCCTAAACAGGAGCAACCCAATGGCCAATGGCTTACTTACTTGGAAAGACGAACAAATTCAAATCGGCGATACCACTCTCCACCTACGCCAAGGCGGCAGTGGCGACGCGTTGTTGGTGCTCCACGATGAAATGGGGCGCACAGAGCCCCTCAGGTACGCCGCCGACTTAGCCCAAAATTTCAGCCTGCAAATGCCAGCCCTGCCCGGTTTTGGAAATACGGACCGGGTCGAATGGATTATAAGCGTTCGTGACCTAGCCACCTGGTATCTACGAGTGTTGGATGAGATGGGTCTAGAACGGGTCAATGTTTTGGGCTTTTCGTTGGGTGGCTGGCTGGCCGCAGAGATGGCCTCCCAGTCTCCAAGCACGTTCAACAAAATGGCATTGGTCGCCCCGACGGGGATCAAGCCCGACTTCGGCGAAATATTTGATATGTTCCTGGTTGTTGCCAGGGAGTACCTGGAAAAGGGGTTCCTAGACTCCAACGCCACCCCAGAGTACACCACCGCCTACCCAGCGGAACCCAGCCCAGAGTTGGAAGAACTCTGGGAGGTTGCCAGAGAGGAGGCCGCGCGCCTGACCTGGCGTCCCTACATGTACCACGCAGCACTGCCTCATTTGCTGGGTCGATTGAAAAACCTGCCGACACTCTTGGTTTGGGGAGAGAACGACGCGATAATCCCCGCCAGCACTGGTCAGCAGTACCAAAAGGCAATCCAGGGATCGCGTTTAGAAATCATTGCTAACTGTGGTCACCACCCAGAGTTAGAACAAACAGACAAGTTTGTTGGCCTGATCAAAGATTTCTTCGCCTAAGCCAAACAGTTTTTGCGACTAAAACTCGAATCCACCTGTTTTGTTGGTCAAATAAACCAACATCAATCCAGGCGTACTTCTAAATTACTTTAGAAGCTACCCAACGGAGATATAACAGTGATAGAAAGAATGATTGGGGCGGCAAAGCTAGACGTAAAAGTCTACGAAGAAGTCGAGAAGGATACCACCGCAACACAGCAGGCTTTGCTAGTAGTGGTGATTGTCGCCATAGCCACTGGAATCGGATCCTTCGCGTCTGGCGGGGTGCTTGGGTTCTTTGTCGGCATCGTCGGTGGAGTCGGTCTTTGGGCACTGTGGGCTTGGATT
>DUCU01000088.1:1940-16353 GCA_012959605.1 Dehalococcoidia bacterium | reverse complement strand
GCCGACCGGGCGCAAAACCCCATGCCACCATGGGGATTATTTCAGCGCTGGGTAAATCTTGGCGCACCGCCGCTGGCGGGCAGATAGACCGTTACCTCCAGACTGATATCGTGATGTACCCGGGGTTCTCCGGCGATCCGCTCGTCGATTCTCAAGGTCGGTTTGTTGGTCTAAACAGTTCGGCATTAGTGCGTGGTGTTTCTATCACCGTGCCTGCTCCGACTCTAGCTCGAGTTGTCGCAGACCTGGTGAGCCACGGAAGTGTCAGGCGAGCCTATCTTAGTGTGGGTGCCCAGCCGACCCGACCGCCAGACGTTTTAGCCAAAGAGTTGGGCCAGGAGACTGGCCTGTTACTGGTCTCGGTTGCGCTAGAAAGCGCTGCGGAGGCGGGAGGATTATTCTTGGGCGACACCCTAGTATCCCTATAAGATTCCCCTCTGCGGCATATGGATGATCTCTTCAACGGACTGGACGGCGACCGCATCGATAAGCCCCTGCAAGTCCGGATCATTCGGGGTGGGCAGTTGCTTGAAGTAACCGTTTCACCGACTGCGCACTCGTAGGTCAGTTACGATGACAACATTGCTACCGCAGTTGAATAATGATCTTGGCGAACTCGCAGACCGCGTCAGCGAAAGCTTGGTTCAGGTCCATATCGGCCACGGAGGTTCGGGATCTGGAGTGGTGCTGTCCGAGGACAGGCTAATTGTTACAAACGCCCACGTCGTATCCGGAAGGCGTGGCCAAACTTCCGGTGGGAAGGAAATTCGAGTGGTTCTCCCCGACGGTTCCGAAACGGCAGCTAAGTTACTGGCAAAAGATGACGAGCAAGACGTGGCCATTCTTCAGGTCGAAAAACCTGCCGAGGATAATTTGGCGCTCAGTCCGATCCAGATAGGCGATTCAAAAGGGCTTCGGGCTGGCCAATGGGTGATGGCCATGGGACATCGTTGGGGAGTGCCGGGTGTCGCGGCCGCCGGCATTGTAATCGGCGCAGGCCCTGACCTTCCCGAATCGCCCGGAACAGGCAAAGAATGGATCGCCGTGGATCTGGCCTTGAGACCGGGTCATTCCGGCGGACCGCTGGTGGACCATCAAGGCCAACTGGTTGGATGAGCACCATGATGGCTGGGTTAGAAGTGGGATTGGCTGTTCCGGTTCATGTGATCGAGCAAATTCTGGCAGAAGTTAAAGCTAACGCACCGGGCGACTCCAGTCCTGATATGGAGTTTGCTTAAACAGCTAATTATAAAAACCTTATCGCTGAATAGATTAGGAGAGCAACAAAAAAGAGACCTTCCCGACGAATCGGGAAGGTCTCTTTTGTTACCTACTGTTAGGTGGAAGGGGATGACTAAATGTAGTCTTCCATTTCCATCATGCCGAGGTTGTCGCGGCTTTGGCCTAGACCAAGTTCCAGGTCAGCCTTGAATTCTTGCAGCATCTCGTCAGAGACGGCGCCGCCGGCTTCGGAAGCTTTGGTCTTCAATGTCTCGAAGGCCCAGTTTTCCGTGTCGCCGTTAGGCATGGAGTTGAAGAACTCACGCTCGAATACTGGCAATTCGCCAGGACCGAAGTAGCCCTTGCCTTCAATCTCGTAACCCTCTAGGTCATGGGTACCCTTGCCTAGAATCTGACCTGTCTCTGCATAGTGCTGCATGACCGTGGACATGCCGTACTTCTGGATGGGGCAGACTTTCATGCAGATACCGCAGCCCAAGTAGCGGGCCATGACGGGGCGGCAGCGCTTGAAGTAGAGCTTGTGCTTCTCGATGCCTCTCCACCAAACCTTGTCACGCATCAGGGCGCGACCAGGGCAGCGGTTTACGCAAACCTGACAAACCTGACAGAAGGCGTGGATGCCATAGTCAACGGGTGAGTCGTGGGTTACGTTGGCGTCGGTTGTGATGATCATGATGCGGCAGCGTGATCCCACGTGAGGGGTCAATAGGTAGCCGCAAGCGCCCAAGGAACCAAGACCGGCTGCTACAAACATGGGGATGTAGGGGCCAGTGTTGTCATTCGGGCTGTGAACCTGGGCGCGATAGCCCAGACCCTGGATGAACTTGGCCATCTCCAGACCGGCAGCACCCTCTGTGCGGTAGGTGCTGGAGTGAACAATCTCAGCGTCTACGCTGGGGATTGTCTGTGTGGGCTCGAAGTCCTGCTCGTATGCCAAGCAGAGGGCGTGGGGGAAAAGAACCCAGTCCTTCTTCGATTGGTAGGTATACTTGTGGTCGTAGGCAGTGATGCCTACTTCGATGTAACCAAGCTCACGAGCCTTGGCTTTGATAACTTCGGTGACATCTTCTCCACTGGCCGTACCGGTGGGCTCTTGGTCGCCGGTCAAGCGGGCGGCCATGATCAACGGACGGTTTAGGTTGTCATGTTCCTTGCGAATCTCACGCATCTCTATGTGAGTGTCGCGAATCTCATTCGCCCAGTCACGAGATGCCCTCTCGGTGATGTTCATGGTCTCTAGGGGATATTCGCGGGCGTACCAGTCTGCTTCGCGTTTGTTCAACGGAATGCCTGGTACCGTTTCCAGTTCCTCAGGAACTGAGATGGTGACTTCAGCGTCACCTAGGTACATTCCAGGTCTAACGACCTTATGGCCGATCTTTAACATGCCTGTCCCTCCCAAAATAGTATATCGCTGGGCTCGGGTTTTAGCCTTAACCCGTACATTAGCGGTGACCTATTTATTTGTCAACCCTATTTCTTGGCCCTAATTATATTCGAAAATGCAATACACTCCAACAGAATACGTGATAATTACGTGCATCGTAAATTTTTGAACGCATTAGCCAACCATTTGAAGATCATCGCGACGAAACTCGTTAACTCGGCGCTTATCCGCCCATCCGACGAGCGATCATGGCTTTCGCAAACGGACTGGCCCCGGATCGGATTGCTACATCAACCAGTGCAGGTCGGCCCGATGCGAGGGCTCTTCCTACTGCTGGACCAACATCGGCCGCTTTGTCCACATGCTCTGAATAAGCCCCAATTGCCTCCACTACTTTGTCGTAGCGAATATGCCTTAGGTCAGTTGCAACTGCCCGGTCGTAGTAGGCTTTTTGGAAGGTATTGTCGATACCCCAAGTGTGGTCGTTACCCAACACGGTGGTGATATTAATATTGTGTCGGATACACGTATCGTATTCCATCGAATAGAACCCAAAAGCGCCGTCTCCGGAGAATGCCAGTACTTTGCTGTTGGGGTAGGCCAGTTTGGCAGCCATGGCGTAGGGGATGGCTCCACCCAGATGGCTCAACGGCCCCAGGCGCTGATGGTGGCCAGGCATGCGTGCCTTCAGGAATGACCGGCCCCACTGTACGTAGTCTCCTCCGTCCATGACGACCACGGAATCTTTGTCCAAGTGCTCTTCTAGGCCGGTATACACATCTATTGGGTGCATCGGTTCTTGACCATCCGAGTGGCTGCGGAGTTCTGCGTCCCAGGCGGCGGCGTCACTCTTTAGAGTATCAATCCATCCGGAAATGTCTTCTTTGACCGCACTGCTGGCTTTGCAGGCTGCGGTAATCTGCTCTACAACCGCGCCCAGGTCCGCGTGTATGCCCACGGCCACGCCCCGGTTGCGGCCAATTTCCGCTTCTGATGGGTCGGCCTGGATGAGCTTGGCTGAATCGGAGAATACCGCGCCGTAACGATAGCGGTGGTCCAAGCGTCGGCCGAGCAGCAGAACGACGTCGGCTTCTCGGAATCGTCTGGCGGTGGGGTTCAACCCACCGTCGGCGTAGCCAAAGCAAAGGGGATGCTCATCGTCTAGCAGTCCTCGTGCCTGTTCCACTGTAAATACCGGGATGCCGGTGGACTCGGCTAATTCTTGAAGCTGGGCGGACTCCACGGAATAACGGGCCGGGTTGCCGGCAATAATCACCGGCTTTTTGGCAGCCTTCAATAGAGAGGCTGCCTGTTCAATCAAAACAGGGTCGCCCTGAGACCGTCCCATGGTCCGGTACTCATGGGGCATATATTGGGGCAGGTCTTCCTCTGATAGTTCCACTTCTTGTAGGTCGATGGGCAGCGTCAGGTGGACGGGGCCGGGTCGACCGGACATTGCCGTGCGAAAAGCCGTGGCCACCATCTCAGGGATTCGGGTTTTGTCGTGAATCATCCAAGAGCCCTTGGTGACTGGCTTGGTCATGCCAATCTGATCTATCTCTTGGAACGCAGTCATGCCGTGTTCGGGCATCGGCGCCGCGCCTGCAATGAATATGACCGGAGTCTCCGATGTATAGATGGCCGGGAGGGCGGAAATTGCGTTGGAGAAGCCGGGCCCGCCAGTGAACATGCCAACCGCAGGTTTGCCGGTTATCCGTGCGTATCCGTCGGCCATATGCAGGGCCGCACCCTCATGCCGAGCGTCGATAAACTGGATGCCCTCGTCTTCTGCTGCGTCCACCAAGGGCAGGATTGTGTCGCCAACAATGGTGAACACCTTCTCGATGCCCTCCATCTTGAGACATCGGACGAAGAGATGGGCTCCGGTCAGCTTAGGCATGGTCCCTCCTGGGCTCGTTGATTTTGAGTTTATTGTCTTTAGCGTGGACCCCGGTGCGCGGTTAACCTGATAACGGGTTCACTCAACAATTGCTAACAAAGCTTACTTTGGGAGTCTCCATCAGGCAAGGGCCGTTGACATATAATTAGGCAGCAAAGGAATTGTTGCCCAGTTATAACGCCTAATTCACAATCGGACTGAATCAGTGCCGACCTTATATGACCTTATATATAGTAGGAACGCCCATCGGCAACCTGGAAGACTTGACGCCTCGTGCTGCCCGGATCTTGTCGGAAGTAGCCCTGGTTGCCGCCGAAGACACTCGCGTAACACGTCGTTTGCTGAATCATCTGAGAATTAGGCCCAAGACCACCAGCTTTCACCAGCACAACTGGCGCGAGAAGTTGGACAGCGTGCTGGCCGAGCTTGAGGAAGGCGATGTTGCACTGGTGACTGACGCTGGGATGCCGGGCATTAGCGACCCGGGCAGCGAGTTGGTGGTGGCGGCGTCAAATGCCGGTTTCAAAGTTGAAGTTGTACCTGGCCCATCGGCGGTCACGTCGGCGTTGGCGTTGTCCGGGTTTGCCGGTGACGCGTTTTCGTTCCTGGGATTCTTGCCCAGGCGCAAAAAAGACCGGCAACTCAGCCTGCGCGGTTCCTTGGCATCGGAGGTCCCGCTGGTGATCTTTGAGGCCCCGCACCGCCTGCGCGCCACTCTAGCAGACATGGACGCCGTGTTCGGTGATCGCGCTTTGGCCGTGTGCCGTGAGCTGACCAAGCTTCATGAAGAGGTTTTTAGGGGAACGGCAGCGGAAGCGTTGGAACACTTTGATTCGCCCCGTGGCGAAGTGGTGATTGTCATTCAAGGCAAACTAACCGAGACTGACGCGGATGGATTGGCCAACGCTGAAGACCAAGTTTCTATAGAAGAAGAACTTCGCCGCCAGTTGTCCGACCTCAAACAAGACGGTGTCCGGGCCAAAGACGCTGTAGCGATGGTGGCAGAGGCCACGGGACTAGCCAAGAACCGGGTCTACCAAGTCTGGGTAAAGCTGGGTCGCGAGTCTGGCTAGATACAGCTTCATGGCAGAACGCCGAATATTAAATCAGCCTTGTGGTATTCTCGGTTGAGTTTGGCCAAACCTCATTGACTAACTTGGGAGACTAGTTATTTCTTTGCAGCCTCCACGCACAAATCGCGTTTCGTTCCGTCCGCAAAATGTTTTCTATGGTTGGTGGCTGGTCGGAGTCAGCGGGTTTGTGATGGTCCTATCCACAGTCCCGTTGTTCCATGCCATGAGCCTCTGGGCCGTTGCATTGCAGCGCGACTTTGGCTGGAACCGGACGCAGTTGGGCTTTGCTTTGACCTTCACCCGTATCGAAGGTGGTTTCATGGGTCCCCTTGAGGGATATCTGGTCGACAAAGTGGGCACCCGCCGCATGGTGCTCATTGGCATGATGATCCTGGGCGGGGCGTTCATCTTCTTCGGCCAGGTGCAAAACCTCTGGATGTTCTATCTGGCCTACATCCTAATGGCTTTAGGCCAGGGGTTGGGCAGCTGGATTCCGATAATGACCATGATCAACAGGTGGTTCCACCGCCGCAGGGCGATGGCGCTGGGTTGGTCTAACATGAGCAGCCGGGCTGGAGCTTTGGTGTTAGTTCCTCTCATCGGCTGGTCCATCGACCCTGATTTTGATCGTCTGGGTTGGCGTATGACCGCCACAATCTTGGGCGTCGTCATGATTGTGACGGCGGTGCCGATATCCATGTTGATCCGGAACCAGCCCGAAGATTACGGGCTATTGCCCGATGGCGATAAGCCGGCCCCGCAGGATGCTGCGGTAACGGCAACAGCAACAGGCGTCGGGCCGGCAAAACCGGCAGCAACAGAGGAAGACTTTACCGTTTCTGAAGCGCTGCACACACCAGCGTTCTGGCTCATAGCTTTTGGTCATGGGTTTACGTCAATGGTGATCCTAGCAATCATGGCCCATCTGGGGCTGCTCATGGTTGATAAGGGCTACGAACTGCAGGACGCTGCCTTTGTGGTGACTGTGTACACGGCAGTCGCGATGGGATTCCAGTTGGTGGGTGGATATCTGGGCAGCAAGATACCGGTCAGGTTTGCATTGGCTATCTTTACCGCTCTACAGGCGCTGGGTGTGGTGGTACTGGTCTATGCGGACGCGAAATCGACCTTCTACCTGTTTGCCATCTTATTTGGGGCCGGGTTTGGTGGACGAAACCCGCTGACGGTGGCCATCAGGGGCGATTATTTTGGATCGGCTTCTTTTGGGAAGATATTGGGCTTATCCACCGTGCCGATGAACATCCTGCTCTTAATCGCCGCACCACTGGTTGGCTGGATGCGTGATGTCCAAGGCGATTACACACAGGCCTTTATGGTGATGGTGGCGACCAATATGATTGGCGCACTGTGTTTCATACTCGCCAAACGGCCAATAAAAAAACCGGCGTCCATGCCTACTCCAACATATTAGACGCCGGTCTATATCCGCTGCTGTCAGCGCGAACTTTTGGCCCCGCGCTTTTTGTTATTGAGCCTAGGCCTCTTGAATCTCTACGTCGTTGATCTCAAGGGCGGTGGTGGGAGTTGAAGGTTCTCCGCTACGGCCGGTGGTCACAGGCGAGGTGGCAATGGCATCTACCACGTCTATTCCTCCGGTTACATTGCCAAAGATTGTGTAGTTGGGAGGTAGGCCCACGTCCGCGCCGTGGACTATGAAGAACTGGCTGCCGTTGGTGTTGGGGCCGGCGTTGGCCATAGCCAGGATTCCCTTCACGTATTTCCGCGTGACCTTCTCATCCTGGAAGCGGTAGCCGGGGCCACCAGTTCCGTCTCCGGTGGGGCAGCCGCCCTGAATCATGAAATCTTTCAGTACCCGGTGGAACTGGCCTCCTTTGTAAAATCCTTCCTTGGCCAGAAACACAAAGTTGTTAACGGTCACCGGTACATCCGCCGAAAAAAGCTCTACGTTAATATCGCCGTGGTTGGTCTTGATCGTTGCCGTGTAGGCCTTGGAGTCATCAAGATTCATTGCCGGCGGCGCTGAATAGGTCTGTGCCATCTGTTTCCTCCGGTAGCTTCAGTTAAATTTTAAGTTAAATTGACGAGTTGGATTGTAGCATTGCTTCTATGCCAGGAGACAGCGACAATCATTTTTCAGCCCAACCGAGCCAAATTTCGGAGAATTAACGACGATGTGAGATATAATTAAAGAGCAGATTTGGACAGGGAAAATATACGAGTTCACGGCGAATGTCAGAACCCAAAAGAGAATGTCCTGCATCCAATTACCGAGAAAACAGTCTTGATTTTGGTTCTCCGGAAAGAGTTACGCAAAGATCGGATGAATACGGCCAAAAAGGAGGGCGACGTTGGAAATACTTGAGCAGATGGGGGCCGACGGCCACGAACAGTTGGTGGTGGTTTCTGACGCTGGTTCCGGTTTAAAAGCCATAATCGCCATCCATGACACCACCCTAGGTCCGGCCTGCGGTGGCACCAGAATTTGGCCATACAAGTCTGAACGAGAGGCAATCTGGGACGCCCTGAGACTGTCTCGGGCGATGACCTATAAATCGGCGGCGGCGGATCTACCCCTGGGCGGTGGGAAAGGCGTGATTATCGCCGATTCCCATACTCAGAAAACCGAGGCCCTTGTGCGTGCCTACGGGAGGTTTGTGGATACACTGGGTGGCCGTTACCTGACTACCACCGATATTGGCAGTACCGGTCGAGACATGGAATACATCAAGCAGGAAACAGATTATGTGGTTGGCCTGCCAGTTACTGCCGGAGGTAGTGGCGACACTTCAATCATGACCGGGTTGGGCATTTATATGGGCATGAAAGCTTGCGCCAAAGAAACCTGGGGCAACGATTCTCTGCAGGGTAAAGTTGTGGCGATGCAGGGTTTTGGCAAGGTTGCGACGCACACAGCGCATCATTTGATGAAAGAGGACGCCACATTGGTGGTGACCGACGTCTTTGATGGGGCGCTGGATCGGGCTAGAGATTTGGGTTTGAAAGTAGTAAAGCCGGATGATATCTACGGGATAGACTGCGATATCTTCGCCCCCTGCGCCCTGGGCGGGGTCATCAACCCGGAAACTATTCCCCAATTGAAGTGCAAAGTAATCGCCGGAGGCGCCAACAACCAGCTATTGTCTGAAAGTGACGGAGAAGCGTTGCACCGAATGGGAATCATGTACGGCCCGGACTACATTCTGAACAGTGGCGGAATCATCAACGTTGAGTCCGAGATCAGCGGTATATACAACTCCGACCGTGCCCGAGAGAAGACAGAGCGGGTCTATGAGATCATGGAACGCGTTATCAGCATATCCAAGAGTGAAGAGATTCCCACTGCCAAGGCAGCAGACCGGCTGGCTGAAGAACGTCTAAAGTCGGTGCGGGGCATACGCCCGGTCTATCGAGGAAATTAGCAGATATAAGCCAGAACAAAAAGGGCGTCCCAACTAGTCGAGACGCCCTTTTTGTTCACTACATTCTTTACTGAATTTAATAAGCTGAGGAGTCAGCCTCAAACCCTTCAGCGCGGTGTTCGCCGGTGCAGAAAGGTTTATTTGTGGAGTGACCACAACGGCAGAAAGAGACTATTTTACCCTCCGGAACCGTGTAGTTTTTGCCATCTTTGTCGGTAATCGTGATCGGGCCTACAAAGCGAAGAGAACCGTTCTCTCGAACTTCGATATTGACGTCTGCCATCGCCCAGCCTCCAAGATGAATGGAATAAAAAAGAGACAGGCTGCCTATTAGATCGGCTCGCCTATCTCTTTTAATTTATCAGCGTTTAGTGTGCGGCTGATTCAGCCTGGAATCCGCTGTCTCGGTGGGCGGAGTCACAGAAGGGCTTTTTCTCGGATAGACCGCATCGGCACAGGCTCACCCACTGACCCTCAGGAATGCTGTATCCTTTGCCATCTTTGTCGGTGATGGTGATGGGGCCGGTCACGCGCAGTGGACCGTTCTCGCGAATCTCAATGTTTATATCTGCCATTTTGGTTTCCTCCGTCCCTCGTGTAATACCGGATAGATGGGCATTACGCCAGCTATCACGAATAAAAAGTAAGTTTGCCACCCATAGTTAGGGGTGTCAAGCTGGAATGCGACACCTGCATCGCTGATTGATCAGGCACAGAATCAGTTGGACTTTGATCCAGAGGTCACCGCTTCTGGCTGAGGGGCGGTTGAGGGTTTTTTGCGTTCGCCACGAATTACTGAGAAAGCGATTCCCAGCAATAGTATTCCGCCCAGCATCCAGAAGGCGTACTTGAGTCCGGCGACAAACGCGCCAGCCACCGCCGGAGAGACAGTGTCCAGACTGGGTTCCACGCCTCTGGCACCCATAGTTGCCACAATCACGGTGGTGGCGATGGCAATGCTGGTGACGTTGGCCGAGTTTCGTATCAACTGGGTCAAGGCAGACACCACGCCGTACTGGGAACGGGCAACTGCGCTCAGTATGGAACTGTTGTTCGGTGAGTTGAACAGGGCCGTGCCAGCGCCTTGGAACATCATCATGGCCACGATGAAGTACTTGGGAGTTGTCTCGTCCAGCGTTATTGCCAGAGTGAAACAGGCAATGGCTGAGAGGGTCAGGCCTCCCACGGTGAGCATGCGCCAACCAAATCGGTCTGACAGCCGGCCACTGATAGGGCCGATCAGAACCATGCAGAGGGCAGGCGATATGAGCAACAGACCCACTTCTCCGGGACCAAGTTCTAGGACGCGTTGTAGGTAGAACGGCATCATAAACCTGGCCGCAGAAGTACCGAGGAAAGAAAACCAGCTCGCTGCCACGCCCAGACTGACCAGTTTCAGGCGGAAAAGCCCCATATCCAGCATTGGGGACTTGGATTGGAGTTCCCACCAAATGAACGCGACGCCGGCAAATATCGTTGCAACAGTTCCTGCGATGACCGCCCCTGAAGCCCAGCCCAGTCGGTCGCCGTTGCCCACCACCAACAAGAACCCCAACAGAGCCAGTCCAGACAGAATCGCACCACCCCAGTCGAACTTCTGTTTCTCCTCACCTTCACCCGCAGGTTCTGGCTTCAGCATTGGGAGAATCATCATAGAGATGATGATGGTGAAGATTCCGATGGGCACATTGGCAAAAAATACCCACCGCCAGTCCAAAACGCTGACGAGCAGTCCGCCAATGGCCGGTCCGGCCACTGCTCCGGCGCCAACCACGCTGATGTGAGTGCCCAGCGCCTTACCGCGTTCTGTGCCTGGGAACGTAGAGATTACCATGGCGATTCCGGAGGCCTGCACCATCGCAGAGCCCACGCCCTGTAGGACCTTGGCGGCGATTAAAAAGCCTAGGTTGGGCGAGAATCCGGCAACCAAGGCGAATATCACAAAAATGATCATGCCGCTGACGTAGACCTTCTTGCGACCAATGATGTCGCCCAAACGGCCCATGGGCAGGATCAGTACGGAGATGGCCAGGGCGTAGCCGACCACGATCCACTGAACCGTGGGAAGATCGGTAGAGAAATGACGTTCGATGTTAGGCAACGCCACGAGCACACTGCCGTGGTCAACAACCGACAGGAATGTTCCGATGGCAATGGTGGCAAATACCCACCATTTGTAGCTGGGGCTGTTCTTGATGCGGGAAATCACTGCTTTAGGGTACTCCGAAGCACTCTATAATTTTTGCCGCATAGCCACAATCGCCCGCAGTCCAATTCCATTAGCGAGCGTTCCTCACCAACGGGAAAACGGCATAAGCCACGGCACTCAGAACTAGCCCGGCCATGCCAATGATCGTTAGTGCGAACACCACGGTGGTTTGGTCCACTAATAGGCCCACGGCCAGGCTGGACATGAAGACAAATCCCTGACTGTACATATGTAGGCTGGTTATACGGCTCCGAAGGTGGTCTGGCGCCAATGTTTGAATCAACGTACTGGACGATGTCCGGAAGGTTGCCTGGCCGGCAGACATCAACCCAATCAAAAGCAACGCTGGAGCTAACCAGTGGGAATGTGCGAAAAGCACTATTGACGCTGAACCGAAAAGGGCCGCCCAGATACACATCAGCCCTCGGTTACGGCCAAAACCCAATGAGGCAATAGTGATGGCCGAGACAAAGCCGCCAACACCGGTGACCGCCAGCATGTACCCGCCGACGTCGGCGCTGCGATGCAAGACATCAACGGTGAAAATCGGCAACATGAACCACACCGGATGCAATAGCACGTTGGGTATCAGTCCCAAGATGATTAAATGGAAAATAACCTTTTCTTGCTTCCGGATGTAGCGGAACCCTTCCAGTAGGTCGGCCAACGGTGAACTGCCGGTGCTGGCGCGCCTGGGTTGGGCGTAGGGAGTCTTCATTGGCCAGAATGCAATCACGGTGGCCGTGTAGAGTCCGGCTTCGATGGCAAAATTCCAGAAAAACCCCAATGTGGTGATTAGGATTCCACCGATAAATGGGCCGATTATCCTGGTGCCGGTGATGGTCAGAGTGTTGGCAGCGTAGGCGTTGACTAATGATTCTTTGGGAACCGTATTGGCAACCAAGGTCTGTCGTATGGTGAGCGTGGTTGACCAACAAACGCCAGAGACCAAGACGTATATGTAGGCGTGCCACCACTCCACATGGCCCGTTTGGATGACCACAGCAAAGGTGACGGCGGCCACTGCCATGAAACTCTGGAACGCCATGACCAATTTCCTTCGGTCGACACGGTCGCCGAGGACGCCAGCCCAAGGGCCGATAATCAGGGTAGGCAAGGTGGTCATTCCGCCAACGGTGACTACGAGCAGTCCAGACAAGGCAAAAGAGTCGGTTAGGTCACGCACCAACCAGCCCACGGAGAGCAGTTGTAGCCACTGCGCTGTGTTGGCGAAGAAATTGCCAACCCAGAGGAAACGAAAGTCTCGGTACGCTCGCCACGAGTCCAGCGTCTGTAGACGCCGCCGAGGCTTTGCTGCGAGTCGCTCTGATGTGGATCCTCTTACTGAGTTTTCTTCAGGCGAGGTATCTTCAGGGTTTGGTTCTTGGTTTTGCCTAACGATGATTTTGCCCTTGACGCTTTCTATTTGATTCGGTTAAATTTAGTTCAAGGCTTGCCGGGTGAATAACTTTGGCCAGCTAAAAGTCTGGAAACAATATTGCGAGGTTACAAACATGCCTCTATACGAATACCTTTGCCCCACCTGTGACCATAAGTTTGAAAAACTGCAGTCGATGACCTCCACTGGGGCAGACTGCCCCAACTGCGAGCAACCATCCAAACGCGCTATCTCAGTCTTTGCGTCTGTAACCAGGGGTGGCGCCAGCGAAATGCCCACTTCAATGGGCCCATTGCCTCCGTTGAGCGGCGGCGGTGGCGGGTGCTGCGGCGGTGGCTGCGGCTGCGGTCCGTAAACTACGTCTGCAAGCCACATCGGTGTCTAAGTTTGTATCAAGCAGGGGCAAGTAACACTTGCTCCTGTTTTTTATTGTGTAATTGCGCTACTCAGCAGGTTCAACGCGAAATCATCGATTGTGAATCCCGCCAGCAATTTTCGGCCAGCATCGTATTTTAGACCAGGTTAGGCCCCACGCGCACCTTTGAGCCTGTTCATCACCTCTTGCCAGCTGTTATACCGATGGTAACCCAGGTATGAAGTGCCAGCCACCAAGATCAACAACGCGCCGATAATCGCCCTGACGGCCACCCACAGCGTCGCGTCGAACCAGAAGTTATCCGGGAAAATTCGCACCAGATAGTCTGTCCGTGGGTCTAATTGCCAAAAATCGTTGGCAAAACTGAGCTCGTGGAACTTTATGAAGAGACTATCGAACCCAAAGGCGGCCACGGCGCCAAACAAGATCAATAAGCTCAAGGTTAGTCCGCCACCCATCGCTAGGCGTTTTGCCAGGAGTTGGGTGAACTGGCCTCGTTGCCTGGCGAAGCCGACCAATGTCATGGCAAGCAAGTACACTGCCGAGGCTATAGCCAGCACGTAGACGCCCCGCACCAGTTTTTTTACGTCTTTCATGTGGGCTATCTCTTTGGAGTTGAATAAGTCTTGCTCCACGCCAAAGATTCGAGTTTGGATGTCCATCGGTTCGTCGCTTGAGTTGATGTAACCGCGGATGTCTGCGCCCACCTGCCGTAAATCGGCATCTGCGATGCCGGAGGTTCTGGATATGGAATACTTCTCAAATCCGTCGTTGTAAAGTCCAGGACTGTTGAAAGCCCAGGTTACGCTGCCGGTAATCAAAAACAGCGGCACGGCAATTATGAAGATCAGCCAAGGTGCAAAGCCAACGCGGCTCATTTGTTCTCCGTTTTAGCGGCCTAACCAGGCCCTAGAATAGGTGTGGTTCGTGCCTGTAAATCCAACATAACTTAGCATTGGCCAGCTTGTGAAGCAACCAACCCTCAATCTATAATTCGCCCATGCCGTCAAAAGAGGATTCTTCACAAGACCAATCAACTTCTAGTGAACCGTTTTCCGCGTCGTTTTCTAACGAGGAACTGGGCACGTTTCAGACTCTGGTGGATATTGTCGCGAAGCTTCGTGCGCCGGGGGGGTGCCCTTGGGACCGGGAGCAGACCCACGACTCGCTGAAGCGCAATCTGCTGGAAGAGTCGTATGAGGTCATTGAGGCCATTGACCAGGGCAACCCAGCTACCTTGTCGGAAGAACTGGGCGACCTGATGGTGCAGATCGCTTTTCACGCTGATATTGCCCAGGAGGCTGGCGATTTTCAGCTTGAGGACGTGCTGCGTAACATCAATTCCAAATTGGTTCGTCGCCATCCCCACGTATTTGCCGATGGTCACGCCGAAGACGCCCGAGAAGTTGAGCGTAACTGGGAGCAA
>DUCU01000088.1:0-1930 GCA_012959605.1 Dehalococcoidia bacterium | reverse complement strand
CAGATCAAGGCGGCAGAAAGACAAGCCAAAGGCGAAAAGAAATCACCGGTTGAAGGAATACCCGCTGACCTGCCGGCTTTGGCGTACGCCCAATTGATGCAGGACCGCGTGGGTAAAGCCGGTTTTGAGTGGGATGACATCTCGGGCGTGTTGGATAAGCTGGTGGAAGAGGTGGCCGAGCTCAAAGCTGCCGTCACACAAGGGGAAAAAGAACATGAGCTGGGCGATATTCTTTTTACGATCGTCAACCTGACCCGTTGGACAGGTGCCCACGCCGAGGATGTTTTGCGGCAGGCCAACCAGCGCTTTGGCCGACGCTATCTGAGCATGGAATCACTGGCGGTTGAGCGTGGACATGACTTCAATGCGCTATCCTTAGACGAGAAAGAGCAAATCTGGCAGGAAGCCAAGCGAATCGTTGGCTAGCAGCTGACTATTCCTGGCTGGACAGACCGTAATCTCCTCCAGAGATATGTCCAGGCTCCAGATAATAGATTCCCCCGGACATGATGCGCTGCAGACCATCTAGTACAGATAATCCTCCGGCCTGTCGGCCAATACTGGTGCGCGCGAACATTCGCTGGGTGAAGTTGCGGCTGGGGCGAATCCACTTTGGTGCTGGTTTGCAACCGGCGGCCACGGCAGCAGCCTCCAACGTGTCTTGGAAATCGCCAATCTCGTCCACCAATCCAATGGCGGTGGCGCGCTTGGAGGTCATGACCTCACCAGTTGCCACTTCTCGCACATTAGATTCCTCGAGAGAGCGTCCGTTGCTGAGCCTGCGGATAGGGCCATATGATTGTATTCTATCGTCGAGAGTACGACAAAGATGATCAACCAGATGCTGGGAAAACAAAAAAACCAGTCCCGATGTTAATCGGGACTGGTTTTTTTACTTTTTGTTTATGAACGAGGGCTAGTCGTCAGCGGCGATTGCTTCAGTATCCCGATTGTCGACGTAGTCGGTGGCACACACCGAAGCGTTTAGAAGATCCCAGCGAACCATCCAGTTGTAGGTGTCTTCCAACTGTTCTTCTGTGTACGGCCTTGGATGGGCGTAACGCAGGCGTGGTAAGTGGAAGTCGTCCACCGTGAGTCCGCCCCAATCAGCCGCCGCCTCCGCGAATCTGGGCCAGTCAATCAAGTAGTGCAAGAACCGTTTTTTGTCCGAGTTGATGAGGTCTACAGCTTTTACAACCGCCCTGTTAATGGCAGTAAATGTCTCCTCGTCCATGTTGTCGCTTGCGTTCTCGGCTCCCAAGTAGTGGCCTTCACAAACCGAACGGCAGCCATTCTTCTCGGCTAAAGAAATCCATGGTTCCATTAGCATTGCTGCATCGACCTCGCCGTTCATCATCGCCTCAAAGCGATAACGGGGGCTGCCGTAATGGAGCAAATTTATCTTGCCAGCGGGGATGTAACCCTCCAATAGTCGAAGAACTGTGTAGTGCGAACCGGCGTGGAACTGTACGGCAATTGGTTTGTTAGCCAATGAACTGGGGTAGTAATGCTCTGACTCAGCCCGAACCATCAATGCCTGATTGGCGACGGCGGACCGCAATCCGATTACCTTGGCACCCTGTTTGCTCTCGTAGGCCCGACGGACCTGACCCTCTTCTCAAGCGCGATAAATGGCCACCTGTTGGTCTTCAAACGGGGTGTGGCCTAGGATTGGGTCAACCTCTTCCGGGTTGGTGGTGTGGTGGTCAACTTTCACAGCCAAAGATTCGACAAATTCCATGTCGATGCCCTCTTCCTGAAAAAAGCCCTCATCCTTGGCTACAAACCAAGGGAGACTGAACACTGGGCCACTAGTTTCGCTTACTACTTTCTTCATATTAATAGCCTGTATTTGTTGCTGATTACGTCGAATAATGATTATTTATTATTGACAAGAAGTTTACCACAGCCATTGGAAGCCCGCCCAGTT
>DUCU01000087.1 GCA_012959605.1 Dehalococcoidia bacterium | reverse complement strand
AGGCAAATCAGCAGGATTTTCTTGCCTTAATATTTAAGCCGCAGGCCATTAATATCAAGGACCTCTAAACACCGTTAAACTCTGTTTTGCCATGGAATTTGGTGGCTGAATCAGTAACATACTCGCTTTGCATTACGGATTCAGATGGCAATTGACCATTGTTCCTGACCATAGTGTATGATTTCTCTTTATGTGAATGGAATAACCTTTATTCCAAAGGGTTAAACTACGCTGTGGGATGTGTGGTGGTGGATTATTTAAATAAATTTAACCTCACGCCTGAGGTAACTGACAATGGCTGAACAGATTCTCCTGGGGGATTGTCACACCCATCTGGACCAATACCCCCTTGCGGAGATGCCGGAGATCTTGGACCGCGCACGCGAATCGGGAGTTGCGTTTGCGGTTTGCGCCGGTACCACCCTCCAATCTACTCAAAACTGCATTGATCTGGCGGAGATGCACGAGCCCCTCTACGCCGGGGTCGGCATTCACCCCATGGAAGCAAACGATCCGGTAGATGAAAAGGTCTACGCGGAGCTTGAGAGGATGGCCAAGTCGTCTTCCAAAGTGGTCTGCATCAGCGAGGTGGGCCTGGATTACCTGCCTGAATCCCCGGATCATGACACCCAGGACCAGGTCTTTCGTCAGCACATCCGGTTGGCCCGTAGTCTCAAATTGCCCATCATCTTCCACTCTCGTGAGTCGCATCCTGCAGTCTTCAAGGTTCTGCGGGAAGAGAACGCCGACGAGGTCGGTGGGGCGATGCATTACTTTCAAGGTGACGAGGCAACGGCTAGAGAAGCCATTGACTGCGGTTTTTATATCTCCCTGGCTCGGCCTTTGATTCGGTTGCCCGAATTGCAGGAAGTGGCCAAGATTATTCCCTTAGAAAATATAGTCCTAGAGACAGATGCAGCACCGCAGCCCTTTAAGAAGTACCGCACCAATTGGACGGAGCCACGACACGTCCAATCGGTGGCCCAGACCTTAGCCGAGATCAAAGGCATCCCGGTTGAAGAGGTCGCTAGGGCAACTACCGGAAATCTAGCGCGAATGCTTAGGCTTGAGCGCTTAATATAGATGGGTTAACGGTTATGGCCAATCAATCCAGGCGCAATGTAAACAGCGGATCCTCTGGCGGGCAGCTGAACTTTCATCAACTTCATATCTTCCAGATGGTTGCGACGCACCTGAGCTTCTCAAGGGCAGCTGAGGCAATGGAAATCACTCAGCCTGCGGTTTCCATTCAGGTGCAAGAGCTGGAGAAATTCTTGGGCATCACCCTCTTCCACCGGCGTCCCCGCGGACTCCGGATCACCGAAGCCGGCGATGCTGTGCTGGCTTACTCCCAACAGATATTTGCCCTTTCCAACCAACTGGTAGACACGGTCCAAGAGATGGAAGACCTCCAAACCGGCCATTTGGTGCTAGGCGCCAGCACAACGCCAGGGGAGTATGTCCTGCCTTTAGTAGTGGGTCGCTTCCGCCAGGTCTATCCCGGTATCCACGTTGAGTTAGTAATTGGCAACACAAGGACCATCATCCAGCGAATATTGGACCGAGACATGAATCTGGGCATGGTGGGAAACCACGTGGACGAGCATTCCAATGAACTTGAGATGGTGGACTTCCAAGACGATGAGATAGTAATGGTCGCCGCGCCGAGTCATCCCGCAGCCAGCATGGAGCGCCCCACGGTTGAGCAGATCGTTGAACTTGGTCTGATCTTGAGGGAAGAGGGATCGGCAACTCGTCTGTCCGCAGAGCGGCGCTTCCGCGAGCTTGGCATTGCGCCCAAGGCCGCCATTGAACTGGGTAGCAACGAGGCCGTCAAACAAGCGGCCACAGCTGGCGGCGGCATTGGCATAATCTCTAGATTGGGCATCACCGCAGAACTAAAAGCCGAGATGCTGATGGTGCTTGATGTTCAAGGCTGGGAATGCCGACGACCTCTTACACTAATCCAGCCCAAAGACCGCTATCTATCTCCGTCACAGCGGGCGTTTCGCGAATTCCTAATGGCAGAGAGACTTTCCTTCACTAATACTGCGTCCAGCAGCTAGGTCTTAACTCCGGGGACTAATCTGGTTTCACGCTCAAAACGGCGGTTTTATAGCCAGTCCGTAAAGGCATTGAGCGTATATTGGGCCGGTGATACCATTGACCATAAGGCACCCAATTTAGTACTTTCTACTCAGTTATCTTGGGGTTTAGTAGGGTTTCTGCCAGCCTTGGTACTCGTCGACACCTAATGGGTTAATTTTATAGCCTTTGGCAGACTCCATAATTAGACTCGCCTAACGCGCCGGAGATGGACCGAATGCTACCCAAACAATGCCAGATGGCGCTCAAAGAATGGGCAATCACAGTTGAAGCCATGGCCCAGGGCGACCAGGTACTACTGCTCCGAAAAGGCGGTATCCATGAGGAAGGCAAAGACTTCCGAGTAATTCACGACGAGTTTTTATTCTATCCAACCTACCTTCATCAGAAGGAAGATTTGCTGCAGCCTTCCCACCAACCAGCCCTCCGCAAGATGCTGGAAGAAACCCAGGATGACACCAAGGTCACTTTCACCTATTGGGCTAAAGCCGAAGAGGTGCTTGAGATTTCTGACCAAAAGAAGGTGGACGACCTGGAGCCCCACTATATCTGGACGACTGCCTACGCCCAGTCAAAGCTCCATTGGAAGCCCAAGCTCCCGCTGTCGGTGATGCTGCTCCGCGTCTATAAACTGGAGAAGCCTGTAACTGTCTCCTACCTGCCGGAATATGGCGGTTGCACATCGTGGGTTGAAGTATTGACCGACGTTAATTTGGGGAATATGGAACCGGTGTTAGATGATGCCGCATTCCAGAAACAGGTTGACGAGATCAAAGGCAGCCTGGGCCTCACTGTTACCGCCGGGTAAGCACAGAGACACCACGGGCTAAATTAAAAACACCTAGGCGAATTGGTCTTCGTATTGGGATACTCCAATATGAAACCAACCCGGTTAAAAGAAGCCGGGAAATCAGCTGGCTTGCCCCTCTAATTTAAGGATGTAATTTTCATGAAGTTTCGTAAGATGCCTGGCACCGAACTGGTGCTGTCAGAAGTTGGTTTCGGAGTCTGGACTGTGGCCACCAACTGGTGGGGCAAGATTGAAGATGCTGACAAACAGTCTCTTTTGGAAAACGCGGTTGAACAAGGCATCAACTTCTTCGATACTGCCGACACATACGGCGACGGCTTTGGCGAAGAGGTCCTGGCCAAGTACCTTGGCCACAAGCGTAATGAACTGGTTATAGCCACCAAGTTTGGCTATGACTTTTATGACCCAACCCCCAGGGACGGCCACAAAGAACGGCCCCAGAAATTTGACAAAGAGTTCGTCAAATTCGCCTGCGAACAGAGCCTGCGCCGCCTTGGAACCGACTACATAGACCTATACCAAGCGCACAACATCAAGCTGGCTGACTTGCAAAAAGATGAGCTATTCGAGACATTGGAACAGCTCCAATTCGAAGGCAAGATTCGCTATTACGGAGCGGCCATCGGTCCAGATATCGGCTGGGAAGAAGAGGGTGAATACTCCATAGTCGACCGCCAGATGAAAAGCTCTCAGATAATCTACAGCCTGATGGAGCAGGACCCTGCCAAGCGCTTTATCGAACTGGCAAACGAGAACAACGTTGGCCTGCTATCCAGGGTGCCCCATGCGTCCAACACCCTCACCGGTGAGTATGACAACGGCTTTCCGGTCTTTGATGCCGACGACCACCGTGCCCACCGCAAGAACGAGTGGCTGGTGGAGACTATGCAAAAGGTTGCTCGCGTTCGGTTCCTAGTGCAAGAAGACACAAGAACCATGGCCCAATCGGCGATTCAATTCGTCTTGAAGCCGTCGGCTATCATCTCGGTGCTGCCAAACATCACCAAGATGTCGGAACTCAACGAGTACGTGGCCGCGGTGGACACTCCGGAGATTACCGACGAGGAACAAACCAAGCTAGACGAACTTTGGGCCCACGGTTTTGACCTCAAAGAACCGGAGCGCCAGTTCCGCGAAGTTTAACCACCAATCAAGTTGACTGTTATGTCGTCTTGAGGGCATCTAGTGGACCGGTGTAAGGCCAGACCACATACAACGTAAATAGCAATAATATGGCCGAATTATCAACTCATTCCGTAATGGTTAGACGTGGATGACCGGCCATATTGCTTGTCTGCCGTGGTTGTTTAATCCCTAAGTCCGTTATATAGTTCCCTGGTTGAGACCAAGATTATGGCTTGGCGGCGGGGGCCTAAAATAGGCCATTGGGAGGAAGTGCCCATGACCACAAACACGAAACAAGCTACGCAGCTTGTTTACCGATTTGACGAAGGGAACGCCTCCAAGGCGGACCTACTTGGCGGCAAGGGAAGCAACCTTTGCGAAATGGCCCGGTTGGGACTCCCCGTTCCTCCTGGCTTTGTCATTTCCACCCAGGTCTGCCGAGACTACCTCAGTGGCAACCAAACCCTGCCAGAAGGCCTAGAAGCGTCGCTTCGGGACAATGTCCAGCAATTGGAAAAGTCCATTGGCCGCAATTTTGGCGCCACCACCAGTCCTCTATTGGTTTCCGTCCGTTCCGGCGCCCGCATCTCCATGCCCGGCATGATGGACACCATCCTGAACCTCGGCATCAACGACCAGATAGTCGAAGCGCTGGCCTCCATGATGGGAGACCCCCGCCCGGCCTATGACGCCTACCGTCGCTTCATTCAGATCTACTCAGAAGTGGTCATGGACGTGGCCCCGGAGCCGTTTGAAGAAGTCTTGTCGGCGGAAAAAGAGAAGGCTGGAGTAATCCTGGACAACCAGCTTACGGCTGACCAACTGAAAGAGGTGGTGGCCCAGTTCAAAGCCGTCACCAAAGCAGCCACCGGATTAGAACCGCCCACAGACCCATGGGAACAGCTGATGGCCGCCGTAGAGGCCGTGTTCCGCAGTTGGAACACTCCCAGAGCTATCTTCTACCGTGACCACAACAAGATCGACCACGATATGGGCACCGCTGTGACCATCATGGCCATGGTCTTTGGCAATCTCGGCCCAAGTAGCGGCACTGGAGTTCTGTTCACTCGCGACCCGTCCACCGGTAAGGCCCAAGTCTACGGTGAATTCTTGACCAACGCCCAGGGTGAAGACGTGGTTGCCGGTGTTCGTACTCCGGAACCTATCATCAGCCTTCAGGGCGTCCTCCCTGAGTGCTATACAGAACTCATGAAGCTGGCTAGCGACCTGGAGCAGCATTACACCGACGTACAAGACGTGGAGTTCACCATTGAGAACGCCCGTCTGTTCTTATTGCAGACTAGAAATGCCAAGCGCACCGCCCTCTCCGCAGTAAAAACAGCCGTAGATATGGTCCATGAAGGGCTAATCTCCCAAGACCAGGCGATTCTTAGAGTGGATGCAGAAGAGATTTCCCGCCTGTTGGTGCCCCAGTTCTCGGACGATATATCCGATGATGTTCTGGAAGACTTATTTCTAGCCCGCGGCGCTCCAGCCTCTCCGGGCGCAGCCTCAGGGACGGTCTGTTTCGATGCCACCAAAGCTGCCGAACTGGCTGACGCCAGACAAGATGTGATTCTGGTGCGTCCGGAGACCAAACCCGACGACATCCACGGAATTACCGCAGCAGTGGGCGTGGTCACCAGCAGAGGTGGCGTAACCAGCCACGCCGCAGTCGTGACCAGAGGACTTGGCAAACCCTGCATCGTCGGTTGTGAGGCGATCCAGGTAGATCTGGAAGCTGGACTGTTCACAGCAGGTGGCAAAACAGTGCATGAAGGCGAGCGCATCAGCATGGACGGCGCTCTGGGGTCGGTCTATCTGGGAGAACTCGACACCACACACCCCAGCCTGGAAGACCTGCCCGAGGCGTTGGAACTGCTGGATTGGGCTGACCAAACCCGCAAGCTGGGTATCATGGCCAACGCAGACACGCCGTCAGATGCCAAACAAGCCCTGGTCATGGGCGCAGAAGGCATCGGACTCTGCCGGACCGAGCACATGTTCTTGGACCCGAAACGGCTGCCGTCGGTGCGCAAAATGCTTCTCAATGCCGAGTCCGCTGAGGCCTGGCGCAGAAAAAACAATGACCGGGTGTTTCGACCAGAGAATGAAGAAGACGCACTGCAGTCGGTAAAAGACTTCTACGACGCCTTGGACCAGGTAAAGGAACTCCAAACTGGCGATTTCAGCGGTATTCTGCGGGTCATGGGCGACCGGCCAGTGATCATTCGCCTCCTTGACGCGCCGCTCCACGAATTCTTGCCGCCCTACGAAACTTTGCTGACCGAGTTTTTGGAACTACGCCACCAAGGCGCACCAGCGAAAGAACTGAAAGAAAAAGAAAAATTCCTTCAACTTGTGGACTCACTTAGGGAGTGCAATCCCATGCTGGGTCACCGGGGTTGCCGATTGGGGTTGAGCTTCCCAGCCATCTACCGGATGCAGGTCGAGGCCATCATCACCGCCGGCGCCCACCTGGTCAAAGAGGGCCTACACGTCAGCCCGGAGATTATGATTCCCCTGACGGTGGATGTTGAAGAGATGCATCGGCTGCGGCAGGACCTAAGCCTGGTGGCGTCACAAGTGCAGGCACGCCTAGACGTCAAAGTGCACTATAAATTCGGCACCATGATTGAAACGCCTCGAGCCGCGTTGACCGCTGGGGAGATTGCCAAGGAATCAGAGTTCTTCAGTTTTGGTACCAATGACCTGACCCAGATGACGTTTGGGTTCAGTAGAGACGACGCCGAGGGCAAGTTCCTGCGTTCATACATTAATGATGGTGTACTGCCCAACGACCCCTTCGCTTCAATCGACCCTCATGGAGTTGGCGCTTTGGTTAAGATTGGAGTTCAGGCCGGACGACGAGAACGGCCCAACCTGGAGATTGGTATCTGCGGCGAGCACGGCGGCGACCCTGCGAGCGTGGCGTTCTGTCACGAAGCCGGGCTGGATTACGTGAGTTGTTCGCCCTTCCGGGTGCCGGTGGCACGACTGGCCGCCGCCCAGGCAGCTATCTCCCAAGGCTGAAATTAGCTATAAAATTATTCGACCCTCGGATAAACTGCAGATTAGAGACGTTGCCCCAAGAAAGAGGAGACCCCGTTGACGCCAACACCCCCCGAAGCCCGAGCCCAGATTGTAAATATGGTCCGCGATTTTGTGAAGCGTGAAGTGGATCCGGTAGCTGCGGAACACGACCGCGAAGACACAGTTCCCCACGACCTGATTGACCGGATGAAAGAACTAGGCCTATTTGGCATCACCGTTCCAGAAGAATACGGCGGCATGGGCCTGGACTACACCACATTTGCTTCAATCTTTGAAGAACTAAGCAAGGGGTTCATGACGCTGAGCGGGGCCATCGGCACCCACCACATCCTGACCTACGTTCTGACCCATTACGGCACTGAAGAACAAAAACAACGATTCCTCCCGGACCTGGCCTCAGGCCGCAAACGAGGCGGGTTGGCGCTCACCGAGCCTAGCGGTGGAACGGACATGGCCAATCTCCAGACCACGGCCACCAAAGACGGCGAGGAGTATTCCATCAACGGCACCAAGATGTTCATCACCAACGGGCGCTACGGCGACATGTTCTGCCTACTGGCCCGAACCGACCCAACCATGGAGCCTAAACACAAGGGAATCAGCTGTTTTGTTGTGGAGAAGGGCGGTGAAGGTTTCACCGTTGGGCGAGATCTGGACAAGCTAGGCTACAGGGGCTTGGACACCTGTGAATTGAACTTCGATAACTTCACAGTCCCAGAAGATAACCTGATTGGGGGCGAAGAGGGCGCCGGGTTTGGCATGGTCATGAGCGGGCTTGAGACCGGCCGGATTAACATCGCCGCCCGGGCTGTTGGGGTTGCCCAAGCCGCTTTTGAGGCTGCCATAAAATACTCCCAACAACGGGAGACATTTGGCAAGCTTATCTCGGAGCACCAGGCAATCCAGCTTAAACTGGCCGACATGGCTACTAAGATTCAGGCTGCCCGGCTGTTGGTGTATGACGCCGCAGCCAAGAAGGACACCGGCCAGAGGGTGGACTTGGAATCTGGAATGGCCAAGCTATTTGCCAGTGAGGTCTGTCTGGAAGTTGCGATGGAGTCGATGCGTGTGCACGGCGGCGTCGGGTACATCAAAGACTCCCCAGTGGAGCGCTACTACCGTGACGCGCCCCTGATGGTAATCGGCGAGGGCACCAACGAGATTATGCGCATAGTAATTGCCAAGCAGCTGCTCAGACTACCCGAGTACCAGTTGTAAAGAGCCCGACACCCAGAACAGCCTCTCAACAATGTCATTCTGAGCCAGCCGCAGCGGCTGGCTCAGAATCTGCCAAGTTGCCAGAGACCAGGGACCCGCTGGCGCAGAAGCATGGCTCGTTTCTTCCAGTACGGCAGATTCTTCGCTCCACTCAGGATGACATTCCTGTTGCCAAGGTCGTCAAATCTTGCTTTGGCCTTCCCAGGGTTGATCTGGATGAACGGGATGGCTTCAAACCTAGACTAGCGACCCTTCCACTGTGGCTTGCGTTTCTCGGCGAAGGCTTTGGGGCCCTCCTTGGAGTCTTCAGTGAGTAGCAAGGCATCGTACATGGTGTAAGTTAGGGCTGAAATGTCGTGGTTGGACATGTTCAGGCCTCGGTAGGCCAGTTCCTTGAAGGTCTGGACTGCCAGAGGCGCATTGTCCGCTATATGCCCGGCCATGGTCATGGCTTCTTCCATCAGGTCCTCGGCGGGCACAACCTTGTTCAGGAATCCCATGTCGTAGGCCCGTTGGGCGGTCACCGGCTGAGCGGTCAAAACCAACTCCAACACAGCGGATAATGGGATCTGCTTCGGCAGAATCGAACCAAACGGGGGCAGCAGGCTCCATCTTGTCTCTGAGATGCCTAGTTTGGCCTCCTCAGACGCAATACGCAGATCGCACATCTGAGCGATAGACCAACCACCGGCCAGGGCAAAACCGTTCACAGCGGCGATCATGGGCTTCCAGGTCCGAGGCCACATGAAGGGGCTCTCCTTGGTCATGCTGGCCGAGGCGTTAGCCTGGATGCCTTGGGCGTTGTCTTCAGCCCGCTCTTTCAGGTCTCGGCCAGAGCAGAAGGCCCGGCCGGCTCCGGTGATTACCGCGACATAGGCTTCCGGGTCACTGTCAAACTCCATGATTGCATCCGCCAGTTCTTGACGCAGTTGCCGGTTGATGGCGTTCAAGGAGTCCGGCCGGTTCATGGTCATAATGACGATGTTGCCTTTTTTCTCGTAAAGAATCGTCTCAGCCAAAATTGATTGCTCCTAAAGGGAAGTTCTTGTATTTCTAATTACTAACCGTTGACTGCTGAGCGCTGTCAGTTAGATTACGCGTAGGGACCTAGGTTTGTGCCGCCGATGACGTGGATGTGGCCGTGGGCCTGGCTTTGCATGCCATCGTGTCCAAAGTTGGATAGTATTCGGAAGCCATTGGGGGAATACATCGCGCCCATGTCCACTGCGATGTTACCCATTCGGGTCAACAGTTCGCTGCTCCATAGCTCAATCTGGCTCATATGTTTACGGGGCATCAACAACAACATCAGAGGCACCCAGGTGAGCTTGTTTACTATGACCATCAGGTCATCATCCAGATAGCGATATCGTGCCGGTTCTTGGCCTGCATTGATCTTACAGAATACGCAGTTGGGGTCTGAACTCAAAAGTAGTTGATCCTTTCAGTGTTCTTGGTAGTGTTCTAGGCTGGCGGCGACGGCTCGATTGCGCCGTGCTCTGAGACTATAGATTGCCCTCTTTTTCTTGTCAACGAGAGCAATTCGAGGTGAGCAAATCCAGTCACGAACCTAGCCTGTGGTATCATTTTCTGCGGAGGGTGCCATGTTCGGATTAGCTGTGCTGACAGTCAGCACTTCCGGGTCTCAAGGGAACCGTGACGATAGCAGCGGCCAGGCCATAAAAGAATTGCTTGAAGGCGATGACTTTGAGGTAGTCCGCTATGAGATTGTCACCGACGACAAAGACACAATCTCGGCGAAGTTTATTGAGTGGGCTGATGCTGACGATGTGGATCTAATCATCTCAACCGGCGGCACAGGACTTGGGCGGTATGATGTTACTCCCGAAGCCTGCTTGGCTATCCTGGACAAAGAAGTACCTGGGATGGCAGAAGCCATGCGATCCAAGACTCTGCAATTCACACCGATGGCCATGATCAGCCGTTCGGTCGCTGGCATCCGCAGCAACACCCTGATAATCACCCTACCAGGCAGCACCAAGGCAGTTAAAGAGTGTTTGGACGTGGTCATGCCCGTCATACCGCACTCCTTGGAACTGCTCCACCGTGAATCCGTAAACGAACACCCTGTTTAACACAGGGTGTCTTAATATCTAACTAAAGAGCCGAAACTATGAGCGACGAGTCCGAAGAAGTACAAGTAGTCTATTGGCCCAGAGTAAAAGAGATTCTGGACGGCATCATGGCCCGTTGGATCACCCGCTGGGAAAGAGAGCCGTTGCCGGGTATCCACGCTTATTACTGGGAGACTCCTCAAGAATTGCAGGCATCGGTTTTGTCCGGGCTTCGGTCCATAGAGCCTGGAATACCTGCCAGGGAGACCAACCTCGTAAAGTCCTTAGCCAGAGCCGTTGGCACCTCAGGCAAAATGCCTTTGCGAGGACCGTTCTTGTCCAAGGAAGAAGTAGACGAAGTTGTATCCTGGATCGACGGCGGCATGCCAGAAGGTCCGTAACGCTAATCTGGTGAACGCTGCATTTGGATCACCATCAGCTTTTAATCGAATAAAAAAAGAGAGTCCTTCCGCGGAGGGACTCTCTTTTTTGCGTTTGCTAATTGGTGTTATCTAGACCAGCGCCGGTTCGTCTTCCTTGATGTAAATCTGAAGACGGTTCCGAGTGTGATCGATTATGATAATCTTGCCTTCTGAATCGATCTTAACGGCACAGGGGTGGCAGAGCTTCTGCTCATAACCTGGGTTATTGGCGAAAGCTAGCGACCGCTGACGGATCATGTCCGGGTTGGAAGCCAGTTTGTCCCGGCCCCACTTCGAGAGTACGGCTTCGCCGTGGAACTCTGTTATGTAGCGGCCGTCCGGAGCGAAGACTTGCACGCGGTTGTTCATCCAATCGGCAACATAAATGTCGCCATCAGCGTCAACACTCACGCCATTGGGGCGGTTGAGTTGGCCGACTCCGCTACCGGTGGAGCCGATTGAGGCTTCCCATTGGCCGTCAGCGGTGAACTTCTGGATTCGGTCGTTGCGCCAGTCCGCTATGTAGACGTGACCTTCGCCGTCCAGTGAGATGCCCCAAGGCATGTTGAACTGTCCGTCGTCGCTGCCCTTCGAACCGAACTGGCTGATGTACTTGCCATCCAGGCTGAACTTTTGGACTCGGCTATTGCCGGCGTCAACGATGAAGATGTTGTCATCGGAGTCGATGGCGAGACCGGCAGGTCCGCTGAGTTCGCCGTCGCCTGAACCGGCGGTGCCCCACTTGCTCACAAATTCTCCGTCGCTGGTGAATTTGGTGATGCGATTGAGCCACTCGTCAGCTAGATAGAGGTAGCCCTTGCTATCTAGAGCGACTGATGTCGGCCACATGAATTCGCCGTCGGCCTCGCCGTAGGAACCGAATTCTGTGATGTATTCTTCGTCCAGTGTCATTACGGTGACGTGCACGCCGTCTGGCCGGTTCTCATAAGAGCGGTTGCAGATGTACACGGTGCCGTCGGGGGAGATTGCCATGTCTGTCGGGTTACGGAAACCCGTGCCGGCAAATTCTGCGCGGCCAACGGCATGGCTGTGCTTAAATGTTCGGCTGGTTAGGCCAAATAGATGCGTTGACATATTTTATTACCTCAAAGTCGCTTAGGTTGCCTGGGTTGCTTGATTCACTGGACCGCGGGTTAAGCGGCCCAACAAATCATAGCGGTCACTGGCTGCTGTTAGTCTTTGGCTGCTTAAGCGAAGAACTTAGTCCGCTCGAAGTTGCCGTTGACGATGGGATTGGCTTCCAAGCCGAACCATTCTTCCAGGATGGTGGAGTAGACAGACCGGAAGTCCAGGTTAAACTTGAGGTTGCCGCCCTCCTCCAGCTGAGAAGGCTCTAGGGAAGGATACTGGCCGTAGATGCCACCTTTGACGTGTTCGCCGACTACGAAGGCAACACCAGCGGCGCCGTGGTCGGTACCAGAACCGTTGTCCTTGACGCGGCGACCGAACTCACTGAAAAACATCAGTGTTACTTCGTCGCTGGCGTCGTGCTCGCGCAGGTCAGTCATGAAATTATCGACGGTGTTGGAAACATCGGTCAACAGTCCTGAATTGGCCTGAAGTTGGTTGGCGTGGGAGTCAAAGCCGTTGTACGGGGAAGTGGTGTACAGAACCCGCGTGCCAAAGCCAGCAAGGTGAGTCTGTGCGATGTTTTTCATGTACTGGCCAATGGCGGTGGAGGAGTACTCAACGCTGGAAGTGTAATTGTCCGGTGCCGTGGACAGGATGTCGGCGCCCTTGAGGGCGTCTGTACCAGTCTGGTGGATGTAGTCCATGACTGCGCCGGTCCCGATGGCAGGAGCGTACATGCGACCGAACACCTCTAGCGCGTCGTTCCGCTGGTTCTCTCCTTCGATGCCGGTCAACAGACCGTAGGTCTCCAGGTTACCAACGGAGGCAACGGGGACACCGTCCATCACCAAGGCCCGGGGAAGACCACGGCCAAAGTTAACGGCCGTCAGTACGTTCTCGGAGTTCGGGTCAAGCTGTTTGGTGGCGCGGCCCAACCAACCTTCTGTGCCAATGGCTTCCGGCTCACAGGTGTGCCAGATATCCATGGAACGGAAGTGGGAGTAACTAGGTGTGGGGTATCCGATACCTACGAAGACGGCCAATTTGCCTTCGTCCCAGTATTTCTTTAGAGGGCCCATGGTCGGGTGTAGGCCCAACTCGTCGGTCAGAGGAATGATCTGGTCTTCAGGAACTGCAATTGTGGGGCGCGCATCACGATAGTGACCGTTGTTCCGGGGGATGACGCAGTTTAGGCCGTCGTTTCCGCCGGACAGGGAAAGTACTGCCAGAACCGGATCTTTTTTTGTTTGAACCATGATTTCTCCTTGCGTTTTTAGGTAAATCGAGAGTCAGTCTACTTATAGTGGACTTACTCGAATTGGAATTCAGCGGTGGCGGCGATCATCTGGAACATCTCGCCAGAGCGGCGGGTGAAGTCGGACTTCTCGGCGTCGGTGCCATGGGAGAGTTCGCCTTCTTGGGAGGCGTGGGAAATCAACTGACCCATAGTGTCAGGGAATAGAACCACCGGACCGGTCAGGTCTAGACAGCCATCAACAAACTGCTCAGGGGTGAGCTTGTCGCCCAGACCCATCAAACGGTTTACCAGGGACTGCACTCCCTCAAGCTCGGTGTTACCGAGAATGTCGGAAGCAAAGTTGATGCGCTCAACCAATGTGCCGCTGTCGATCCATTCGCGGCCTGTGTGCCAACCCTCAACGGTGGGAGGATTCATCAGGTCCATGCCCATGTATTTGGGCTCCTGTGAGTAGTCAAACAGACCAGGCTTGTAGCCCTTGAACTCTCCGGTCATGCGGAGCAGGCTGACAACCATCTCTGTGGGGTTCTTGACCTTGGCGTACCGAATCGCTTCGTCTTTGAAGAAGTCGGAGGTGAAGAGCACTTCCAACATCGCCTTGATGGAGTGGTCAGACTCCCAGTAGGCCTTCTCCATGGCTTCAATGGCCGCCTGATCTCGGGGCGGAGTCAACCGCCAAGCCGGAATCTGGGGCTCGTCAGCTACGAAGTAGTTGTAAAGGTGACGGGCAAGGAAGCGAGCGGTGGCCGGCTGCTTGCAAGCGATCTCAATGATGTCATTTCCGTTCCAGTTGCCGGTCTCGCCCAAGAAAGTCTTTTCCTCGGTGTCGTGGTCGGCGGGGTCGAACCGGAACTCCCAAGGGCTGCGACCATGAGGGAACGGAGGATAGGGAGGAGCAATGTTCCAACCGGTGAAAGCCCTGGCGCATGCTTTGACGTCATCTTCACTGTAGTTGAAGCCTTCGTCCATTCCCACGCCTAGGGAGAACAACTCTAGGAGTTCACGACCATAGTTTTCATTGATGGCGGTCTTGTGACTCTCGGTGTTGTCGAGGTAGTACATCATGCCGGGGTTGGTTGAAAGGGCTAGCAAGAGGTTGTCGAACTTTCCCATTCCATCCTGACGGAAGATATCTACCATCAGACCCATTTCTTGGCCACTGTCAATCTTGCTGTGACCCGCACAGAATATCATGTGCCAGAAGAGCGCCACTTTCTCTTGAAGCTGGCGGGGGCTATTAATCATTCGCCAGACCCATTGCTGCACGTTGTTTTCAATGGCAGCGGCTTCATAGTATGAAGGGTTGTAGCGATAAAGCAGGTCTTCGTCTACAGCTTCTTGAGTCTCGGGATTGAGCAATTCTTGCACTACACTGTCATAACCTTGGGCTGCCTTGGCTTCAATCTCGTCACGGCTCGCTCCGAAACCGGCGCGGCGCATGAGATGTGACATCAAGGCAATATCCTGTTCAGCCATGTGCTCCTCCTCAGGAAAGTTCAAATTTTGTTAGTCTTTGGGGGTGTGAAATCACCCTTATAGGTCAGTTACATCAGTAGGGTACGACGGACACGGGAAAATCCCAGGCTCGTTGCACCCCTTATGTAACATTCATTACAAGGAAGAAATATAAACCAATCTGGCACTTCTGTCAAATAACTATCAGCATGATTGTGCTGAAGCTAATCTGTGCCTGTCTTAAATGCTGGAATCTCTGCTTATTTCAATGAATTAAAACCGCGAATTCGGCCAATATTCTTGCAAATAACAAGGCTAAACCGTTAAATGGCCCGTTAAATTCACCCGGTTTCCAGCCACTTTTTAAGCCTCTGAATGCACAATCCCAAACTAGCGAGATAATTATACCAATTCCTGTCGACTACGCACAGTCAGCAGTCAGGCACAAAAGCGTACTATAAGAACTGGCAGAAACGCGCAGAAGATATTTTAGGAAACGCAAATTAACTCGGGTTGCCAAGATGCAGGCGTGGGGACAGGCCAACAAAAGGCCGATTTTTCTTGACACCCTACAAAATGCTTTGCTAGCATTTCCCTCACCATTGGCTGGTGACAACATCGTCCGGTTGCGAGTGTATGTGGCATGTCTTAGCCACTCACCGCAGCACACCTCTCTTTTGAACGGGTAGAGTATGGCCCACGACGAGCAATCAAAGACGAGTTCAACCTCTGGGACCAAACTCCCAGGGATGTTCTCCAGATACAAAAACTCAGTGGAGCAAGAGCTCAATAGGGTTGTGCCTGTGGCCGACAACTCTGAGGCCTACCGCCTGCTCCGCTATCACCTGGGATGGGTCGATCAACAGGGCGACCCAATGGACACCTCACTAACCCAGGGCAAAGCGCTTCGCCCCACCCTATGCCTCTTCGCCTGCGACGCCTTAGCCAGCGATTACTCTAGGGCCCTTCCCGCCGCCGCAGCCCTAGAATTGATCCATAACTTCTCTTTGATTCACGACGACATCCAAGACCAAGACGTGGAGCGGCGACACCAACCCACTGTTTGGCACCTTTGGGGCATCCCCAAAGCTATGTGGACTGGCAACGCCATGCAGTGCACTGGTGATTTGGCCCTGCTGGATGTGGCCAGTCAACAAGTTACCTCAGCCACCGCTATCCGCGTTTCTGACATACTGACCGAAAGCTACCTAGAGATGATTCAAGGTCAGTGCATGGATTTGGACTTTGAGTCACGGACGGACATCAAAGCGGACGAGTACCTCTATATGATTGCCTGCAAGACCGGGGCTTTGATTCGGTCTGCACTACAAATCGGGGCAATCCTGGCCACGGAAGACACGGCTACTGTTGACGCGTTTGCCGAGTTTGGCAATCATCTGGGCCAGGCTTTTCAAATCAGGGATGATTATTTGGGCATCTGGGGAGACGAAGCCACCCTGGGCAAGGCAACCGGCAACGATATACGCCGTCGCAAAAAGTCTTACCCGGTTGTATTTGCTTTGGAACGTGCCTCCGGACAGGCCATGGACGATTTGCTTCGCATCTACGGGCAGGAAGAATTGGAAGAGGACGATGTCCAGCGGGTATTAGCCGTGCTGGATGAAGTTGGCTCCCAAGAACACTCCCAACGCGTTACTGAGGCAGCAGCAGCCCGGGCACTGGAAGCGCTGAAGCCAGTCTCACTGCCCGGGTGGGCCCAGGTGGAAGCGGAAGAACTGGTAGACTTCCTAGC
>DUCU01000086.1 GCA_012959605.1 Dehalococcoidia bacterium | reverse complement strand
GCTCAGCGGTAGAGCGGTCGGCTGTTAACCGATAGGTCGTAGGTTCGAATCCTACTCGGGGAGCCAGTTTCTTCTTATTTCTACTTTCCCTCACTTCTTTAGTTGTTTGTCTTCAGCAGTACGTAGGTGCTCACTTTCTTATAGAATTCCACCTGATATATCTTCGCCAAATTTCAGGAGGGCTTTATGCCAGCCAGCATCGACTTGAAGACCAGCGCGAGTTACCCCACGGCCGGGGTGCAATTTAATTTGAACTTGACCTCGGCTGCGGGGCCGGACCAGGCGAGCCTTAGTATCACGGTGGACGACCTAGCCTCCGGTAACCGGCTGAGTTTTTCCCATGAGGCCTGCGCCGCGGTGCACGACTTCACCAGGGGGTTCACTCGCTGGCTGAATACCAAGGGGTTTCAGGCCACTCGAAACGAAGATGAGATCATCGCCAGCGCCAAGGCTGATGTGACGGAGTCCCAACTGATCAAGGGGTTCCAAGATGCCCTGGACATGGTGGACCAGAAATTCTCCAACTACCTGGGCTCGATTCTCGGCTCGGATAACTACTCAGACGTTGTCTACAAGAAGGAAGACGGCGTTGCCTGGCTGCTGCTGAACCGGCCGGAGACCTATAACGCCAAGCGCGGCATCACCATGGACGAGATGGCCGATAGCCTGCTGGACGCCGCCGCCGACTCGGACATCCGCGTGGTGGTAATCTCCGGTGCCGGTCCCAATGGTTTCTGCACCGGCAACGACCAGAGCTACGACCCGGAACTGGAACACGGCGACTACCGAGGCCACCGCAGCGAGACCGAGGTCCGGTATAACGAGGTCGTCATGCAGATGCCCCAACCGGTTATCGCGGCCGTGGACGGGTTCGCCATCGGCTCTGGCAACATCCTGGCCTACACCTGCGATTTCACCATCGCGACCACCCGCTCCAAGTTTGGGCAGACCGGCCCCCGCGTGGGCAGCCCAGCCAACGGTCACAACGTGGCCATGCTCGCGGCCAGAATCGGCCAAAAACGGGCGCGTGAAATGTGGATGCTCTGCCGCCAATACACCGCCCAACAAGCCGTCGACATGGGCCTTGTCAACATTGTTGTGGAGCCAAACCAACTATGGACGGAGGTCGACCGTTGGATCGCCGACATCA
Organism: Dehalococcoidia bacterium; assembly: GCA_012959605.1. GTDB lineage: Bacteria > Chloroflexota > Dehalococcoidia > Lucifugimonadales > UBA3495 > UBA9611. Next base: position 1,612 of record DUCU01000086.1, on the reverse strand, counting down.
AGAATGTGAGCCCGATTATCCTCCAGATGCAGAAGATCTCTTACAACCGGCACGATCACTTTGAAAACCCGGCCACGACTCCGATGCAAGAGCACTACCCGGACTATTTGGCCTCGGAGGAGTGCTTGGAACGCCGGACTTCATTTATCGAACGCCGCAAGATTGACCCGTCCAAGAACGTTCCCTACGCCCAGATTCCGATTCAATAACCCCTGTTTGAGCTAAAAGATTTGAGCGACGCAACAGAAACTTGCCTGCCAACTACCCAGTGGTTCCTCTACTCGGAGGCCGAGGAGGAACCACTGGGCCGCATCTACCAAAAAAGCCTCCCGGAGGTTGGCGGGCGTATCGAAGAAGGACAGGGCTTCCAGGCTGCCGAGATTGTGAGCTTTGATGAACTGCGGGCCACCTGCGCCATGCGTCGGTTCAAAGTAGTACTCCGTCTAATATCCTGACCCAACGCTTTATAGATAGAAAGTAACCAATGAAAATCACCGACGTCAAAGCCGTATTCCCAAACTACAGGCGGAGGCACTCCCATTGATACAGCCGATGCCGAAAAGTCGGACATAGTTGTGCTATCGGGCAACAATTCGATCATTGACGCCGAGGTCCAGATTTACCTTGGTCTAATAGACTACTTGGCCAACGCCCTGCGGAGCCACGACACCAGCGACCTATCAGATGAAGCACTGCAACCAATCCGGGCGATTATTTCAAGACTGGAGATTTTTTCATCATTTTTATAACGGACTGTATAACGGACTGGATGAAGAAGGCCGCAACTATTTGTTCGGCAAGTACGTTGTAGAACTCCAGTGATCTGCCGAATGGGTAACGTCGTTTGCCTTGACGGTCCAGGAGCGTAGGGGCGACGAGACCATCGCCCAGGAACTAGCGCTGCTCCCGGCCTTTGCCATCGCTACGACTAACACCGGCACGACAACAGAACCCATCACCGACACGGTTCAGGTGCCCGACGGCGACATCAGCACTCTTTTGACGGTGAATGACGTGGACGAGGTGGCCGGTGGCGTGGGCTGTCCACCAAGCAGATCGACATGGGATCCATGGCGGAATCCCTAGACCCGACCCAGGTCGAGCACATGATCTGCTTTGATTCATTGTCTTTCGACACCGCAGTGGGACCCAGGGCATGACCCTGACCACCATCCAGTTCGACTCTCAAGATGAAGCAGTCAAACAGATGGCGTTGCTGGCGTCCGAAGCCCCGGGCCTGCAGGACATTGCAGACACCATTGGGGACGAATCAGGCTCTCTTGAAGTCAACCAGGACGGGTTTGGCAGCTTGGTGGTATTCAAGAAAGGCGTTTGGGTAATCCAACTGCACATCGCCCAGCCCAGCGGCGTCACCCCACTGCTGGACCTAACGGGAGTCGAAGCCGCAGCCAGACTAGTTGCCGATCGAGTTTAGACCGGCGTTACATCCGAAGACACCAAACTCTGCGTAGTAATCATTGGAGAGCAGGGAATTTCCGCTCATCCTCCTAAAACATCCCCTGTTCACCATAGAGGGTGCCTTACCTCCAAAAGGCTCCCCCTCAAGGGTCCTGGTGGGTTTCCCCCATCGGGGCCCTATTCTTTGCAAGCA